>NZ_JBFAUZ010000052.1:0-67525 GCF_040679555.1 Spirillospora sp. NPDC052242
GCGGTCACCGCGAGCACCAGCGCCGCGGTGACCGCCGCCGCCCGCGCGGCGATCTTCATGACCCCCGATCAAACGCCCCGGGGCGCCCTGGGCGATACGTCCCGGTCCACAGAAATCCCGGGCGGGCTTTGGTCATCGGGCACAGTATCGGCGCGAATCCGGCCGGACTCTTGCGTACCGACCGGTCGGTATGGTGTTCTCGGCGGGTGTTCGACGACTCCGCCGCCCCCGGCCCGGACGAGCGCGGGCCCGCGGGCTCCGGACCCGGCGGGTTCGGGACCGACGTGCCCGGCCTCGACCTGGACCGGTTCCGCGCCTTCTTCGACGGGGCCCGCCCGGGCGCCGTCACCGGCCCGCTGCGCGCCCGCGTCGTCGCGGGCGGCCGGTCCAACCTCACCTACGAGGTCACCGACGGCGCCGGCCGCTGGATCGTGCGCCGCCCGCCGCTCGGCCACGTGCTCGCCACCGCCCACGACATGTCCCGCGAGCACCGGGTGATGAGCGCGCTCGCGGGCGGCGGCGTGCCCGTCCCCGAGACGTACGCGCTCTGCGAGGACCCCGGCGTCATCGGCGCGCCGTTCTACGTGATGGAGAAGGTCGAGGGCACCCCGTACCGGGACGCCGCCGAGCTGGCGCCGCTCGGCCCCGCGCGCGCCGCGGCGATCGGGGAGCGGATGGTCGACACCCTCGCCGCGCTGCACCGCGTCGACCCGGACGAGGCGGGCCTCACCGGCTTCGGCCGTCCGGACGGCTTCCTTGAGCGGCAGGTGCGCCGCTGGAAGAAGCAGCTCGACGCGTCCCGCAGCCGCGACCTCCCGGACGCCGACGCGCTGCACGCGCGGCTGGCGGCGAACGTCCCCGCCCAGTCCCCGCCCGCCGTCGTCCACGGCGACTACCGGCTCGACAACCTCCTCGTGGACGCGGACGACCGCATCGCCGCCGTCCTCGACTGGGAGATGGCGACGCTCGGCGACCCCCTCACCGACCTGGCGCTCCTCCTCGTCTACATGCGGCGGCAGGCGCCCGAACCGGGGCGGGGCGACGCCATGCGCGCGCCCGGGTTCCCCTCGCCGGACGACGTCGCCGCCCGCTACGCCGAGCGGAGCGGCCGCGACCTCGCGGCGCTCGGCTTCTACGTCGGGCTGGCCTGCTTCAAGCTCGCGGTGATCTCCGAGGGCATCCACTACCGGTACCTGCACGGCCAGACGGTGGGGGAGGGCTTCGAGGCGATCGGCGCCGCCGTGGAGCCGCTGCTGAAGTCGGGGCTGGAGGCCCTGGAAGAACTGGGAGAAGAGTGATGATCCAGAGCACGATGCAGGACTTCCCGCTGTCGGTCGCCGCGATCCTGCGGCACGGGGCGCGGGTCTACGGCCGCAGCGAGTGCGTCACGTGGACCGGCGGAGGGACGCCGAAGCGGGCGACCTTCGCGGAGGTCGCCGCCAACGCCGAGCGGCTAGCGGCGGCCCTCACCCGGCTCGGCGTGCGCCCCGGCGACCGGGTCGCGACGTTCCAGTGGAACGACCAGGAGCACCTCGAGGCGTACTTCGCGGTGCCCGCGATGGGCGCCGTGCTGCACACCCTGAACATCCGGCTCTTCCCCGAGCAGCTCTCGCACATCATCAACCACGCCGACGACCAGGTCGTGATCGTCGACGACAGCCTGATCCCGCTGCTGGCCCGCGTCGTGCACGAACTCCCGGCCGTGGAGGCGTTCGTCGTGGTCGGCGACGGCGACGCGGCGCCGCTCGAGCGCAACGGCAACGGCGCGCCCGTGCTGCGCTACCACGACCTGCTCGCCGCCGAGGAGCCCGGCTTCGCGTGGCCCGACGTGGACGAGCGCGCCGCCGCGTCCATGTGCTACACCAGCGGCACCACCGGCGACCCCAAGGGCGTCGTGTACTCGCACCGCTCCACGTTCCTGCACGCGATGGCCGTCCAGTCGGCGTCGCTCGTCGGCATCACCGAGGCCGACCGGGTGCTGGCGATCGTCCCGATGTTCCACGTCAACGCGTGGGGGCTGCCGTACGGGGCGTTCCTGTCGGGCGCGACGCTGCACATGCCCGGGCCGTTCATGCAGGCCGAGCACCTGACGGCGTTCATCGAGGCCGAGCGCAGCACGCTCGCCTCGGCCGTCCCGACGATCTGGAACGCGATCCTCGCGCACGGCGAGCAGCGGGAACTCGACCTGTCGTCGCTGCGGGCCGGCACGTCCGGCGGCGCCGCCGCGCCGCGCGTCCTGCTGGAGCGCTTCGAGGAGCGCTACGGGCTGCGGATCATCCAGGGCTGGGGGATGACCGAGACCAGCCCGCTCGGCGGCATGGCGTTCCCGCCGCCCGGCGTCGAGCCCGGCACCGCGCAGGACGTCGACTGGCGGATGAAGTCGGGCCGCGTCGCCGCCGGCGTCGAGATGCGGATCGTGAACGACGCGGGCGACGAGCTGCCCTGGGACGGGACGAGCGTCGGCGAGATCGAGGTCCGCGGCCCGTGGATCACCGGCGCCTACCACCGGAACCCGGCGCCGGAGAAGTTCCACGACGGCTGGCTGCGCACCGGCGACATCGGCACGATCGACGACCGCGGCTTCTACCAGATCACCGACCGGGTCAAGGACGTCATCAAGTCCGGCGGCGAGTGGATCTCGTCCGTCGAGCTGGAGAACCACCTCATGGCGCACCCGGCGGTGGCGGAGGCCGCCGTCATCGGCATCCCGGACGCCCGCTGGGACGAGCGCCCGCTCGCCTGCGTCGTCCTGCGGCCCGACGCGGCCGCGACCGCCGCCGAGCTCGCCGCGTTCCTCGCCGACAAGGTCGCCCGCTGGCAGGTCCCCGAGAACTGGACGTTCATGGACGAGATTCCGAAGACCACGGTCGGGAAGTGGGACAAGAAGCCGCTGCGGGCGCGGTACGCCGAAGCGGAACTGAAGGTGGAGCGCGTCGAGAAGGGCTGACCGAAAGGGCTGAACCCCCCTCGGCGTCAGCTTCGCAGGCCGTTGAGGAACAGGTCGACGTAGTGCTCGCTGATCGCCGTCGTCTCCAGCCGCCCGCCCGGCCGGTACCACATGCCGAGCTGGTGGACGGTGCCGAAGAAGAAGTGCACGGCGATGTCGGCCGGGGGCGGCGCGCGGAACGATCCCTCGCGCTGCCCCTCCTCGACCAGCGCCCGGAACCGCTCGTGGTACCGGCGGCGCTCCGCCCGGACGGCCTCCCGCCGGTCGCGCCGCAGCAGGTGCGTCGACTGGAAGAACACGGTGAAGTCGTCCAGGTGCCGGAACGAGGTCTCCAGGACGTCGACGGCTGCGGCGCGCAGCCGCTCCGCGGCCGTGCCGGGCCCGTCGGCGATCCGCTCGAGCCTGCCCATCTGCAGCGCGAGCAGCCGGTGGTAGATCTCGTAGAGCAGGTCGTCCTTCGAGCCGAAGTAGTGGTACATCGCGCCCTTGGTGACGCCCGCCGCGGCCACGATCTCCTGCACCGAGGTGTCGGCGAACCCCTTCTCGGCGAACAGCCGGGTCGCCTCGGACAGGAGCCGGTCCGGGACGGACGCCTCCTCCGGGGCCCGCTCTGCCGACGCCCGCGTCACCGCTCCACCTCCGTCCGGCGGCCCCCGGCGGGCGCGCCGTTCCCGCGCCGCCCCGAGACCGGCCGACAGCCTACCGGCCGGGCGGGACGCCGCCGGACCGGCCGTGCCGCCGGACCGGTCACGCGCGGACGACCTCGGGACCGGCGGCGGCGAGGTCGGCGGCGAGGTCGGTGTCCAGCCCGGTGTCGGTGATCAGGACGTCCATGTCCGACACGTCGCCGAACCGCACCAGGTGATCGTGCCCGATCTTGGTGCGGTCGGCGAGCAGCACCCGCCGCCGCGACGAGGCGATCATCGCCCGCTTCACCGCGGCCTCCGCCTGGTCGGACGTGGTCAGGCCGCGCTCCACCGAGCAGCCGTTCGTCGCCATGAACGCCACGTCCACCCACAGGTCGGCGAGCGGCCGCAGCACCCAGTCGTCCACCGTGGCCAGCGTCCGCGGGCGCACCCGCCCGCCCAGGATGATCACCGTGAGGTTGGGGCGGGCGGCGAGCACGGCCGCGTGCGGCGGCGAGTTGACGATCACGGTCAGCTCGCGGTCGGTCGGCAGCAGCTGGACGAACCGGGCCGTGGTCGTCCCGGCGTCCACGATGATCGACCCCTCGGCGGGCAGCTCGGCCAGCGCGGCCTTCGCGATCCGCTGCTTCTCCTCGGTCAGCACCGCGTCCCGCGCGGCCAGCTCCGGTTCGAAGCCGAGGCGCTCGACCGGCATCGCGCCGCCGTGCACCCGCCGGATCGTCCCGGCCCGCTCCAGCACGGTCAGGTCGCGGCGGATCGTCTCGGTCGTCACCGAGAACTCCTCCGCGAGCGCGACGACGTCCACCCGTCCCTTCGAGCGGGCCAGGGCAAGGATCGCCTGCTGTCGTTCCTCGGCGTACATGCCCGCCATTGTCCCCGACGCCCCCGGCCCGCTCGACGTTCCCGCGGCGGCCCGGTCAGGGCGCCGCGCCGGCCGCGGGGCCGGGCTCCGCGTCCGGTTCCGCGTCGAGGTCGCGGGCGAGCAGCGCCGCCAGCTCGTCCAGGACGGCGTCGGCGCCCTCGCCGTCCGCCGACAGGACCACCTCGGCGCCCGGCCCGGCGCCCAGGGACAGCACCCCCAGCAGGCCCCCGGCCGGGACCGGGCCGCGCTCCCCGGTCCGGACGAACACCGGGACGGGCTGCCGCGCCGCCTCCTCCACGAAGATCTTCGCCGGCCGGGCGTGCAGCCCCTGCGCCGAGCCGAGGACCACGGTCCGTTCGGGCATCGCGTGCCCTCCTTCCGGTCAGGGTTCGATGGTCACCTTGATGGCGGCGCCCCGGGTGACGAGGTCGAGCGCCTCGTGCAGCTCGCCGAGGGGCACCCGGTGCGTGATGAGGTCGTCGACCGGGACCGCCCCGGAGGCGATCAGGTCCAGCGCGCGGGCGTTGTGGGCCGGGCTGGAGCCGTTCGCGCCGACGAGGCTCAGCTCCCGGTAATGCACCCGGTTCGCGTCGACGGAGATGACCGGCGCGTCCTTCGGCAGGCCGCCGAACAGGCTGACCCGCCCGCCGGGCGCCATCAGCCGCTGCGCCGTCTCCTGCGCCGCGCCCGACGCGGCCGCGGTGATCGCGACGTCGGCGCCGCGCCCGCCCGTCCGGTCCAGGATCTCGGTGACGACGTCGGACGAGCCCGCGTCGATCGCCGCGTCCGGCTTGACCACCGCCGCCGCCCGCTCCAGCCGCTCGGCGTTGACCTCGACGAGGAACACCCGCGCCGCGCCGCGCGCCCGCGCCACCCGCACGTGCAGGCACCCCACCGGCCCGGACCCGAACACCACCACGTCGTCGCCCTCGCCGACCCGCGCCAGCTCCTGCCCGTTGAGGACGCACGCGAGCGGCTCGGCCACCGACGCCTCGGCGAACGACACGCCGTCCGGGATGCGGTTCACCCCGTTCACCGCGAGCACCTTCGCCGGGACGATCATGTACTGGGCGAACGCGCCGTCGTAGTGGTAGCCCATCGACTCCTGCGCCGCGCACACCGTCATCCGGCCGCGCCGGCACTCGGCGCAGTCGCCGCACGGGATCGCGGCGATGACCTGGACGCGGTCGCCCGGCGCCCAGCCGTCCGCGCCGGGACCCGCCGCGACGACCTCCCCGGCGATCTCGTGCCCCATCACCCGCGGCGGGACGATGTGGTGGTGCCCGAACCGGGAGATCTTCACGTCCGTCCCGCAGGCGGAGCAGTTCCGCACGCGGATCTTCAGCTCGCCCGGGCCGGGCTCCGGCTCGGGCGCGTCCTCCAGGCGGATGTCGCCGGGGGCGTGGAAACGGGCTACCTTCATCCGGTCGGTTCCTGTTCTTCGAGTCGGTCGTCTTCGGTCGTTCCGCCCGCGCCCGCCGGGTCGAGCAGGCGCAGGACGTCTTCGGGGGCCGCGGCCTCGCGGAGCGCGCGGGCCCGGTCCGGGTCGAGCAGGACCTGGGCGAGTTCGGCCAGGATCCCGATGTGGCCGTCGCCGCGCGCCGCGATCGCGATGCACACGGTGACCTCCGGGCCGCCCCAGTCGACGCCGTCCGGGAACCGGACGACGGCGAGGGCGTCGCGGCGGACCAGGTCGCGGCCCGCCGCGGTCCCGTGCGGGATCGCCACGCCCTCCCCGAGGTGGGTGGAGATCGAGCGTTCCCGCTCGAGCATCGCGTCGACGTAGCCGGGCTCGACCGCGCCGGCGTCCACGAGCACCCGCCCGCACAGCCGCACGGCCTCGTCGCGGCCGGCGGCCCGCTCGTCCAGCCGGATCGCGGCCGGGTCCAGCAGCCGCGCCGCCGCGCCCGCGGCGGGCTCAGCCACCGACCTCACCGCCGTCCTTGATGGCCTTGACGAGCCGGTCGACGGCCGGGTCGCCGAGGTAGACGTCGAACGGGATCACCGGGGTGCCGTCGGCGGCGCCCCGGCGGGCCCGCGCGGCGAGGCCGCTGTGGCAGACGACCACGTCGGCGTCCGCGGGGATCGCGTCGACCGGGGTGTGCTCGACCGTCACGTCCTGCTTCTTCAGCGTCTTGCGGAGGTGGCCGGCGAGCATGACGCTGCTGCCCATCCCGGCGTCGCACGCGATCACGAGCTTGCGGACGTCCTTGCCGTTCATCGTGGGGTCCCTTCGGTGGGTCGGTCGGTCAGTGGTGCGGCGTCGTCCCCGGGAGCGGTCTCGTCACCGGCCCGCTCACCGATGCCGGCCGTGCTCTCGACGGCCTTCTTCTCCCCGGCCTCGTGCTCGGTGCCGTCCTCGGCCTCGCCGTCCTTCGCGGTCGTGCCGTCGGCGGTCGTGCCGTCGGCGCCGTCGCCGTCGCCGTCCGACTCGGCCAGCCGCCCGAAGCCGAGCAGGGCGGCGCCGACCCCGAACGAGACGGCGGCGGAGGCGAGCAGGCCGCCGTACACGCCGAACCAGTTCCCGGCGCCCCGGGGCGTCTGCGCCAGGTAGGCGAAGATGCTGCCGGGGGACGGCGACGCGACCAGCCCGGCGCCGGTCGCCGCGAAGATCGCCACACCGGTCATGCCGCCCGCGATCGCCGCGAGGATCATCCGCGGCTTCATCAGGATGTACGGGAAGTAGATCTCGTGGATGCCGCCGAAGAACTGGATGATCGCGGCGGCGGGAACGCTCGGGCGCAGCCGCTTCGGGCCGAAGAACAGGTACGCGAGCAGCACGCCGATGCCCGGACCGGGGTTCGACTCGATCATGAACAGGACGGACTTGCCGGTCTCGGTCGCCTGCTGGATGCCGAGCGGGGTGAGCACGCCGTGGTTCACGGCGTTGTTGAGGAACAGCACCTTCGCGGGCTCGACCAGCAGCGACGTCAGCGGCAGCAGGTTGTGCTCGACGAGCCAGCCGACGACCTCCCCGGCCCAGTCGGACACGGTGCTCATCACCGGTCCGATCACGGCGCGCCCGGCGACCGCCATCGCGGCGCCGATGATCCCGGCGGAGAAGTTGTCCACCAGCATCTCGAAGCCGGTGCGGACGCGGTCCTGCACGAGGTCGTCGAACAGCTTCAGCAGGTACGCGGCGAGCGGGCCGATGATCATCGCGCCGAGGAACATCGGCTGCTCCGCGCCGACGGCGATGCCGACGGTGGCGACGGCGCCCACCACGGCGCCGCGCTGCCCGTGCACCATCCGGCCGCCGGTGTAGCCGATCAGCACCGGCAGCAGCATCTTGATCATCGGGTCGACGAGCTCGGCCAGGTCCTCGTTCGGCAGCCAGCCGGTCGGGATGAACAGCGCGGTGATCAGGCCCCAGGCGATGAACGCGCCGATGTTGGGCATCACCATCCCGGCCAGCTTGCCGCCGAACCGCTGGACGGTCGCGCGGAGCCCGCTGCCCGCGGGCTCGGGGGTGTAGGCGGTGGCCATCGCGGCCTCCTGTCGTTCGGGGGTGGGGTGGTCCCGGGCGGCCCGGGAGGGGGGTCAGGTGAGGAGGGGACGGGCCAGGTCGGGGCGCGGATGGATGCGGACGATGTCGCGGCGGATGTCGCGCGCCCCCGGCATCCGGCTGGCGGGCAGCCGGACCGCGGCGGCGCCCCAGGCCAGGCCCTCGGCGAGGGCGCGCTCGCCGCGCGCGCCCGCGGCGAGGAACCCGGCGAGCAGGGCGTCGCCGGCGCCGACCGTGCTGCGCGGCCGCGCCACCGGGGCGTCGCCGCTGACCACGCCGTCGTCGTCGACCAGCACGGCCCCCTCCGCGCCGAGGCTGACGAGCACGCCGCGCGCGCCCTGCGCGCGCAGCTCGCCCGCCGCCTCGACGGCGTCGGCGACCGTGCCGACCGGGCCGCCGACGGCCTCGGCGAGCTCCTCCAGGTTCGGCTTGACGAGGTCGGGGCCGGCGGCGACCGCCGCGCGCAGCGCGGGGCCGCTGGTGTCGACCGCGACCCGGACGCCGTCCGCCGCGAACCGGCGGCACAGCGCGGCGTAGGCGGTGTCGGGGACGCCCGGGGGGAGGCTCCCGCAGCAGACCACCCAGCCGGCCCCGCCCGCCGCCGCGGCCTCGACGGCACCGGTGACCTCGTCCAGCTCCGCGGGGGACAGCGGGCCGCCCGGCTCGTTGAGCTTGGTGACGACGCCGTCGGGCTCGACGACGGTGACGTTGGAGCGGGTGCGCCCGGCGACCCGGACCGCCCGGGCCGGGAGCCCCTCGGCCCGCAGCAGCCGCCGCAGCTGCTCGCCGTCGGCGCCGCCCACCGCGAGCACGGCGGTGGAGTCCGCGCCGTTGGCCAGCAGCGCCCGGGAGACGTTGACGCCCTTGCCGCCCGGGTCGAGGCGCGCCGAACGGGCCCGGATCACCGCGCCGCGCGTCAGCACGTCCACCTCGATCGTCCGGTCGAGGCTCGGGTTGAGCGTCAGCGTGACGATCATGCGCGGCCCGTTCCCGAAAGCATGTTGGTTTCCTCCTGTTTAAGCTTGGTCACTTGTATTTATGCCTCACTTGTGTCCGAGTCAAGGGGGCAGAGCCGGTTTTTCGCAGAAAAACCCACATCTGGCCCGGCCCCTCCCGGTCGCCGCTCGGCCGTGGACTCACCGCGCAACCGGGGAAGGATGAGCGGTGAGGGGGCAGGCGGCCGATCCGGGGAGGACGGCGTGGCACGACACGGGCGCGCGGCGCCGGCGGCGCGGGAGATCGCCGTCGGGCTGCTCGTCCTCGCCGTGTACGTGCTGGCCACGCACGCGTTCGCCGGGGACCGCGCGGCCGCCGACGCGAACGGGCGGTTCCTGCTCGACGTCGAGCGCCGGACCGGGCTGGACGTCGAGCGCTCCCTCAACGACGCCCTGGCGCGGCACGAACCGCTCGGCGCCCTCGCCGCGTGGGAGTACGCCACCACCTACGTCATCGGCACGTTCGGGTTCCTCGGGTACCTGTGGTGGCGGCGGAGCCCCGCGTACCCGTGGGCGCGCAACACGCTGATCTGGATGACGCTGATCGCCATCGCGTGCTTCGCGCTGTGGCCGGTCACCCCGCCGCGCCTGCTGCCCGGCGGCGGCTACACCGACATCATCGCGCTGCACCATCCGCCCGCCACCTGGGGGACGGGCGTGGTCTCGGCGGGCGCCAACCCCTACGCGGCCATGCCGAGCCTGCACATCGGGTGGATCGCGTGGATCGGCGCCGCCGCCGTCCGCGCCCGCTGCGGGCCCGCGTTGCTGTGGTTCTGCGTCCTGCACCTGGCGGTGACGAGCGTGGTCATCGTGGCGACCGCCGCCCATTACGTCATCGACATCCCCGGCGGGCTGCTGCTGGTCCCGGCCGCCGCGGCCGCCGAGTGGCTGCGCGCCCGGCTGTGGCGCCGCCGCCGCCACCGGACGGACGCCGGCGGCGCCGGGCGGGCGCAGCGGGTGGCGGCGCCCGACGCGTTCTTCCTGTACGTCGAGGACGGCGGCGTCCCGCAGGTCGTCGGCGGGGTCGCCGAGTTCGCCGGGCCCGGCCCGCCGCTGGAGCGGGTCCGCGCCCTGATGGCCGAACGGCTGCCCCGGCTGCCCCGCCTCACCCAGCGCGTCGCCCCGGCCGGGCTCCTGCGCCGCCCGCGGTGGGTGCCGGTCGACGAGGTCGATCTCGACCGGCACGTCGTCGAGATCGATGCGCCCGCCGTCCCGTCCGCCGGGCGGGACGGCCGCCGCGCCCTGGACGAGGCGGTGGCGCGGCTGGCCGCGGCCCCGCTGGACCGCGACCGGCCGCTGTGGCGGTTCTGCCTCGTCCGGGGCGGGCCCGGCGGCCGGGACGCGGCCGTGATCGTCATGCATCACGCGATCGCCGACGGGATCGGCGTCGTCGACATCCTGCGCGGCATCCTCGAGCCGCCGCTGCCCGAGGCGGACGTCCCGCGCGGCCCCGGGCGGCTCGTGCGCGCCGCCGCCGTCGTCCCGGGGCTCGTCGCGCTCGCCCGCGACGGCGCCGCGCCCGCCGTCGCGATCACCGGGCCGCTCGGCGCCCGCCGCCGGTACGGCACCGCGACGCTCCCGCTCGACCGCGTCCGCGCCGCCGCCCGCGCCGCCGGGGTGCGGGTCACCGACCTGCTCCTCGCGCTGGTCGGGGAGGTCGTCGCCGGGGTCCTCGCCGGGCGCGGCGAAGCGGCGGACGGGCGGGCGCCGCGCGCGGCTGCGCCTCCGACGCTGCGCGCGGCGGTGCCCGTCACGCTGCGCGCCCCCGCCCCGCCGGGCCGCGGCCGCACCGCCGTCCCCGGCAACCTGACGGCCGCGTTGCGGCTGGACGTGCCGGTCGACCGCCGCCCGTTCCGGGACCGGCTCGCGGCCGTGCACCGCTCCGCCGAGCGGCGCCGCGCGTCCGGACGGGCGGTGGCGAGCACCGCCGTCCTGCGGCTCCTCGGCGCGCTGCCGCCGCCGCTGCACGCGCGCGCCGCCCGGGCCGTGTACCGCGCTCGGTTCTTCGGCGCGATCGTGTCGAACATGCCCGGCCCGGACGTCCCGATGTCGCTCGCCGGGGTGCCGCTCGGCGACGTCCACCCGATCCTGCCGCTGGCCGACGGGGTGCCCCTCGCGGTGGGGGCGCTCGGCTGGAACGGGGCGCTGCACGTCGCGGTGACCGCCGACCCGCGCCTCCTGCCCGAGGCGGACGGGTTCGCGGACGCCCTCGCCCGCGCCTTCGAGGAACTGGCCGCCGAGCCGGCCGGCGGGCGGGCCGAGGGGCCGAACGCGGGGAACGGCGCCCTGCCCGGGGCGAGCCCGCCCCGCAAGACGCCCATGTGATCACCGCCGAGCCCGGTCACCTCCCGAAACGCCGGAAATGTCGGTGCTGCCGGGAAGGATGAGGACATGACCGAGACACCGGCCCCCACGACCGAGATCGGCGACCAGGCCGCGTACGCCGCCGCCGTCCAGACCGCCGTCACCGCGTCCGCCGCCTACTACGGCGGCGGCGACTCGCCGCTGGACGACGACGCGTTCGACCGGCTCGTGCGCGGTATCGCCGCCTACGAGGCGGCGCACCCCGAGCACGTCCTGCCCGACTCGCCGACCGGCAAGGTCGCCGGGGGAGCGGTGGTCGGGGACGTGCCGCACACCGTCCCGATGCTGAGCCTGGACAACGTGTTCTCCGCCGACGACCTCGAGTCGTGGGCCGCCGGGGTCGCCCGCCGGATCGGCCGCGACGTCGAGGTCTGGAGCGTGGAGCCGAAGCTGGACGGCCTCGCCATCTCCGCCCGCTATTCCGGCGGACGGCTCGTCCAGCTGGTGACGCGGGGCGACGGGGCCGCCGGGGAGGACGTCTCGCACGGCAAGGGCATGATCGTGGGGCTGCCGGAGCGGCTCGCCGAGCCGGTCACCGTGGAGCTGCGCGGCGAGGTGCTGATGACCCGCGCGCAGTTCGAGGCCGGCAACGCGGCCCGCACCGGCGCCGGGGAGGCCGCGTTCGCCAACCCGCGCAGCGCCGCCGCCGGGTCGCTGCGCGCCAGGGACCGCGCCTACCAGGTCGAGATGACCTTCTTCGCCTACGGGGCGCTGCCCATGGACGGCACCGCGGACGAGACGGCGGAGCGCCTGCGGGAGCTGCCGCACAGCGGCGTCATGGAGCTGGTGGCCGGGCTCGGCGCGCACACCGTCGCCGCGACGCCCGTCCCGGGGGTGACGGCGGCGACGACCGAGGAGGTGCTGCGGCGGATCGAGGAGATCGCGGCGCTGCGCGCGGAACTCGACTTCGGCATCGACGGCATCGTGATCAAGGCGGACGCGGCCGCCGACCAGGCCGACGCGGGGCTCGGCTCCCGGGCGCCGCGCTGGGCCGTCGCGTACAAGCTCCCCGCCGTCGAGAAGATCACCCGGCTGATCGGCGTCGAGTGGAACGTCGGGCGCACCGGCGTCATCGCGCCCCGCGGGGAGCTGGAGGAGGTCGAGCTGGACGGCTCGCTCGTCAGGTACGCGACCCTGCACAACGCCGCCGACATCGAGCGGCGCGGGCTGCTGCTCGGCGACCACGTCACCGTCTACAAGGCCGGGGACGTGATCCCCCGCGTGGAGGCGCCGGTGGTGCACCTGCGCACCGGCGACGAGAAGCCGATCGAGGTCCCCGAGGTCTGCCCGCGCTGCGGCGACGATATCGACCGCTCGCAGCAGCGCTGGCGCTGCGTGCGCGGCCGCGACTGCCACGCCGTCGCGTCCGTCCGCTACGCCGCCGGCCGGGACGCGCTCGACATCGAGGGCCTCGCCGGGAGCCGCATCGACCAGCTCGTCGAGGCGGGGCTCATCGCCGACTTCGCCGACCTGTTCACCCTCACCCGCGAGCAGATCATCGGGCTGGACCGGATGGGCGAGACGAGCACCGCGAACCTGCTCGCCGCGATCGAGGCCGCCAAGGCCAAGCCGCTCAGCAAGGTGTTCTGCGCGCTCGGCGTGTACAAGACCGGCCGCTCCCTGTCCCGGCGCATCGCCCGGCACTTCGGCACCATGGACGCGATCCGCGCCGCCGACGCCGAGGCGTTCCAGGAGGTCGACGGCATCGGGGCGGACAAGGCCGCGGTGTGCGTCGAGGAGGTCGCCACGCTCGCGCCGCTGATCGACAAGCTCGTCGCCGCGGGCGTCAACATGACCGAGCCCGGCGCGCCCGGCCGTCCCGCCGCGCCGTCCGAGGACGGGACGGGCGAGCCGGCGGAGCCCCCGGCGGACCTCCCGCTGGCCGGGCTGTCGGTGGTCGCGACCGGCGCGATGTCCGGCCCGCTCGACGGGCTGTCCCGCACCGAGGTCAACGACCTCATCGAACGCGCCGGGGGACGGGCGTCCTCGTCGGTGTCGGCGAAGACGTCGCTGCTCGTCGCCGGGGAGAAGGCCGGGTCCAAGCGGGCCAAGGCGGAGAAGCTCGGCGTCGAGATCGTCACCCCCGAGGAGTTCGCCGCCCGCGTCGCCGCGTTCCTCTGACGGCCGTCAGCCGGTTCCGCCGGACCGGACGAGCCAGCTGAGCAGCAGCATCACGTCCAGCCGGCCGTCGAGCTCGGTGAACCGGCCGCCGGTCAGCTCGTGGATGCGGCGCAGCCGGTACCGGACGGTCTGCTCGTGGATGTGCAGCCGCTCGGCCGCGACGACGGCGTTGTCACCGGACTGCAGGTACGTCAGCAGCGTCTCGGCCAGCGGCTGCCGCCGCGTGCGGGGCAGCTCCAGCAGCGGCCCGAGGACGGCGCCCGCGGTCGCGCCGACGAGCTCCTCGGCCGCGAGCGTCGCCAGCGACGACACGTGCTCGGCGCAGCGGACCGGCTCGCCGCGCGGCAGCATCCCCCGCTCGATCAGCGTCAGCGCGTGCCGCGCCCACCGCAGCGACACCGCGCCCTGCGCGACGGGCACCGTCGGGCCGATCGCGGCGGTGCCGAGCCGGCGCAGCGCGGGCCACAGCCGCTCCTGCCCGGGGCCGTCCGGGTCGGGCACCACCAGGAACGGGATGGGCGCGTCCCAGTCGGCCAGCACCGACGGCGGCAGGATCCGGGCCCCGGCGGGCGCGCCCGCCGGGAGGGCGATCAGGCCGATGCTCTTCGGCAGGTCCCAGCGCGCCGCGACCGCCAGCTCGGCGATCGCCTCGTGCCCGGGGGACGGCTCGATGATCAGCATGTCGCGGAGCCGTTCGCGGCGCCGCTCCCGCGCGGTCGCCAGCTGGCCCTGCTCGCGCGCGTACCCCTGCGCGGCGGCGTCGGCGATCCGGGAGACCAGCATGAACAGCGAGTCGGTGAGGCGGCCCAGCGTCTCCCGCGACCAGCCGAGCCGGTAGGCGTCCATGATGAACCGCTGGCACGCGACCTGGCAGCTCACCCGCATCGCCGTCTGCAGCGCGTCCAGGCCGCGGCCCTGCCGGGCCTCGAGTTCGCCGAGCCGCATGTACAGCTCGGTGAGCTTGCGGGGGTCGGCGTCGGGATGGTCGACCGAGTCGACGAAGAACGCGACCGCGTCGCGGACCGCGCGCTCGATCCGCTCGGCGTACTCGCCGTCGTCGCCGGAGTACTCGGGGACCTGCTCGCGGATCTCCCGCTCCATCTCCCGGACGGCCTCCTGCACGTGCTGGCGCAGCATGCCGGGCAGTTCGTCGGGCAGGGAACCGACCACGAAGACCTCCCTCCGGGGACGGCCTCACCTTAGGCGGCCGGGGTGATCGCTGTCACGCCGGGGGCCGCGTCAGCCGTTTGCCCAGCCGTTGCGCGGGCTTTTCCACGTACCGGTACGCGAGCGCGGCCGACCCGAGTACGCCTGCCACCAGCACGGCGCCCCAGCCGAGCCGCTCCGCCGCCGGCAGCGAGTCCGGATCCCCGCCGGAGGCCGACCAGACCGCCTGGATCACCAGCGGGTGGAGCAGGTACAGCGAGTAGCTGACGAGGCCCGACCAGACGAGCGCCCGCGGCATCGTCCGGTGCCGCAGGGCGAGGCCCGCGAGGAACGTCAGCCAGGCCGCCGCGACCGCCAGCGACCAGTCGAGGCCGAGCGACTCCGGGTATCCGTGCTGCGACCAGGTGGGCGGCGGCCGCAGACCCGCGAGCAGCGTCAGCACCGGCACCACCGCGATCATCGCGGCGGCGGGCCACGCCCGCAGCCGGCCGTCCTGCAGCCCGCGGACGGCCGTGCCGGCGAACATCGTCGCGATGATGCACAGGCTCTCGACCCCGCCGATGCGGCTGTTGAGCACCAGCAGCGTCAGCGCCAGCGTCGCCACCACCGCGACGCCGATCCGCCGGACCGTCGGGCCGCCGAACAGCGCCGCGAGCCCGGCCGCGAGGACGATCGCGGCGACGAGCGTCGTGCCGTCCGGCCAGCGGGCCGCCAGCATCTGCTGCGGCAGCACCACGCCGAGCAGGGCCGCCGCGACCCCGAACCCGAGCGCGACCCGCGCGCTGGCCCGCTTCACCCCGGCGACGAACATCGCCGTCACCAGCAGGTAGAAGATCATCTCGTACGACAGTGTCCAGAACACGTTGACGACGTTCGGCACGCCGAGGAGGTCCTGCAGCATCGTCAGGTGCGCCAGCGCCGCCGTCCACGGCCGGTCGCCGAGCGCTGCGGGCAGGCCGTAGCCCAGCCCCGCCACGGCGAGCGCCAGCGCGAGCGCCACCGACACCGCCCACGCCGGGTACAGGCGGAAGAACCGCCCGACCCAGAACGCGCGGACGCTGCCGCGCCGCTCCAGCGAGAACGGCACCACGTAGCCGCTGACGAGGAAGAAGACGAAGACGCCGTAGCGTCCGAAGTCGAACCAGGGACTCGCGGTGGCGCGGACCTCGGGCAGCAGCACGTCGAGCGAGTGCTCGAAGACCACGACCAGGGCGGCGATCCCGCGCAGGGCGTCCAGCCAGCCCATCCGCGGCCGGCTCGCCGCGGGCGCGTCGATCCGAGTGTCCGGTGGGGTCAGAGTGTTCGCCGGCATCCCGGCCACCCTAGGGGCCCTTCCCCGGTGCTCCGCCCAGTGCCCCCTGAACGTCCGCTGAACGCCAGGTCGTCGCCCTTGCGGCGTGTCGCCGCCCGGTTCATGCCGAGATCGGGCGATCAGTGGCGGAACGTCCCCTGTCCGGTGCCGCCGGGGAGGACGCCCACCGCCGCGTACAGGAGGGGCGGGCCGGCCGGAAGGTGCGGCCGGTCGGGACGCCACGCCGCCGCGGGGGTCACGCCGGGCGGCAGCGGCGCGAACGGTCCGAGCAGCCTCCCGACCTCCCCGGCGCCGCGCGGATGCAGCGGGACGCCCGCGTCCCGGTACAGCCGCACCGCCTCGGCCGTCGCGGCGGGCGCGAAGTCGCCGGTGGCGTGCGCGACGACCAGCGCGCTGCCCGGCGCGGCCGCCGCCGCCAGCGCGGCGACGGGCCCGTGCGGGTCGGGCAGGAAGTGCAGGACGGACGAGAACACGAGCGCGACCGGCTCGGCGGGGTCGATCAGCCGCCGCACCTCCGCGCTGGCCAGGATCGCCGCCGGGTCGCGCAGGTCCGCCCGCAGCGCCGCGACGCCGTCGGCGGCGAGCCGGGCGCGGGCGTGCGCGATGACCAGCGGATCGCCGTCGACGTACACCACGCGGGGGCCGTGGACGTACCGGGCCGCCATCTGGTGCAGGTTGTCGTCGGTGGGCAGGCCGCAGCCGAGGTCGAGGAACTGCCGGACGCCGCGCGCGGCGAGCGTCCGGACGGCGCGGGCGACGAACGCGCGGCCGTCCCGGGCCGCCGCGGCCGCGCCCGGCAGCACGTCGAGCAGCCGGTCGGCGAGGTCGCGGTCGGCGGCGTAGTTGTCCTTGCCGCCGAGCAGGCGGTCCTGGACCCGGGCGAGGCCCGGGCGCCGCAGGTCGGGCGCGGGACGCGGCCCGCGCTCCGGTGGTGGTCCGAGCGCGGCGGCGGGCGCCCGCCCGTCCGCGGGCCCCCGGCCGGGGGTCCGTCCGCTCGTGGCCGTCCCTGGCATCACCTGTCGCCTTCCTCTGGGGAGCAAGTGCGGTGGCTGCCATCGACGGTAGAACGCCCCAGGCGGATCGCGCGGGGCCGGGTGTCCGGGCGGACCGAAACGCTCGCGGAGAGTGACCGGATCGGGTCACGCGCGTTTCGGCGGCGGCGCGGCGGGCCGGGCGGGGCGAGCGCGCCGCCGCAGGAAGAGGCGGTCGCGGGGGAGGGCGGGAGTGATCCGGGCGAGAGGGAGAGCGTTCCGCCGGATTGGCCGCTTCCGGCCATGACAGCGAGTTGACGGCCGGTGTGAAGGCTTGTCGGTATCCGCCGACCTACGGGGGTGCCGTATGGCGCATCTCGCCATACGAACCGTGGGGCGGTGTTCTCGGCGCGTTGTCAGCGGCGGCGGCGCCCGCGGCCGTCCTCGGCGGTCCGGGTCAGCTCCTCGAGCACGAGTGTCGCGCCGATCCCGGCCAGCCACGTGTCCTTCGCAAGCGGGATGCCGTCCTGGGTCGGCCGGATGCTCCCCTTCTCGTGCATCCCGGGCAGCCGCAGGTAGAGGCCGGTGAGGCCGCCCGCGAACGCGGTGAGCGCGGCGCCCGCGAGCACGGTCGGGACGAACGGCGCCATCAGCGCGCCGCCGAGGGCCGCCTCGGCCGTCCCGAGCATCCGGGTGAACTGCTGCGGGTCCTTCGACGCCAGGAAGGGGTACGCCGTCTTCGCCGTGCCGTGGATGTAGTCCGCGGTCCCCGGGTCGCCCTTCAGCTTCGACAGCCCCGAGTTCAAGATGAACGCGCCCACGACCAGGCGGGCGGGCATCTGGTGCGCGCGAGCAAGAAAACGCATCGTTCCCCACAAGGATCGGGTGAAGTCCGGGCGCAACCCTTCATTCCCGCCGATTCCCACGCGCACCCGTGGGCGCGGTCAATTCTCGGCATCCCCGGCCGGCTACCCCGCCGGGCGCAGCCGCTCTCCGGGGCCCTGCTCCCGGCGGCGGCCCCCCGGAGCATCCGCACACCCGACGACGGCCCCGGTGACGGCCGCGCACCATCGCAGGGTCGTACCGAGAGCGAGGAGTCGTGAGATGTCGGTTCAGGAAGCCGCCCCGAGAAGGAGCCCCGCGGGACGGGCGTGGCGTCCGCGTCCGGCCGTCCGCAAGACGCTGCTGCTGGTGCACGTCCTCGCGTCCGTGGCGCTGGTCGGCGAGGTGTGGGCGCTCGTCATGCTCAACCTCACCGCGACGCTGACCGCGGACGCCGCGCTGGTCGAGCCCGCGTACCGGCTGATGCCCGTGCTGGTGTTCGGCGGCGGGATCCCGCTGAGCTTCATCGCGCTGGCCAGCGGGATCGCGCTCGGCCTGGGCAGCAAGTGGGGCGTGCTGCGGCACTGGTGGGTGTTCGCGAAACTGCTGCTGCTGGTCACCACGATCCTGTTCGGGGCGGTGCTGGGGCAGCCCGAGGCGATGGCGGAGGCCGCGGCCGACGGGACCCTCCCGGACGCCGCGCGCAGCTGGCGGGAGGTCGCGGTGGTCGCCGCCCAGCTCGCCATGCTGCTGGTGGCCGCCGGCCTGTCGATCTTCAAGCCGCGCGGCCGGGTCCACTGGCCGCGCCGCCGGTCCTGAGCGGCGCGGCGGGCTCAGGCGGGCTCAGGCGGGCTCGTCGGCGAGGCGCTCCGCCACCGCGCGCAGCGCCTCGACGCACGCCCGCACCGCCGGCCGGTCGGCGTCCGTCCGCCAGGCGGCGTAGATCGTGCGGCGGACGGCGGGGCGGGTGGCGAGCATCCGCACCCCGCCGGGGACCGGGTCGCGGCCGAGCCGGGGGATCAGCGCGGCGGCCAGGTCGGCGGCCACGAACGCGAGCTGCGTCGGGTAGTCGGCGACGTTGCAGACGATCACCGGGTCGGCGCCGTGCTCGCGGAGCGTCTGCAGCAGCTGCCGCTCGCAGGTGCCGCCCGCCGTCCACGCCGCCCACCGCATCCCGCGCAGCTCGGCGAGGTCGACCGACCGCCGCCGGGCCAGCGGGTGGCCGGCGGGGAGCGCGAGGTCGATGACGTCCGACGCCAGGAGCAGCCGCGACACCGTGGCGGGGACCGGCGTCGGCAGCGTGTCCCAGCTCTCCACCACCGCCACGTCGATGTCGCCGCGGACCAGGGCGGGCAGGACGGTCTCCGCCTCGCCCTCCTGGAGGGTGGGGGACAGGCGCGGATGGCGGTCCCGCAGCGCGCTGAGCGCGGGCGGCAGCACCGCGCGGGCCGCGGTGACGAACGAGCCGAGCCGCACGGGCCCGACCGCGTCCTCGCGCAGCCCGTCCAGCTCCGCGCGGGCGGCCGCCAGCTGCGCCAGGACCTTCGCCGCGTGCCCGGCCAGGACGTGCCCGGCGCCGGTGAGGCGCACGCCGCGGCCCCGCGGCTCGAGCAGCCGGTGCCCGGTCTCCCGTTCGAGCTTCGCGAGCTGCTGCGACACCCCGGACGGCGTCACGTGCAGGGACTCGGCGGCTGCCGCGATCGTGCCGTGCACCGACACCGCGTGCAGTGCGCGCAGCCGTTCGACGTTCATCGTCACGGTAGGAAGGCTACCGATTCAGGGTTAAAAAGCGTCGCTTGTGCTAACTGTTCTACTGCGGCAGCGTGGAGCGCGTGCGAAGGATCGACCCGCGGCTCCTGGTGATCGCCGGCGCCGCGTTCATCTCCGCGTCCGCGATCTTCGTCGGGCTCTCCGGCGTCTCCTCCGGCACGGCGGCGTTCTTCCGCTGCGCGCTCGCGGTGCCGCTGCTGCTGCCGCTCGTCCGGTGGGAGCGGCGGCGCGTCGGGCCCGGGCGCGGCGGTCTCCTCGACGTCGCCGCCGGGCTGCTGCTCGGCGTGGACCTGGTGCTGTGGGGCGCGGCCATCGAGGGCGTCGGCGCGGGGATCGCGACCGTCCTGGTCAACGTGCAGGTCGTGGTGGTGCCGCTGCTCGCGCTGGCCGCCTTCCGGGAGCGCCCGTCGCGGGCGTTCGCGGTGGCGCTCCCGGTCATGCTCGCGGGCGTCGCGCTCGCGGCCGGCCTCGCCGACCAGGGGCCCCACGCCGCCGACCCGCTGCGCGGGGCGCTCTACGGCGTCGGCGCCGGGGTCGCCTACGGCGGCTACCTGTTCCTGACGCGCGTCGGCGGGCGGCGCGGGCCCCACCGGGCGCGGCCCGTGCTGCTGGCGACGCTCGGCGCGGGCGCGGCGTCCGTCGCGGTCGGCGTCCCCTGGCACGGCGTCGACCTCACGCCCGGCTGGGCCGCGTTCGGCTGGCTGGCCGCGCTGGCGGTGACCGGGCAGGTCTGCGGCTGGCTGCTGATCAACGCCGGGCTGCCGCGGCTGCGCGCCGAGGTCGGCGGGGCGCTGCTGCTGCTCCAGCCGGTGCTCGCCGTGCTGCTCGGCGCCGTCGTCCTGGCCGAGCGGCCCGCGCCGGCCCAGCTCGCCGGCTGCGCCCTGGTCGTCGCCGCCGTCTGGCTCACCGGCCGCCGCGAGCCACCGCCGCCGCAGGACGTCCTGCCCGCGGTCCCGGCGGGGGCGGAACGGGAGGCCGCCGCGGAGCCCGCGCGCTAACGTCGGGCCCATGGAATGGGCGGCCGAGTACGAGATGACGGCCGGCGCCGCGGCGGCGCTCGTGGGGGAGCGGTTCCCGGACCTGCGCGGCGCGCCGGTCGAGCCGCTCGCGACCGGCTGGGACAACACGGTGTTCCGCGTCGGCGGCGACTGGGCGTTCCGGTTCCCGCGCAGGAAGATCGCCGTGCCGGGCGTCGAGCGCGAGATCGCGACGCTCGCCGCGCTGGCGCCGCGCCTGCCGCTGCCGATCCCCGTGCCGCGCTACGTGGGGGAGCCCGGCGGCGGGTTCCCGTGGCCGTTCTTCGGCGCGCGGCTCGTCCCGGGCCGGGAGCTCGCCGAGGCCCGGCCGCCGGACGGGCGGCGCGCGCCGATCGCCGCCGCCGTCGGCGGTTTCCTGCGGGCGCTGCACGACCCCGCGCTCGTTCCGGTCGCGGGCGCCGGGCTGCCCGTGGACCCTTTCCGGCGGGGCGACCCCGCCCACCGGGCCGCGGCGGCCGCCGAGCGGCTGGCGCGGCTCGCCGCGCTCGGCCTGTGGGAGCCGGACGCCGCCGTCCGCGGCTTCCTGGACGCCGCCCGCGACGCCGCACCGCCCGCCGGGGAACCCGTGATCGTGCACGGCGACCTGCACGTCCGGCACGTCCTGATCGGGCCCGCGGGGGAGGCCGCGGGAGTGATCGACTGGGGCGACGTCTGCCGCGCCGACCCGTCCGTGGACCTGTCGGTGGCCTACGCCGCGTTCGCCGGCGGCGACCGTGCCGCGTTCCTGGACGCCTACGGGCCCGTGCCGCCGGACCGGGAACGGGCGGCGCGGGTGCTGGCGCTGTTCATCACCGCGACGCTGGCCGAGTACGCCGCGTCCGAAGGGCTCGCGGCCCTGCTCGGCGAGTCGCTCGCCGGGATCGGGCGGGTGCTCGCCCCCTGAGCCGTCCTCCCGGCGCCGCCCGGGACGGTCAGGCGCGCATGTAGACGCGGATCGCCGTGCCGTCCGGGCCCGTGTGCACGCGCACCAGGTCGGCGAGGTGGTTGACGAGCAGGATCCCCCGGCCGCCGTGCGGGCTCATCTCCACCGGGATCCGCCCCGCCAGCGGATCGGTGATCGTCCCGGCGTCCCGCACCTCGCAGACGACCTGGCCGTCCTCGGCCCAGATCCGCGCGGTGCCCGCGCCGCCGCCGTGCAGGCAGGAGTTCGCGGCCAGCTCGTTGACGGCCAGCTCCATGTCGCCCGCGGCGTCCGGGCCGAGGCCGAGCCGCGCCGCCCAGGCCCACGCGAACTCCCGGACCCGCGGGAGCGCGTCGAGATCGAAGTCGATCCGGTACGCCTCGGCGGGCGGCGGCAGCGGCCGGTTGTAGTCGTGGACGATCCGCTCCGGCGCGTAGTCGCCGCTCTCCCGCTCACCGTCCGCGTCGATGAGCACCGGGTGCGTGGCGCGGGC
Organism: Spirillospora sp. NPDC052242; assembly: GCF_040679555.1. Classification (NCBI taxonomy): domain Bacteria; kingdom Bacillati; phylum Actinomycetota; class Actinomycetes; order Streptosporangiales; family Thermomonosporaceae; genus Spirillospora; species Spirillospora sp. NPDC052242. The sequence goes on from NZ_JBFAUZ010000052.1 coordinate 21,915, forward strand.
GTCGGTGAGCACGCGGTCGTCCAGCCGGGTCGCGTCGTACGGGCACAGGATCGACACGCGCCGCCCCGCGAACGCCAGGTTGATCAGCGCCTCGTGCTGGGCGCAGGCCGGGTACTCGGTCTCCGACCGGCCCGGCCAGATCGGCTCGCCGATGATCCGCACCCGTCCGGTGCGGTGCCGGTCGGCGAAGTTGCGCAGCACGCCGGGGATGATGCGGCCCGGGTTGCGTCCCGCCTCGGTCATGTCGAGCCAGGTGACGGACGCCGCCGCGCCGTCCGGGTCGTCGCCGCCGAGGGCGTCCCGCAGCGCCGCCAGCTTCTCGCCGGGCACCGCCACGGCGACCGGCTCGCCCGCCGCGACGCCCTCCCGGAGGAACGGGACGGTGCCGGCGAGGTACTCCTCGTCGCTGCCGTAGAACAGCGCGGGGTGGACGAACGCGTCGCCGTCCGCGCCGGGATCTGGCGCCGTCGTGCTCGTGAAACTCGTGTCCGCGGGGTTCATCGCGTCGCCGCCCCGCCCGGATCCCCCATCTCGTCCATCGGCCCGAGCGTACGCGCGATCCGGCGGCGGTGCGGTATGGACCCCGTCGATGGCCTGCCCCCTGCCTCGGTGAACGCCGTTCACCTATCGGTTACCCCGCAGCGAAATGCGAAAACGGGATGTTTCGCATCATTTCCGCTACGTTACCTGCCGGAAGCACGGCGCTGGTCCCGCCGGTTCCGGCAGCAGCGCGGCGTCCACGACGTCCGTGAGCCGGTCCCGCCTGCGGTGCGCGGCGCGCTGCCGCTCGGCGCCCGTCCCGCCCGCCAGCAGCCGCCGGACCCCGCGCGCGACGCTCACCGCGTCGCCGCTGTCGCGCAGCGCCGGCGCCGCGCGGGCGAGCAGCCCGGCGGCCAGGTCCCGCTGCGCGGCGGGCCGCCCGGTCCGCACGTCCAGGCCCGTCCCGGCGGTCCCGTCCCGGGCCGCCAGCCAGTACGCGGCGCGCAGCATCTCCTGCGGCGGCGCGGGCCCGGGATCGCCGGCGTCGACGGCGGCGGCGGCCCGCTCCACCAGCGCCCGGATCAGCCCGGCGAGCGCCGCCGCGTCCGCCGCGGTCAGCGCCACGTCGGCGACCCGCACCTCCACCGTCGGGAGCCGCGCGGACGGCCGGACGTCCCAGAAGATCGTCCCCGTGTCCATGAGCGCGCCGCACTCCAGCAGCGACGCGACCAGTTCCTCGTAGTGGGACAGCGACGCGAAGTAGGGCGGGGGCCCGGCCACCGGCCAGCGCGCCCACGTCAGCGCCCGCCAGCAGGCGTGCCCGGTGTCGCGGCCCGCCCAGAACGGCGAGTTGGCCGCCAGCGCCAGCAGCGTCGGCAGCCAGGGCCGCAGGTGGTTGCCGACGAGGACCGCGCGCTCCCGGTCGGGCATCTCGACGTGCACGTGGCACGAGCAGATGCACTGCTCGTCGTCCAGGCCGCGGTAGGTCGCCCGGCTCTCGGCGTACCGGGCGCCCGCGCTGATCGGCGCGGGGACGAGGTCGCCGAGCACCGGCGTGCCGGTCGCGGCGAGCCGCAGGCCCTCGGCCGCGGCGGCGCCCGCCATCGCGGCCCGCATCTGCCGGATCTGCTCCTCGAGCTTCACCAGGTCGTCGCAGGGCGGGGTCTTGGCCTCGGCGAGGAAGCCGACCAGTTCGGTGGACGCCCGCTCGCCCAGCGTCGCCGCGGCGCGGCGCACCACGTCGGCGGCGCGGGGGACGACCTCCCGCGTGCCCGGATCGACGACGAAGTACTCTTCCTCGATTCCGAAACGCGGCGCCATCCCACCACCTCGGCTCGTGCGCGCCGCGGGCCGCCTGTCACGTCACAGCCGCGTCACCGCGACGGCACATCACTTCGACGTTACGTGACGGACGGCGGCTTGGCACCTGCCTTTTCGGCGTGTCAGGGCCCCGAGTCGATCCACAGCACCGCGAGGGCCGCGAGATGCGTGATCACGACGATCGCCAGGCTGGCGATGAACAGCATTTTCGCCGGGCCGTGCGGGAAGTACTTGCCCTGCTTCAGCGGCCCGAGCTCGCGCTGGCGGGCGGCGATCCGCTCCTCCAGCGGCGGGCGGCCGAACATCGCTACGCGCGGGGCTCGTCGACGACGACGTCGCTCATGATGTCGACGGCGAGGGCGACCACTCCGCCGAGGGCGATCACCGCGGCGCCGGCGCCGAAGACCACCCAGCTCGGCCCCATGACGAGTCCCGCGCCGCCGATGGCGAAACCGATGAAGATGATGGTGACGGCGACCCAGGACTTCGGGCGCCCGGCGTGGCTGCCGCTCGACATGCGCGTTGTCTTCCCTCTAGCAGGTTCCGGTGGGGATTCGATCTACGTGGCCGAACTCTAGCAACGCCCGTCCGCACGGGCGTTTCCGGGGTGCCCGTACCGTCCCGCCGACCGGCCCGCCGGACCGGACCCCCGGACCGGCCCGTCACACGAAGGCGCCGTGGCCGGTCGCCGCGCGGCCGACGATCAGGGTGTTGATCTCCCGGGTGCCCTCGTAGGAGTACAGCGCCTCCGCGTCGGCGACGAACCGCCCGATGTCGTAGTCCAGGACGATGCCGTTGCCCGCCATCAGCTCGCGCGCCCAGCCGACCGCCTCGCGCATCCGGGTGGTGCAGTACGCCTTCGCGAGGGCCGAGTGCTCGTCGCGGTACATGCCCGCGTCCTGGAGCTGCGCGAGCCGCACCACCATGCCGAGGGACGCCGTCGCGTTGCCCAGCATCCGCACCAGCAGGTCCTGGACGAGCTGGAACTCGGCGATCACCCGGCCGAACTGCTCCCGCTCGACCGCGTAGCGGCGGGCGATCTCGTACGCGGCGAGCATCACCCCGACCGCCTGCCACGCGACGCCGCTGCGCGTCCGGCGCAGCACGGCGGCGGTGTCGCGGAACGTCCGGGCCTCCGCCAGCCGGTCCTCCTCGGGCACCCGGCGGTCCTCGAGCACGATGTCGGCGTTCTGCACCGTCCGCAGCGCGATCTTGTTCTCGATGCGGGTGGCGGTGAACCCCGGCGTGTCCTTGCCGACCACGAAACCCTTCACCTGCCCGTCGTCGGCGTCGCGCGCCCACACGACGATGAGGTCCGCGAACGTGGCGTTGCCGATCCACCGCTTGGCGCCGTTCAGGATCCAGTGGTCGCCGTCGCGCCGCGCCGTCGTGCGCAGGCCCAGCGCGACGTCGGACCCGCCCTCCGGCTCGGTCAGCGCGAACGCCCCGATCTTCTCCATCCGCCCCATCGCGGGCAGCCACCGCGCGCGCTGCTCCGGCGACCCGCACCGGCCGATGCTGCCCATCGCCAGGCCCGAATGGACGCCGAAGAACGTGGCCATGGACGGGTCGACGCGGGCCATGTCCATCGCCAGGAACCCGGTCAGCAGGCTGCTGGGCCGTTCGCCCGGGCACTCCTCGTAGGGCAGGCCGGCGACGCCCAGGTCGGCGTACCCGGGGATCAGGTCGAACGGGAACTCCGCGCGGGCCCAGCAGTCGTTCGCGATCGGCGCGACCTTCTCCTCCAGGAAGGTCCGCACCCGCCCGACGATCTCCTGCTCGCGCTCGTCGAGGAGGTCCTGCATGTGATAGAGGTCACCGGGAAGGGAATCCAAGGTCATGCGGGCCACCTTCCCGGTGACCCGGCCCCTAACCTGAGGCGCCGGACGTCCGGCGCGCGCCCTCCGACGGGTCTCCCGGCCACCGGGACCCCGCCCGCGAACGCCCGGTATGCGCTCGCTTACCATCCAGGGCATGACGGTGCCGCCTGAAGAACTCGAACTGGCCGCCGCCTTCCCCCCGGTCGAGCGGGACCGGTGGCGGGAGATGGTGAAGGGGGTGCTGCGCAAGTCCGGCGCGGCGACCGACGACACCCCCCTTGAGGAGATCGAGGGTCTGCTGACCCGCGAGTCGTACGACGGCGTGCCGATCGGCGCCCTGTACGCCGTCGAGGACGCCCCCGCGGGACGGCCGGGACTCGCCCCGTACGTCCGCGAGGTGCGGCCGGACGGCGAGGGCCTCGCCGGCTGGGACGTCCGGCAGCGGCACGACCACCCCGACCCGGCGGTCACCCGGGAGGCGATCCTCGCCGATCTGGAGAACGGCGCGACCTCGATCTGGCTGCGGCTCGGCGAGGCGGGCCCGCCCGTCGCCGCGCTGCCCGAGGCGCTGCGCGGCGTCCTGCTCGGCCTCGCGCCCGTCGTGCTGGACGCGGGGGAGCAGGGCGCCGAGGCCGCCGAGGCGTTCCTCGCGCTGGCGGCGGAGCGCGGCGACGCCGACGCCGTCGCCGGGAACCTCGGGCTCGACCCGCTCGGTCTCGCGGCCCGCACCGGCACGGCCCGCCCGCTCGGCGACGCCGCCGCGCTCGCCGCCCGCTGCGCCCGCGAGTTCCCGCGGCTGCGCGCGATCGTCGCCGACGGCACCCCCTACCACGACGCGGGCGGCTCGGACGCCGAGGAGCTCGGCGCCGCCGTCGCCGCCGGGGTCGCCTACCTGCGGGCCCTCACCGACGCCGGGCTGGGCGTGGACGAGGCGTTCGCGCAGATCGAGTTCCGGCTCGCCGTCAACGCCGACCAGTTCTCCTCCATCGCCAAGCTCCGCGCCGCGCGCCGCCTGTGGACGCGCGTCGCCGAGGTGAGCGGCGCGGCGGAGGGGACGTCCGCGCGGATCCACGCGGTGACGTCCGCGGCGATGATGACGCGCCGCGACCCGTGGGTGAACATGCTGCGCACCACCGTCGCCGCGTTCGCCGCCGGGGTCGGCGGCGCCGACGCCGTCACCGTCCTGCCGTTCGACGCGCGCCTCGGCCTGCCGGACGACTTCGCCCGCCGCATCGCCCGCAACACCCAGACGCTGCTGCTGGAGGAGTCGAGCCTGGCCCGCGTCGTCGACCCGGCGGGCGGCTCCTGGTACGCCGAGCGCCTCACCGAGGACCTCGCGCGCGCCGCCTGGGACCGCTTCACCGAGATCGAGCGGGCCGGCGGCCTCGCCGCCGCCCTCGAGTCCGGGCTGGTCGCCGATCGCGTCGCCGCGACGTGGGAGCGGCGCCGCCGGGACATCGCGCGGCGCAAGGCGCCGCTCACCGGCGTCAGCGAGTTCCCGAACCTCGCCGAGCGGCTGCCCGAGCGGGAGCCCGCACCTTCCCGTCCCGGCGGCGGGCTGCCCGTCGTGACGTACGCGCAGGACTTCGAGGCCCTCCGCGACCGCTCCGACGCCCACGCGGACGCGACCGGCGCCCGTCCGACGGTGTTCCTGGCGACGCTCGGACCGATCGCCGTCCACACCGCCCGGGCGTCCTTCGCCGCGAACCTGTTCCAGGCCGGCGGCGTCGAGACCGTGACCGGGCCGCCCGAGGAGTTCGCCGCGTCCGGCGCGTCGGTCGCGTGCGTCTGCTCCGGCGACAAGGTGTACGCCGAGCGGGCCGCGGACGCCGCCCGCACGCTCAAGGACGCGGGCGCGAAGCGGGTCTGGCTCGCGGGCAAGGGAACGTACGAGGGTGTGGACGCCAACGTGTTCGCCGGATGCGACGCGGTCGAGGTGCTGGAGACGACCCTCCACGATCTGGGAGTGAAGTGATGATCCCCGACTTCAGCGACATCGAGCTCGGGACGCCGCCGCCCGCGGCCGACGCCGCCGCCCGGTGGCGCGCGGCCGTCGCCGAGGCCACCGGCAAGGAGCCCGAGGCCCAGACGTGGGACACCCCCGAGGGCATCGACGTCCTTCCGCTGTACACCGCGGACGACCTCGGCGGCGTCGACTTCCTGGGCACCCTGCCCGGCATCGCGCCGTACCTGCGCGGTCCCTACCCCGCCATGTACGCGACGCAGCCGTGGACGATCCGCCAGTACGCCGGGTTCTCCACCGCGGAGGAGTCCAACGCCTTCTACCGGCGCAACCTCGCCGCCGGGCAGAAGGGCCTGTCGGTCGCGTTCGACCTCGCCACCCACCGCGGCTACGACTCCGACCACCCGCGCGTGGCCGGGGACGTCGGCATGGCCGGGGTCGCGATCGACTCGATCTACGACATGCGGCAGCTCTTCGACGGCATCCCGCTCGACAAGATGAGCGTGTCGATGACGATGAACGGCGCCGTGCTGCCGGTGCTGGCGCTCTACATCGCCGCGGCCGAGGAACAGGGGGTGAAGCCGGAGGCCCTCGCGGGGACCATCCAGAACGACATCCTCAAGGAGTTCATGGTCCGCAACACCTACATCTACCCGCCGCAGCCGTCGATGCGGATCATCTCCGACATCTTCGAGTACACCTCGCAGAAGATGCCGAAGTACAACTCGATCTCCATCTCCGGCTACCACATCCAGGAGGCCGGGGCCACGGCCGACCTGGAGCTCGCCTACACCCTCGCGGACGGCGTCGAGTACATCCGCGCCGGGCGCGACGCCGGCCTCGACATCGACGCGTTCGCGCCGCGGCTGTCGTTCTTCTGGGCGATCGGGATGAACTTCTTCATGGAGGTCGCGAAGCTCCGCGCCGCGCGGCTGCTGTGGGCGAAGCTCGTCAAGGGCTTCGACCCGAAGAACCCGAAGTCGCTGTCGCTGCGGACGCACTCGCAGACGTCCGGCTGGTCGCTGACCGCGCAGGACGTCTACAACAACGTCGCCCGCACCTGCATCGAGGCGATGGCCGCCACGCAGGGCCACACCCAGTCGCTGCACACCAACGCGCTCGACGAGGCGCTCGCGCTGCCGACCGACTTCTCCGCCCGCATCGCCCGCAACACGCAGCTGCTGCTGCAGCAGGAGTCCGGGACGACCCGCGCCATCGACCCCTGGGGCGGCAGCGCCTACGTCGAGCGGCTCACCTACGACCTCGCCCGCCGCGCCTGGGGCCACATCACCGAGGTCGAGCAGGCCGGCGGCATGGCGAAGGCGATCGACGAGGGGCTGCCGAAGCTGCGGATCGAGGAGGCCGCGGCCCGCACGCAGGCCCGCATCGACTCCGGGCGGCAGCCCGTCATCGGCGTCAACAAGTACCGCGCGGACGCCGAGGAGCAGATCGAGGTCCTCAAGGTCGACAACGCGTCCGTCCGGGCGCAGCAGCTCGACAAGCTGCGGCGGCTCCGCGAGGAGCGGGACGGCGCCGCGGTCGAGTCGGCCCTCGCGGCGCTGACCGCCGCCGCCGACGCGGCGACGAACGGGAACCGCCCGTCCGGGCTGGAGCACAACCTGCTCACCCTCGCGATCGACGCCGCCCGCGCCAAGGCGACCGTCGGCGAGATCTCCGACGCCCTGGAGCGGGCGTGGGGGCGGCACGCCGCGCAGATCCGTACGATCTCCGGTGTGTACCGGGACGAGGCAGGGCCCGCGGAGGGCATCGAGCGGGCGCGCGCCGCGACCGCCGCGTTCGAGGAGGCCGAGGGGCGCCGCCCGCGCATCCTGGTCGCCAAGATGGGGCAGGACGGCCACGACCGCGGCCAGAAGGTGATCGCGACCGGGTTCGCCGACCTCGGCTTCGACGTCGACGTGGGCCCGCTGTTCCAGACCCCGGCCGAGGTCGCCCGGCAGGCGGTGGAGGCCGACGTGCACATCGTCGGCGTCAACTCGCTCGCCGCCGGCCACCTCACGCTGGTGCCCGCGCTGCGCGAGGAGCTCGCCGCGCTCGGCGCCGAGGACGTCATGATCGTCGTCGGCGGGGTGATCCCGCCGCAGGACTTCGACGAGCTGCGCGCCGCCGGAGCGTCCGCGATCTTCCCGCCCGGGACCGTCCTCGCCGACGCCGCGCAGGGCCTGCTGGACGAGCTGTCCGCGCGGCTGGGCCACGAGAAGGCGGGGGAGAACGGCGACCGGTGAGGCCCCTGGAGGACTACGTCGCCGGGGTGCGGGACGGCTCGCGCGCGTGGATCGCGCGGGCGATCACGCTGGTCGAGTCGGCCCGCCCCGACCACCGCGCGCTCGCGCAGCGGCTGCTGGTCGAGCTGACCCCGCACGCCGGCGGCGCCCGGCGCGTCGGCATCACCGGCGTGCCGGGGGTCGGCAAGTCCACGTTCATCGACGCGCTCGGCACCCTGCTCACCGGGCGCGGGCACCGGGTCGCGGTGCTGGCCGTGGACCCGTCGTCCACGCGGACCGGCGGCAGCATCCTCGGCGACAAGACCCGCATGCAGCGGCTCTCCGCCGACGACAACGCCTTCATCCGGCCGTCGCCGACCGCCGGGACGCTCGGCGGCGTCGCCAAGGCCACCCGCGAGGCGATGGTCGTGATGGAGGCCGCCGGGTACGACGTCGTCCTCGTCGAGACGGTCGGGGTCGGGCAGTCCGAGACGGCCGTGTCGGAAATGGTCGACTCGTTCCTTTTCTTGACGCTCGCCCGCACCGGCGACCAGCTCCAGGGCATCAAGAAGGGCGTCCTCGAGCTGGCCGACGTCATCGCGGTGAACAAGGCCGACGGCGAGCACAGGATCGAGGCGAAGCGGGCCGCGCGGGAACTGTCGGGCGCCCTGCGGATGCTGCGCGGCGACGAGCGCCACCGCGACATCCCCGTCCTCACCTGCAGCGCCCGGGAGGGCACCGGGCTCGAGCGGGTGTGGGACGAGATCGCCGCCCACCAGGACGCCCTCCGCGAGAGCGGCGAGCTGGACGCCCGGCGGCGCCGCCAGCTCGTCGGCTGGGCGTGGGCGATGGTCCGCGACCGGCTGCTCGCCGACCTGCACGCCGATCCGGACGTCCGCAAGATCGCCCCCGAGCTGGAGCAGGAGGTCGCGGACGGCGCCCTCACCCCCGCGCTGGCCGCCGACCGCATCCTGGAGGCGTTCGCGCGGGGCCGCTGAGGTCCGGCCGCCGGGGACCGAGCGTCCGTCCGAAACCACGCGTTGTCACGAGGGCCCGGGTCCGGCGGGCTCCGATCCGGTACAACAGTCGGATGGACGTCATCGCGCTCGACGACCCGACGGACGCGCAGATCAGGCAGTGGCACGGGGTGCTGGCCGCCGTGCACGCCGACGATCCGGCGGCCGAGCCCGCGCCCGAGCCCGCCCAGACGGCCGCGCGGCTGCTGGGCGGCGGCCCCGCGGGCCGGCAGCGGCTCTGGGCGGTGCCCGCCGGCCCCGCCCCGGACGGCTCCGCCGCGGCCGGCCGCGGCCCGGACGGCGGGCTCGCCGCCGTGGCCGCCCTGCTGCTGCCCGGCGATCCCGGGACCGGACGGCCGGGCGAGATCGACATCCGGGTCCGGCCCGAGCACCGCCGCCGCGGCCTCGGCAGGCGGCTGCTGACGGCGGCCGCGGCGGGCCTGCGCGCCGACGGCCGCACCAGCGTGATCGCGCAGGTGCTCGCGGGCACCCCGGCCGTCCCGTTCCTGGAGTCGCACGGCTTCGAGTGCGTGCTGACGCTGCGCGGCATGGTGCTCGACCTCGACGAGCTCCCGGCGGAGCGCGTCGCCCGGCTGGTCGCGGCCGGGCCCGCCGGGTACCGGCTCGTCCGCTGGCGGGGCGTCGTCCCGGACGGGCGGGCCGCCGCGCTCGCCCGCGCCAAGACCGCGATGGCCGACCTCGCCGAGTACGAGGGCGCCCCCTGGGACGCCGCGCGCGTCCGGGAGATGGCCGAGCTGGTCGCCAAGCGCGGCGACGACCTCTACACCGTCGCGGCCCTCACCGCCGACGGCGCGTCGATCGCGGGCTTCACCGAGATGGTCGTCCCGGCCGGGTCGGCGGGCCGCGCCGCGCAGTACGACACCGCGGTCGTGCCCGAGCACCGCGGCCGCCGGATCGGCATCTGGGTGAAGGCCGAGATGCTGCGCTGGCTCGCCGCGGAGCGGCCCGAGGTCCGCGAGATCGAGACCGACAACGCCGGCGACAACGCCCACATGATCGCGGTGAACGAGGAACTCGGGTTCCGGGTGGAGCGCGAGTCGATGGAGTACCAGGCCGCGGCGGCCGACCTCCCGTCCTGAACCGCCGGAAAATGCGTTGCCCGCCCCGCCGGGAATCGGCAGGCTAATAGCGGCTTCCGGGAAATGCTCGGAAGTCCGGAGAATTGCCGGACCTTTTCCTCGTAGTTCAACGGCAGAACGCCGCACCGTTAATGCGGATGCTCCAGGTTCGAATCCTGGCGGGGAAGCGGCAGGGCCAGGGGAGGTGACGCATGCACGTGCTCGTCCTGAACGCGACGTACGAGCCGTTACAGAAGGTCGACCTGCGGCACGCCATCCGCATGCTGGTGCGCGAGGTGGCGGTCGTCGAGGAGGTCGAGGAGGGCCGGACGATCGGCGCGTTCCCCGTCCCGCGCGTCCTGCGCCTCGTCCGGTACGTCGCGATGCGCTGGCGCCACGGCCGCCGCCCGCCGTGGAGCAAGCGCGGCGTCCACCTGCGCGATCGCGGCCGCTGCGCGTACTGCGGGCGCCGCGGCGACACCATCGACCACGTCCACCCGCAGTCGCGCGGCGGCGGGAACACGTGGGAGAACACCGTCCTGGCGTGTGGGAAGTGCAACAACCGCAAGGGGAACCGGACGCCCGCCGAGGCCGGCCTGCGGCTGCGCCGCACCCCGCACGTGCCGCGCTGGGAGGAGCTCATGGGCCTGTGACCGCCGGGCCTGACGCTCCGGGCCGGGGCCGCGCGCCCCGGCCCGCACTCCAAGATCCGTACACCTTTCGTTACGCTATGTGATGTTCGCATCAACTGAGACGAAATGGTCGTATGTGGTAGCGTGCCGCCAATCTTGAGGCTTGTTATCAAGGAGTGATCTGTGGCGGCCCTCGATCCACCCGGCGGCACGGAGCGTCCCGCCGGCGGACGCCCGACGGCTCGGCGCGCGCGGACCGGCGCGCTGGCGATCGCGCTCGCGCTGGGCGTGACGGCCGTCCCGTCCGCCCGCGCCGCCGCCGTCCCCCGCGCGCCCCAGGATCCGGCGGCCAAGTACGCGGAGCTGAAGAAGCGCGCCGACAAGCTCTCCAAGGAGTACCGCGGCGGGCTGGTCACCCTCGAGGACGCCGAGAAGGCGGCCGAGCGGGCCCGCGCGGCCGCCGACCGGGCCTCCGGCGAGTACGACCGGGCCCGCGCGTCCGTCGCCACGATCGCCTCCACCGCCTACATGACCGGACGCTACGAGTCGATCCCGATCGTCACCGACGGCGATCCGCAGGCCGCCCTGCGCGCCGCGAGCGGCCTCGAGCACATCAGCCGCAACAACGGCCGCCGCGTCCAGGCTCTGGCGGCGCTGGACGCGCAGGCCGAGCAGGCCAGCGAGAAGGCGGAGGCGAAGCTCGAGAAGGTCGAGAAGGAGATCGAGAAGCTCGAGGGCCAGCGCGAGCGCGTCAAGAAGCTGCTCGCGAAGTACAAGCCCGAGAAGCCCACCACGTCGGCGTCGTCCGGCTCCGGTTCCGGGTCGGCCCGGCCGGACGGGGCGTCCGGCACCAAGTCGCCCGTCACCGGCAACTCGATGACCGCGCGCATGCGCACCGTCCTCGAGGAGGTCGACGGCAAGTTCGGGCCGTTCCCGACGATCGGCTGCCTGCGCCCCGGCGACCCGCAGGACCACGGGTCCGGCCACGCGTGCGACTTCATGGAGAGCACCGGCGGCCAGATGCCGAGCGCGTCGGCGAGCGCCCACGGCGACCAGGTCGCCCAGTACCTCATCGACAACGCGAGCCGCCTCGGCATCAAGTACATCATCTGGAAGCAGCGCATCTGGGACTCGCGCAGCGGCGGCGGGTGGAGCCAGATGGAGGACCGCGGCAGCGTCACCCAGAACCACTACGACCACGTCCACGTCTCCGTGCTGTGACGCCGGGCGCTCGGGGGAGGGGACGTGCTCAGTCCAGCGTCACCGTCGCGCGGTCGCGGGCGGAGAGCAGCGCCGCCTCGATGACCTCCAGGCCGGTGATCGCGTCGGCGAGGTCGACCGGCGGGGGAGCGCCGTTCCGCAGCATGCGCGCCACGGCGGCGTAGAAGTCGTGGTAGGCGCCCGGCGCGGTCGGCTCGGGCCGCTCGTCGCCCGGGACGCCGACCAGACCGTGCGCCTCGGGCGGGGCGATGCCGTAGCCCGGATCGTTCGGGACGAGCCCGGCGCGGAGCGCGTCCTCCTGCACGTCCATGCCGTGGACGGTGTACGCGGCGCGGGACCCGAGGATGCGGAAGCGCGGGCCGAGCTGCGCGGCCGTCGCGCTCGCCCACAGGTGCGACCGGGTGCCGCCGCGGTGCTCGAGGGCGACGAACACGTCGTCCGGCGCCGTCGCGCCGCGCCGCCGGGTGTCGATCTCGGCGTGCACCCGGACCGGACGCCCGAACAGCGCGATCGCCTGGTCGATGAGGTGCGAGCCCAGGTCGTACAGGATGCCGCCGGCGTCCCGGGGGTCGGCGCTCTCCTTCCACCCGGGCTTGATCGTCGGCCGCCACCGCTCGAACCGGGACTCGAAGCGCAGCACGTCGCCGAGCGCCCCGGAGCCGACGAGGCGGTGCGCGGTCAGGTAGTCGCCGTCCCAGCGGCGGTTGTGGAACGGGACGACCGGCAGGCCCCGGACGGCGCTGAGCGCGGCGAGGGAGCGGGCGTCGGCGGCGGTGGCGGCGGCGGGCTTGTCCACGACGACCGGGACGCCCGAGGTCAGCGCCGTCCGGGCGAGGGCGACGTGGTACCGGTTCGGCGCCGCGACCACCACCAGGTCGTAGGCGCCCGACACCTCCCACAGCCGGTCGGCGTGGTCGAGGACCCGCGCGTCCGGGTACCGCTCCTCGACGGCCTTGCGCCGCTCGGGGTCCCCGGTCACGACCGCCGCCAGGTGCATCCCGGGGACGGACGAGATGAGCGGGGCGTGGAAGACCGCGCCCCCGGTGCCGTATCCGATCAAGGCAACACGCAGGTCCATGCCCCGATCATGGCCGATGCCGCCCCCGCCGACCGGCGGCGGGGTGGGCCGTGGCCTGCGGCGCATAGGATCTTGCCCACGAATCGGACGCGACGAGGAGACGCCCGGTGAGCAAACCTGTCCTGCTGACGGTCGACGACGATCCGGGCGTCTCCCGGGCCGTGGCCCGCGATCTGCGCCGCCGGTACGCCGAGTCGTACCGGATCGTCCGTGCCGAGTCCGGACCGCAGGCCCTGGACGCGCTGGGCGAGCTGCGGCTGCGCGGCGAGGACACCGCGATGCTCCTCGCCGACCACCGGATGCCCGAGATGAGCGGCGTCGAGTTCCTCGAGCGCGCCATGGACCTGTACCCGTTCGCGCGCCGCGTCCTGCTGACCGCCTACGCCGACACCGACGCGGCGATCCGCGCGATCAACGTCGTCGACCTGGACCACTACCTGCTGAAGCCGTGGAACCCGCCGGAGGAGAAGTTCTACCCGGTGATCGACGCGCAGCTCGACGCGTGGCGGCGCACCGACCGGGGGCGGCCCGCGGAGCTGCGCGTGGTCGGCCACCGCTGGTCGTCGCGCTCCTACGAGATCCGCGACTTCCTGGCCCGCCACCAGGTCCCCTACACCTGGCTGCTGGACGGCGACCCGGAGGCCGCCGAGCTGATCGCGGCGGCCGGGGAGCCGGAGCTGCCGCTGGTGGTGACGCCGGACGGCGCCGCGCTGCCGGCCCCGACCGACGCGGAGCTCGCGGCGGCGATCGGGCTGCCGACCACCCCGTCGACCGGCTTCTACGACCTGATCGTCGTCGGCGGCGGCCCGTCCGGGCTCGGCGCGGCCGTCTACGGCGCGTCCGAGGGGCTGCGGACGGTCGTGGTCGAGCGGCGGGCGCTGGGCGGGCAGGCCGGGCAGAGCTCCCGCATCGAGAACTACCTCGGCTTCCCCGACGGGGTCACCGGCGCGCAGCTCGCCGACCGTGCCCGGCGGCAGGCCGGCCGGTTCGGCGCCGAGCTGCTGCAGGCCGGCGAGGTCACCGCGCTGGAGGCGCGCGGGACGGCGCGCGTCGCGACGCTGTCGGACGGCTCGGAGATCGCCGCGCACGCCGTCATCCTCGCCACCGGGGTGTCCTACCGGCGGCTGGACGCGCGCGGCGCCCCCGATTTGACCGGGCGCGGCGTCTACTACGGCGCGGCGCTCAGCGAGGCGCCGTCCTGCCGGGACGAGGAGGTCGCCGTCGTCGGCGGCGCGAACTCCGCGGGGCAGGCCGCCGTCCACCTGGCCCGGTACGCCCGCCGGGTGCACATGATCGTCCGGGCGGACGGCCTGGAGCGCTCGATGTCGCACTACCTGATCGAGCAGATCGCCGCGATCCCCAACATCGAGGTGCACACCGGGACCACCGTCGCGGCCGCGGAGGGCGACGACCACCTGAAGCGCGTCGTCTGCGACGGGCCGGACGGGGCCCGCGTCCTCGACGCGCAGTGGATGTTCGTGTTCATCGGCGCCGAACCGCGCACCGACTGGCTCGCCGGGTTCGTCGAGCGCGACCCGCGCGGGTACGTGCCGACCGGCCCCGACCTCGTCACCGGCGGCGCCCGTCCCGCCGGCTGGCCGCTGGCCCGCCAGCCCTACCACCTGGAGACCAGCGTCCCCGGCGTGTTCGCCGCGGGGGACGTCCGCGCCGCGTCGATGAAGCGCGTGGCGTCCGCCGTCGGCGACGGCGCGATGGCCGTCGCGCTCGTCCACCGCTACCTGGAGCGCTCGTGACCGCCGTGACGCCCGGCGAACTGCGCGGGCTCTTCCTGTTCGAGGCCCTCGACGACGCGAAGCTCGACTGGCTGGCGGCCCACGGGAGCGTCCGGGAGCACCCCGAGGGCGAGGTGATCTGCGCGCAGGGCGCCCCGGCGGAGTTCCTGTTCGTCCTGCTCGGCGGCGAGATGCTGATGACGCAGGAGGTCCGCGGGCACGTCCACGAGGTGAGCCGCACGGACCGGCCGGGCACCTACGGCGGCGCCGTCCAGGCCTACCTGGACGACAAGATCGAGCAGCGGTACCAGCACACGCTGCGGGCGACGCGGCCGTGCCGGACGTTCGTCCTGCCGGCGCGCAAGTTCGCGAAGGCCGTCCGGGAGTGGTTCCCGATGGGCGCGCACCTGCTCGCGGGCGTGTTCTTCGGGATGAGCAACATGCGCCGGACCGTGGACCAGCGCGAGCGCCTGACCGCCCTCGGCACGATCACCGCCGGGCTCACCCACGAGCTGAACAACCCGGCCGCCGCGGCGGCGCGGGCCAGCGCGGAGCTGGGCGATCGGCTGCTCGGCGCGCAGCGGCGGCTGGCCGAGCTCGCCGCGCAGGGCGTCGACTGCACCCGGCTGAGCGCCCTCGTCGCGCTGGGGCCCGCCCTGCCGTCGGGGGCGGCGCGGCGCACGCCGCTGGAGGTGAGCGACGCCGAGGACGAGCTGGGCGACTGGCTCGAGGACCACGGCGTCGACGACGCCTGGGACCTGGCGCCCGGCCTCGTCGCGGCGGGCGTCGGCGTCGCCGAGGCCGAGCGGGTCGCGGAGGCCGCCGGGGAGCACCTGCCGGCGGCGGCCCGCTGGCTCGCCGAGGTGCTGGAGGTCGCGCAGCTGCAGGCGGAGATCTCCGAGGCGGTCGGCCGCATCACCGCGCTGCTGGATTCGGCGCGGCAGTACTCCCAGCTCGACCGGGCCGAGTACCAGCCGGTCGACCTGCGGGAACTGCTCGACAGCACGCTCACCATGCTGCGCCGCAAGATCGGCGACGGGGTGGAGGTGCGGCGCGACTACGACCCCGGGCTGCCGCCCGTCCCGGTCCACGCCGCCGAGCTGAACCAGGTGTGGACGAACCTCATCGTCAATGCCCTCGACGCGATGCGGGGGACGGGCGTCCTCACCGTCCGGACGGCGCGCGAGAACGGCAACGCGCTCGTGGAGATCGCCGACACGGGCGTCGGGGTCCCCGAGGCGGACCTCGACCGGATCTTCACGCCGTTCTTCACCACGAAGGCGGTCGGGCAGGGCACCGGCCTCGGCCTGGACATCTCGTGGCGGATCGTCGCCGACCGGCACGGCGGCGACATCCGCGTCGAGTCGGCGCCGGGCGACACCCGGTTCGGCGTCCTGCTCCCGCTGGACGGGCCGCGGACCGCGGAGTGAGTGCGCGGGGGCGGCGCCGCGCGGCCCGCCCCCGGCGGCGCCGTCAGTCGAACAGGTCGGGCTGCTCGCGGGTGATCTGGTCGTACAGCGGCTGGTAGTTGATCCAGCCGACCAGGTCGTTGCCGATCTGCTCGTGGGTGAGGACGGCGTTGTCGTGCTCGATCGGGACGACCGGGCCCGCGGCCTGCGCGAGCAGCTGCACCTGGCAGGACCGCTCCATCGTGATGAACCACCAGGCGGCGGCGTCCACGGTGTCGCCGACCGTCAGCAGGCCGTGGTTGCGCAGGATGACGGCCTTGTGGCCGCCGAGGGCGGCGGCGATCCGCTTGCCCTCCTCCAGGTCGGTGACGACGCCGGTGTAGTCGTCGAACAGCCCGTGGTCCTGGTAGAACGCGCACACGTCCTGGGTGATCGGCTCCAGCTTCCGGCCGAGCGCCGACATCGCCCGCCCGTACGTCGAGTGGCTGTGCGCGGCGGCCACCACGTCCGGCCGGGCTTGGTGCACCTGCGAGTGGATCGCGAACGCCGCCTCGTTCACCGGGTAGCGGCCCTCGACGACCTTGCCCTCGTGGTTCACCAGGATCAGGTCGCTGACCTTGATGTGCTTGAAGGACATCCCGAACGGGTTCACCCAGAAGTGGTCGGTGCGCTCGGGGTCGCGCGCGGTGATGTGCCCGGCCACGCCCTCCTCGAAGCCGAACTTGCCGAAGATCCGCAGCGCGGCGGCCAGCCGCTCCTTGCGGTGCCGGCGCTCGTCCTCGACGCTGTCGAAGTTCGGCGGCAGCCGGAAGATCAGGTCGGTGGGCAGCTTCTCCAGGAACTCTTCGTCCTCGGCCATCGGTCGCTCCTCGGGTTTCGGCTGCCTCCACCGAACACCACTCGGCGGCCGTCCGGCTAGACCCGCGCCGCCCAAGCCGGGCGCGCCCGGTTGTCCCGCGGAGACAACGGGGCCGCACAATGGCGGCATGGAGCCACGAGAGGGCGACCGGTTCTTGCGGCTGCTGGTCGAGCGCAGCGCGGACCCGGCGGTGCTGGACGCGACGGTCCGCGCCGCCCGCACCCGTTCGGACCTCGTCGCGGCGCTGCCGGAGGAGGAGACGCGGCGGCACACCGCCGCGCTCGTCCAGGGCGTCCTCGCCGCGCTCCGGGAGGGCGGCCCCGGACCGGACGTCCTCGCGGCGGCCGAGCGGCTCGGCTCCGACCGCGCCCGCCAGGGGGTGCCGGTCGCCGCGTTCCTGGACGGCTTCCAGGCGGGCCGCGCCCACCTCGTCCGGACGCTCATCGCCGACGGCCGCCGCCTCGGCGTCCCCGACGCGCAGCTCCTCGACGGGGTCAGCCGGATCGACGAGATCACCACCGCGCTCGTCCACCGGATGGTCCACGCGCACCGGGTGGCCGAGCTGGAGATGGCCCGCACCGCGCGGGAGAGCACCCTGCAGACGCTCCGGCAGCTGCTGCACGGCGAGCCGGTCGCCGTGCCCGCCCCGCTCGACGCCCGCGCCGCCTACCACTGCGTCGTGTCCGACGTCAGCGACCCGGCGGTCGCGGCGCGGCTGGAGGCGCGCCTGACCTCGGCGGGGCCGGGCCTGTGCGGGCTCGTCGACGGCCGCTTCGCCGCCCTCGTCGCCCGGCTGCCGGACCCGCCGCCCGCCGGGCCGCTGCTGGTGGCCGCGCCGCCCGCCCGTCCCGCCGACGTCGCGCCGCTGTACACGCTGGGACGTCGGGCGCTGCGGGCGGGCGCCGCCGCGGGCCTGACCGGGCTGCGCGACCTCGCCGACCTGGCCCTCGCCACGGTCACCGACGCCGAACCCGAGTTGGGCGGCCTGCTGGCGGCCGCGCTCCTGCACGGGCTGGACTCCGGCGACCCGTTCCACCGGGAGCTCGCCGAGACAGCCCTCGCCTACCTCGACCACGGCGGCCGCATCGAACCGACGGCCGCCGCGCTGCACGTCCACGGCAACACGGTCAAGTACCGGGTGCGGCGGCTGCAGGAGCTGACGGGACGCCCTCTGCTCGACCCCTCCGACGGCGCGGCGGTCGCCCGGACCGCGCACCTGTGGTGGGCGCTGCGCCACTGGCTGGCCGCCGCCCGCTGACCCGGACGATTCTCCGGCGGGCGGACGGGGCGGGGTTCGTGATCTAGTGGACGCGGCGTCCCGCGGCGGGGCGCCCGGAGCGAGCGGAGGGGGAGCCGGTGACCGGACCTCGGATCGGCACGGTGGTGTGGCCCATGCGGTCCTGGCCGGAGGCGGGGGAGACGTGGCGGCGCGCCGAGGAACTGGGGTTCCACCACGCGTGGGTGTACGACCATCTCGCCTGGCGCGGCACGACGCCCTGGTACGACGCCTACACGACGCTCGCCGCCGCGGCCGTCGTGACGTCCCGGGTGCGCCTCGGCACGATGGTGACGTCGCCGAACTTCCGCCATCCGGTGCCCACCGCGCACGCGATCAAGACGATCGACCACGTGAGCGGCGGGCGGCTCGCCGTCGGGATCGGGTCGGGCGGCGCGAACCGGACGTCGGACGGGGGCGTCCTCGGCGGCCCCGAGTGGACGCCCGCCGAACGCGCCGCGCGGTTCGCCGAATGGGTCGGGCTGCTGGACCGGCTGCTGCGCGGACCGGAGACCACCGTCGAGGGCGAGTACTACTCGTCCCGCGAGGTCGTGACGGAGCCCGGCTGCGTGCAGCGGCCGCGCGTCCCGTTCCTGATCGCGGCGAACGGGCCGCGCGGGATGGGCGTGGCGGCGCGGCACGGCGCCGGATGGGTCAACACCGCCGTCGCCCCGGGACGCGCGCCGGACGAGGTCGTCCGGTCCCGGCTGGACGCGCTGCGCGCCGCGTGCGAAGCGGAGGGGCGGGAGGTGCGCGACCGGGTCCTGCTGACCGGTTTCAGCGGCGAGCCGTGGCTGGAGTCGCCGCAGGCGTTCGCCGACCTGGCGGGACGGTACGCCGAACTCGGCGTCACCGACATCGTGCTGCACTGGCCCCGTCCCGGGACGCAGTGGGACGCCGACATGGACGTGTTCGAGGCGATCGCCGCCGAGCACGGCACCGGCGGCTGAGCGGCGGCGTCGACCGCTGCGGCCCGCCTCGACGACGGCGACATGGGCGCGTGCCCGGGGTGTCGGCGGCCGAGGCCGATGCGGGGGAGACGGCGTCAGGGCGGGGTAGATTCGGCGCCGGTCGTGAGGAGTTGCGGTTCGGCGCCTTCGGCGCGCAGGACGGTGGGGGTGCAGCCCGCGAGCGTCCGGAACTCGCGGTTGAGGTGCGCCTGGTCGTAGTAGCCGCAGGCGGACGCGGTGGCGGCCAGGTCGCCGCCGCGCGCCAGCATCCCGACGGCGCGCTCGAACCGCAGCACCCGGCCCATCACCTTGGGCGGCAGCCCGGCCTGCTCGCGGAACCGGTGCGTCAGGTGCTTGCGGCTCCAGCCGACGTCCGCGGCGATCTCGGCGACGCCGGCGGTGCCGCCGCTGCGCAGGAGCAGGTCCCACGCGCGCCGCACCTCCGGATCGGGGACGGGCCCGGTCTCGAGGCGGCGCAGCAGGTAGGCGTCGAGCAGGTCGAACCGGTCGCCCCAGCCGGGCGTCCCGGCGAGCCGGCCGACGAGGGCGGCGGCGTCCGGGCCGAGCAGGTCGGGCAGGTCGACGGCGGAGTTGGTCAGCCGCGCCATCGGCAGCCCGAGCAGCGTGTGGGCGCCGAGCGGCGTGAGGTCGAGCTGGACGCCGAGCTGCCCGCCCGGATGCTCGTACAGGCCGGGGCCGTCGTACATGCCCGCCGCGAACGAGCCGAAGTCGCGATCGCCGCCGGACGGGTCGGGGGTCCGCAGGAACATCGGCGGGCCCAGGTTGATGATCACGACGGCGGTGCGGGTCGGCAGGGTGCGCATCCGGGACGGGACGGCCTCGGTCTCCCAGTAGCCCGCGTAGGAGCGCAGGAGCGGCCGGAGGGCGGGGTGCGGGCGCGCCTCGGCCAGCCACCAGCCGCCCCGGTCGGAGAACGCGACCGGCCTCTCGCTCATGGCCCCACTACTACCACCCGGGACCGACAGTTCCGGGCCGGGCTCTGCTCGGGGCGCTACTCGTACACCTGCCCGCACACGGCGATCCGGGCCAGCTCGGCCCAGGTCATCGCGCGGATCTCCCGGACGTAGGAGCGGACGGGCGGCGCGCCGGGCGCGGCCGGGAGCGGCACCCGGGCCCCGTCCGCGGCGTCCCAGCCGCCGAGGCTCCCGGCGACCGCGCACTCCAGGTAGGTCGCGGGGTCGAAGTTGTACCAGCGGGCGGGCGTCGCGCGGGCGCCGGAACCCGGCGGGCGCGGCGCGTCCACGCCGAACCGGGCCCGCGGGCCGGGCGGGGCGGCGACGAAGTCCTCCAGGTCGGCGATCTGCGAGAGGACGACCCGTTCCCAGTCGGCGTACCCGCCGGGCTCGGGACCCGGCAGCGCGAGGTCCCGGGAGCTCCACGCGGGGTCGAACGGGGCGGGCGAGACGGTCGCGGCGGCCGAGAACATCGCCGCGACGTCGTCGGGGTCGAGGTCCGTCCGGTCGCGGAGCGGGACGCTCACCTTCCACAGGGCGCGCAGGAACGCCGACAGCGACCAGGACGCCGCCCGCGCCTCCTGCCCGAGGTGCAGGAACACCAGGTACAGGTCCCGGTTCGTCCGGACGACCGGGGTCGCCGGGCCGTCGACCCAGTACGTCTGCTTGTGCCGGACGCCGCTCTCCATCGCCAGCACGTGGGCGAGCGCGGAGATCCGGGAGTCGTGCGCCGCCATGTGGACCCGGTTGCCGTTGTCGTCCTGGCGCATGACGTCCCACGTGTGCATTCGTCCTCCGTGGTCGGCGGTGCTGCTCGGCCCCCGTTGATCAAGTGTCGGTGCCCGCCCACCGGACCGCCAGTAGCGGACATATCACTTTCCGGACTCGAAGTCGTGACCTTCCGCACAAGCCGCGGCGCGGCGGCGCGGCGTACGAGAAGTGCGGCGGGGCACGGGCCCGTCGGCGCGGACCGGGCCCGCGCCCCGCTCGCCCGTGGCCGCCGCCCGCGGCGCGGGCGCGGGCGGCGGGGGCGGCCGGGTCAGGACTTCGAGCGGTGCACCACCTGGAGCTCGGTGAACGCCTGCAGGCCCCACGTCCCGTTCTCGACGCCGAGGCCGCTCCACTTGAACCCGCCGAACGGCTGGTTGGGCGCGAGCGCGAGGTGGGTGTTGACCCAGGCGGTGCCGCACTCCAGCCGTCCCGCGACCTCGGCGGCGCGGTCGGCGTCGGCGCTCCACACCGAGCCGGACAGGCCGAAGTGCGTGCCGTTGGCGCGGTCGATCGCCTCGTCCAGGTCGCTGTAGCGGATCACCGGCAGCGCGGGGCCGAACTGCTCCTCGTCCACGATCCTGGTGCCGTCGGAGACGTCGGCGAGGATCGTCGGCTGGAAGAAGTAGCCCGGCCCGTCGATCGGCGCGCCGCCCGCCGCGGCGCGGGCGCCCCCGGCGATGGCGTCGGCGACCAGCTCCCCGACCCGCTCGAACTGCGGCTTGTTGTTGATGGGCCCGTACTGGACGCCCTCCTGCGTGCCGGGCCCGACCTTGGCGGCCTTCGCGCGCTCGGCGAGGGCGTCCACGACGTCGTCGTACAGCGCGTCCGGCGCGTACACCCGCTTGATCGCCGAGCAGACCTGGCCGTTGTTCTGGAAGGCGCCGCCGAACAGCTTGTCGGCGACCGCGGCCGGGTCGGCGTCGTCCAGCAGGATCGCCGGGTCGTTGCCGCCCAGCTCCAGCGTGACCCGCTTGAGGTCGGGCGCGGCCGCCGCGGCGACCCGCTTGCCGGTGGCGACGCTGCCGGTGAAGCTGATCTTGCGGGGGACGTCGTGCGAGGTCATCCAGGCGCCCAGCTCGTCGCCGCCGGTCACCACGTTGAGCACGCCGGGCGGCAGGACGTCGCGCAGCGCCGCGCCGAGCTTCAGGCTCGACAGCGGGGTGAACGGCGACGGCTTGAGGACCATCGTGTTGCCCGCGAGGAGCGCGGGCGCGATCTTCCAGGTCGCCAGCAGCAGCGGGAAGTTCCACGGGGTGATCGCCGCGACCACGCCCATCGGCCGCCGCAGCACCTCGACGCGCGCGTTGTCGTCGTCCTGGATCACCTCGACGGGCAGCTCCAGGCCCGCGAAGTACTTGAGCCAGACGCCCGCCGCGACGACCTCCATCGTCGCGTCGGCGAGCGGCTTGCCCTGCTCCAGCGTGATGACGCGGCCGATCTCCTCGGACTTGGCGAACATCAGGTCCGCCGCCGCCAGCAGCGCCTCCCGCCGGACGGACTCGTCCCGGCGCCACGTCGCGTACGCGGCCCGCGCCGACTCCATCGCCGCGTCCAGTTGCTCCCGGGACGCGTCGGGGGCCTGCTCCGCCACCTCTCCGGTCGCCGGGTCGATCACGCCGAAGGTGGCGGGCGCGTCCACCGCCCGGCCGTCGATGGTCATCGAGAACTCGTCGGACACCGTTGATCCTCCACTCCCGGGGGCCTAACCGAACGGGATTCAGTATTCCCCGTGGGGAGGTGCTTTGACGAGGCGCCCCGCGCACCGAAAACCGGCGGGCGCCCCGTGGAACCACGGGACGCCCGCCGGTGCGGGGACGGTCAGAGCCCGGCGACGCGGTCGAAGAGGTCGCGGTAGGCGCGCAGCGCCAGCCGCAGCCGCTCGGTGTCGGGCCCGCCGGCGTCCGCGTCCCCGCCCGTGCCGAGCCCGTCGGCGAGGGCCTCGCGGCGGCCCGCCAGCGCGCGGGCGAGGGCCTGCGCGGCCTCGGTCACCAGGCCGTCCGCGTCCCGGACGGCCTGGCGCGGGTCGTCGACGAACGCGGCCTGCAGCTCCCGGAAGCGGGCCCGGAGCCGGTCGGCCTCGGCCGGATCCAGCAGCCGCTCGGGGACGGCGCCCGGACCCGCGGCCCGGGGCTTGTCGAGGGCGCGAGCCGCAGGGGCCGCCGGCTCGGGCGTCCCGCCGCGGGATGCGCCGGGCGCCGCGTCCGGGGTGATCCCGGGCTTGAAATCGGGCCTGGTGTCGGGACCGGCGCCGGGCGCGCCGTCCCCCGTCGTCCCGGGGGAGTGGTCCGGCCGCCGGGACGGCGCGGGCCGTGCGGCCCCGGCCGGCCGGGCCGGCGCGGGACGCGGGCCCGCGACGTGCGTGTCGCCCGCCACGCCCGGGTCGGCCGTGCCGGCGGCGCGGGCGCGCTCGTCCTCGGTGACCGGCCCGCCCGGGGCCGGAGCGTCGGATCGCCTGTGCACCATCGGGGTCACCTCCTCACGTCTCGGGCGGGACCGGCGGCCGGTTCCGCGGCCGCCTCCCCGGCGGGCGCGGCCGGCGCGGCGGGGGCGGCGCGGCGGTCCTCGCCGGGCGCCTTCAGCAGATCCTCGAACAGGGCGCGGTAGTGCACCATGGCCTGCCGCAGTTCCTCGGTGGACGCCTCGCCCGCCGCGGCCTTCCCGCCGATGACGTGCGCGCTGCGGTAGTGGTCCAGCGTCCGGGCGTGCTCCACCGACAGGTGGGCGACCTGGTCCTCGAACCCGCGCGTCGGGTAGCCGCGCTCGCCCATCACCACCCGGACGAGGTCGTCGGCCTCCTCGACGGCCTGCGCGGGCGCGTCCACGAACCGCTCCTGGACGCCGACCCACCGCGCGCGGAACTCCTCGCGGCGCGCCGGCGCGAGGTCGCGCAGCTTCAGCTCGCGGTGCCTGCGCTCGCGGCCGATCAGGTCCTCCTCGGCGGCCGCCCGGCCGCCGTGGCGCTCCACCGCCCGGTCGTACTCGGGGCCGAAGCGCCGCCGCAGCCGCCGGGTGCGCGCCCGGGACCGGCCCAGGAACGCGACCGCGGCGACCACGGCGGCGACGATGATCACGGCGATGACGACCATCACCACGGTCGACATGTCATCCTCCAACGTGCGTCGGATCGAACGACACGCCGATGCCCGGGTAAAGAGCCGTCAAACGGGCGAACCGGGTTGTCGGCCCTTACCTCCGCCCGCCACCTGGGAAGACGCACGCGAGCGAGCCGATCCTCCGGTCGCCGCCGTACCCGGCGGTCCGCAGCAGGTCCAGGCCGCGCTCGTCCCACGGGTACGCGCACGCCACCCGGACGTCCAGGCGCCGCAGCGCCCCCTCGACCTCCGCGGGAGCGGGCTTCTCGCTCCGCGCCGACCGGACGGCCGCCGACAGCAGCTCCCGGTCCTCGACCGCCCGTTCCGGCGCGGGCAGCAGCGACAGGTAGTGCGAGTTGGGGTTCACCGCGTGCGTCTCGGTGGTCAGCAGCGGGACGAGCCGCATGTACCGGCCCGGCATCAGCACGATCCCGCCCGGCCCGGCCTCCGCGACGATCGCGCGCGCCGTCCCGACCCGGGCCGGGTCCGCCTTCCAGGACGGCCGTTCCGCGACCACCGATCCGTTCGACTCCGCCCAGACCGGGGTCCCGCCGACGACGATCGCCGCGGCCAGGACGGCCGCGGGCGCACCGGCCGCGGCGACCCGCGCGCCCCGGGCGGAGATCCGCGGGCGCACCGCGTCCGGGAGGCGCACCGCGGCGAGCAGGCCGATCAGCGCGGGCGCGGGCACCAGCCACATCGTCCGCCACAGCACCTGCCCGGCGCCGGTGACGTCGGCGGCGAGCGCCAGCACCCCCGGCAGGATCAGCAGCGTCAGCAGCGCCGCGGCGCCCCCGCAGATCAGCGCGGGCACGCCGGGCCGGACCGTCCACGGCGCGAGCCACAGCGCGCACCCGGCCAGCACCCCCAGGGTGGCGTACAGCAGGACCGCCCGGTAACTGGCGGGCGCGTCGTGGACGGTTCCGTGCACCGACACGCTGTCGTACAGCAGGATGACCGCGAGGCCGGCCGCGACCGGGTACGCCATCGCCGCGCACGCCGCGAGTCCGGTCCGGACCCGCCCCGCGACGACGAGCGGCGCGACCGCCGCCAGCACGACCAGCGACACCACGAACGCGGCCGTCGAGGTCAGCCCCACCGCCGCGACCCCGGCGGCGCCCAGCAGGACGAGGTCGCGCCGCGTGCGCCGCTCCGCCCAGTGCGTCAGGTAGGCGAACAGCAGCGGGACGAGCAGCGACACCAGCACCGCCTTGCCCTGCCACATCCGCAGCAGGTGGAACGACCCGAGCGACGCCGGGCTCAGGCCCGTCCACAGCAGGTAGACGACGCCGACCGCGAGGCAGAGCGCGGCGCGGCGCGGCGCCCACGCCCGCACCAGCCGCCACAGCGCCCAGATCGCCAGGAACGTGACCGCGGGCAGCAGCACGTACCAGACGAACGACGCGCCGGGCACGCCCACGATCCGCGCGAGCGCCCCCGCGAAGACCTCGACCGACGACACCGGGGGCTCCCCGGCGATCGCGCCGGTGGTCCCCCGGGTGAAGATGACGTCGTTCATGGGGATGCGGCCCGTCTCGGCCGTCGCCACCGACCGGGACACGAAGTAGGCGTCGTCGCCGTCGGAGTTCAGGACGAACAGCGACGCGACCGCGAGCCCGGCCCCGGTGAGCAGCGCGAGCGGCGTGCCCCAGCGGGCGGCCTCCGTCTCGTCGCGGTCCCCGCGTTCCCCGTCTCCCCGGGGCTGCCCGGCGCCGCCGCCGTCCCCGTCCGCGCCCTCGGCGCGCTCGGCGGGGCGGCGCAGCAGGGCCGCCGCGGTCGCCGCGACGCTGACCGCGCCCGCCGCCCACGTGCACCACCACGGGACGCCCTCCCCGTGCAGGCCCGCGCTCGTCCCCGCCACCACCGCCGACGCGACGGCCACGCCCGCGAGGACCCGGTTCGCGGCCGCCGCGGCGACGCGGTCGTCCCACAGCGGGCGTCCCGCCGGGCGGCGGAACCACACGGCGATCCCGGCCGCCGACACCGCCGCCCAGCACGCCAGCATCACCCAGGTCGGGGGCTGGAGCAGCAGGCAGACGTGGTAGATCACCGTCCACGCCGCGAACGCGAGCACCGCCGCGTCGACGAGTCCGTCCACGGCACGCGTGACGCGTGTCCACGCGCCCGGCCTGCGTCCCCCGGCCGCGCCGCCGTCCCCGTTCCTCGGTCCGGCCACGCGGTCCCTCACCTCGGTCATCCGTTGTCCCCTGATCCGTGCGTACCTCCGGTGCCGGGCCGGCACCGGGCCGCTTCCGCGATGTCACAGAGACGCGGCGACGGGCCTCGAAGTTGTCCGCGCCGACGATCTTGGCGGATTCCGGCTCGGTCCCGTTCCCGCGATCGTCCGCTCCATGCCATCGGGCGGACACGCGTACGTCTCCCGGTAGTACTTGCCCGACGGCCCGTTCGCGTTTCACGTGAGCCGACCTGAACCGGCGGCGGGGCGCGGTCACTCGGCGGCGAGCGCCTCGGCGGATCCGGCGCCGGGCGCCCCGGGCTCCGCGGCCCCGGGAGCGACGTAGGCGTGCTCCCCGCGGTACAGGCCCGCCAGGACGTCCTCGATGCCGGCCTCCCGCAGCGCGATGTCGCGGACGTCGTGGTCGCGCGCGATCGCGGCGACCACCGCCGCCGCGTTGGCCGACCGGGGCAGCCGCAGCCACTGCCGCGGGCCCTCGGTCCGCTCGGCCGCGACCCGCTCCGGCCCGGCGCCGTCCACCGTGATCGGCGGGCCGGGCCGCGCCAGCTCGACGACCAGCATCCGGTCGGCGTCCACGGTCCGGCGCAGCTCGCCGAGACCGCCGTCGAACGCCAGCCGCCCCCGGTCGATGATCATGACGCGGCGGCAGAGCCGCTCGATGTCGCCGAGGTCGTGCGTGGTCAGCAGGATCGTCGTGCCGCGCTCGGCGTTCGTCCGCGCCAGGAACTCCCGCACGGTGGTCTTGCTCACCACGTCGAGGCCGATCGTCGGCTCGTCCAGCACCAGCAGCTCCGGATCGTGCAGCAGCGCCGCGGCCAGGTCGCCCCGCATCCGCTGGCCCAGGCTGAGCTGCCGCACCGGCGTGTCGAGGAACGGGCCCAGCTCCAGCAGCCCCGTCAGCTCCGCGAGCCGCGTCCGGTGCGCCTCCGGCTCGACCCCGTAGAGCTTCCGGACGAGCGCCAGGCTGTCGCGCAGCGGCAGGTCCCACCACAGGGTGGTGCGCTGCCCGAACACCACCCCGATCCGGCGGGCGAGGGTCGTGCGCCGCCGCGACGGGTCCAGCCCGCACACGCGCAGCGTCCCGGACGAGGCCGTCAGGATGCCCGTCAGCATCTTGATCGTCGTGGACTTCCCCGCGCCGTTCGGGCCGAGGTACCCGACGAACTCGCCCCGCCCGACGGTGAACGAGACGTCGTCCACCGCCCGCACCGCCGTGCGGACGCGCCGGCGGCGGCCGTCGCGCCGCGCGCGCACGGTGAACGACTTGCCGACCCGCTCGGCGACGATCATCGCGCCGCCCCCTTCGTCCCCGCCCATCTCGTTGCTCCCTCGGTCCTCTCGCCCCGTCGTTCTCCGTACGTGCGTTCCGTTCGGGCGGCTCGGCCGCCCGGCTCCTTCAGCTGCCCGTCGACCGGTAGCGCCGCAGCCCCGCCCGCCACGCGAGCGCCGCCGCCGCGCACACCGCGAGGGCGACGGCGGGCGAGGCGAACCGCGCCGCGTCCGGCAGCCCCAGCGGATCGGGACGGTCCAGGACGTACAGCGCGGGCTGCCAGTTCACGAACGCGAGCGGCACGACGAACGTCGCCCCGCGCACGAGGTCGCGGGCGAACATCGTCGGCGGATACTGCGTCAGGAACGCGCCCCCGTAGGTGATCGCCTTGGTCGCCCCGTGGCTCTCGACGAGGAAGAACTGCGCCGCGCCCACCATCACCCACAGGCCCGCGAAGATCGCCGTGCCGGCCGCCACCATCAGCGGGATCATCGCCGCCCGGCCGGGCGTCCAGTCCGCCTCCAGCCGCGGCAGCGCGAACGCCAGGACGAGCGCGGCCGGGACGAGCTTGCCGACGCGGCGGGGCGTGAACTCCTCCGTCGCGACCTGCACCAGCGGGCTCACCGGCCGCACCAGCATCGCGTCCAGCGTCCCGTTCCGCACGTGCTCGCCGAGCCGGTCGGCGGTGCCGAGGACGCAGTCCGACAGCGCGAACGACAGCGCGGACGTCCCGTACAGGAACAGGACCTCCTCCGCGCGGAACCCAGCGATGCTCTCGGCGTGCGCGAACAGCAGCACGATCGCGAGCGCGTCCAGCCCGGTGATGGCCGCCGTGGCGACCACCATCAGGCCGAGCGACACCGGGTACTGCGCCGCGGCGCGGACCCACGTCCACGCCAGCAGCGCGTACATGCGCACCTCGCGCGTCACCGGATCAGCCACCGTGCACCACCAGCTTCCGCCGCGCCGCCCGGGTGAGCAGCGCCCCGCACGCGAGCAGCAGCGCCGCCCAGCCGGCCTGGAACGCCAGCGCGGCCGCGACGTCCGCGCCGGCGCCGCGGCCCAGCCACACGTCGGCCGGCACCTGGACCAGCGCCGACCACGGCAGCGCCGCCGCGACGTCGCCGAACGCGCCGGGGAACACCACCAGCGGCAGGATCATCCCGGAGAAGAACAGCGACATCACCGTCGCGACCGTGCTCAGCCCGCGGTCGTCGTGCAGCCAGAACGCCCCCAGCGCCACCAGGTAGCGCAGCGCGAACCCGACGAGGAACGCCAGGACGAGCGACACCGCGAACGCCGCCGACGCGGCCGGGCCCGGCCACCGGAACGGGAACACCAGCGCCCCCGCCAGCAGCGGCGGCCCGCCGCGCAGCAGCAGCGCCGCGGCCGCACGGCCCAGGTCGTCCGCGAGCCACCACGCCTGCAGGCCGACGGGACGGTGCAGATCGATCGCCACGTCGCCGTCCCGGATCCGCCGGCTCAGCTCCATCCCGCCGAAGATCTGGACGGGCCCGATGAGCGCCTGGGTGAGGAAGCAGAAGGTGACGGCGTCGGCCGCGTCGTACCCGCCGAGGCCCGGCCGCGCGTCCCACAGCGCCAGCAGGACGTACGCGCGGATGAAACCGAAGACCGTGTTGGTGACCGCCTCCGCCACGGAGGCGAGCGGATATGCGGTGTGACGGCGGTAGCCGTACAAGCAGACCCAGGGAAGAACGCCCACTTGCCGAGAGCCTAAACGTCGCGGAACGTCGGGGCCACGGGTTTCGCGAGACAGGCCCCGGTGATCGGCGCCGGGGCCCGCCGGCGGGCGGACGCCTACTCGGGGAGGGCGGGCCTGGTCGCGGAGTAGATCCAGGACTTGAAGAACGCGTCCAGGTCTTGGCCGGAGACCTTCTTCGCCAGGGCGGTGAACTGCGCGGTGGTCGCGTTCCCGTCCTTGTGGGTCGCGTACCAGGTCCGCAGCAGCCTCATGAACGCGTCGTGGCCGATCTTCTCGCGGAGGAACTGCAGCGCCATGGCGCCGCCGCTGTAGACCCGCGCGTTGAACATGGTGTCGCGCCGCGGGTCGGCCGTGACGACCGACCAGAACGGGCGGCCCTCCCGGTCCGGGAACGGGCGCGCCGCGTACACCGCCCGGGCCTGGTCCGCCACGGCGTGCCGGGTGCGGCGCATCGCCATCGGAGATTCTCCCTGAACAGAGATCATCAACGGAGACGACGATGACTTTCTTCGCGGCCGCTGTCGAGGGCGGTGCCGGAAGTGGAGGCTCGTGTCCGTGATGTCGTCTGAATTGTCCAGAGACACGGAAAGGCCCCCGCGGGTGTAGGAACGCGGGGGCCTTCCGTGGGGGAGGAAGGGTCAGCCGGCGAGGATCAGTGGAACTGGCCCTCTTCGGTGGAACCCTTCAGGGCGGTGGTCGACGAGTCCGGCGCGATCGCGGTGCTGACCATGTCGAAGTAGCCGGTGCCGGCCTCGCGCTGGTGCTTGACCGCGGAGAAGCCCTTCTCCGCCGCGGCGAACTCGCGCTCCTGCAGGTCGACGTAGGCCGTCATGCCCTCGCGGGCGTAGCCGTGGGCCAGGTCGAACATGCCGTAGTTGAGCGCGTGGAAGCCCGCCAGGGTGATGAACTGGAACTTGAACCCCATGTGGCCGAGCTCGCGCTGGAACTTGGCGATGGTGGAGTCGTCCAGGTGCGCCTTCCAGTTGAAGGACGGCGAGCAGTTGTAGGCGAGCATCTGGTCCGGGTACTCGGCCTTGACCGCCTCGGCGAACTTGCGGGCCTGCTCCAGGTCCGGGGTGCCGGTCTCCATCCAGATGAGGTCGGAGTACGGCGCGTAGGCCTTGGCGCGGGCGATGCAGGGCTCGATGCCGTTGCGGACCCGGTAGAAGCCCTCGGCGGTGCGCTCGCCGGTGATGAACTCGCGGTCGCGCTCGTCCACGTCCGTCGTGATCAGGGTCGCGGCCTCGGCGTCGGTCCGCGCGATGATCAGCGAGGGAACGTTGGAGATGTCGGCCGCGAGACGGGCCGTGTTGAGGGTCTTGATGTGCTGCGAGGTCGGGATGAGGACCTTGCCGCCGAGGTGGCCGCACTTCTTCTCGGACGCGAGCTGGTCCTCCCAGTGCACGCCCGCGGCGCCCGCGGCGATCATGCCCTTCATCAGCTCGAAGGCGTTCAGGACGCCGCCGAAGCCGGCCTCGGCGTCGGCCACGATCGGGGCGAGGAAGTGGGTGTCGCCCTCGCCCTCGGCCCACTGGACCTGGTCGGCGCGCAGCAGCGCGTTGTTGATGCGGCGCACGACGGCCGGAACCGAGTTCGCCGGGTAGATGCTCTGGTCCGGGTAGGTCTGGCCCGCCAGGTTGGCGTCCGCCGCGACCTGCCAGCCGGACAGGTAGATGGCCTTCAGGCCGGCCTTCACCTGCTGGACGGCCTGCATTCCGGTGAGCGCGCCGAGCGAGTGGACGTAGTCCTCCTCGTGCAGCAGCTTCCACAGGCGCTCGGCGCCGAGGCGCGCGAGCGTGTGCTCCTCCTGGACCGACCCGCGGATCCGGACGACGTCCTCGGCCGTGTAGGTCCGCTCGATGCCCTTCCAGCGGGCGTCGGTCTCCCACTGACGCCGCAGCTCCTCGGCTGCGCCCTTGAGGCGACTGTCGCTCATTGTTCTGCCCTTCCGTGTCGTCCCCTGGGTGCTTGGAGACGACTATGCCCCGATTCGCCAGCCCTAATGAACTCGCGAGTAACAGAAGAACTGCGAAATTTCCGCTAATATGAAGCCGTGACGACCTTGCAGCCAGAAGAACCCCTCAACTTGACGAGCGACGTAGACCTCGTCACCTTCGGGCAGCGGCTCCGCCACCTGCGGCGCGCCCGCGGCCTGACCCTCGCCGAGCTCGGCGAGCGCGTCGGCCGCGCCCCGTCCCAGCTCTCCCTGCTGGAGAACGGACGGCGCGAGCCCAAGCTGTCGCTGCTGCAGGCCCTCGCGGCCGCGCTGGAGTGCCCCGTCGAGGAGCTGCTGCGCCGCCAGCCGCCCAGCCGCCGCGCCCAGCTCGAGATCGCCCTCGAGGAGGCGCAGCGCGACCCCCTCTACCGGACGCTCGGCCTGTCGCACCTCAAGGTCGGCAAGCGCATGCCGAACGAGGTCATCGAGCACATCCTCGCCCTCTACGGGGAGCTGAAGCGCAGCCGCACCAAGCCCACCGCGAGCCCCGAGGAGGCGCGCAAGGCCAACGCGGAGCTGCGCCGCCAGATGCACGAGCGCGGCAACCACTTCCCCGACATCGAGAAGATCGCCGCGCAGACGCTCGACGCCGTCGGGTACCGGGGCCGCGCCGTCTCCCAGGGCACCCTCATGTCGCTGGTCGGGCACTTCGGCTTCAGCCTGCAGTACGTGCAGGACCTGCCGCGCTCCGTCCGGTCCGTCACCGACCTGCGCAACCGCCGCATCTACCTCGAGCGCGAGCAGCTCGGCATGCACACCCCCCGGACGATCCTGCTGCAGACCCTCGGGCACATCGCGCTCGACCACGACCAGCCCCGCGACTTCGCCGACTTCCTGCGGCAGCGCGTCGAGGCGAACTAC
Organism: Spirillospora sp. NPDC052242; assembly: GCF_040679555.1. Classification (NCBI taxonomy): domain Bacteria; kingdom Bacillati; phylum Actinomycetota; class Actinomycetes; order Streptosporangiales; family Thermomonosporaceae; genus Spirillospora; species Spirillospora sp. NPDC052242. The sequence continues at coordinate 53,857 of NZ_JBFAUZ010000052.1, forward strand.
TTCGGCGCCGCGATCCTGATGCCCGAGCGCAGCGTCGTCCCGTTCCTGCAGGAGGCCAAGGCCGCCCGGGAGCTCTCCGTCGAGGACCTCGCCGACGTCTTCTCCGTCTCCTACGAGATGGCCGCGCACCGCTTCACCAACATCGCCACCCACCACCTCGGGCTGCAGCTGCACTTCACCAAGAACGACGAGAGCGGCACGATCTACAAGGCGTACGCCAACGACGGGCTGGAGTTCCCGCAGGACGAGGACGGCGCGATCGAGGGCCAGCGGATGTGCCGCCAGTGGGCGGGCCGCCACGTGTTCGGCGCCGAGGACCGCTTCTCCGTCTACTACCAGTACACCGACACCCCGAACGGGACGTACTGGTGCCTGTCGCACATCGACCCCAGCCACGAGCGCGACTTCGCGATCACGCTCGGCGTCCGCTTCGAGGACTCCCGCTGGTTCCGCGGCCGGGAGACGACCCGCCGCGTCAAATCGGCCTGCCCGGACGGCGACTGCTGCCAGCGCCCGCCCAAGGCCCTCGCCGACCGCTGGGAGGGCATGGCCTGGCCGTCCGCCCGCGCGCACTCGCACGTCCTGTCCGTGCTCCCGCCCGGCGCCTTCCCAGGCGTGGACGACCGCGACGTCTACGAGTTCCTCGACCGCCACGCCGACTGACCCCCGCCCGGCCCGGCGGTCTCCCGGCCCCCGGCCGGGGGCCAGGTGGCGACCGCCGGGCCGGATTCTTTTTACGATGGCGCACGCCCCGACACGGCAGGGTGATTGGTCCACTGTCGTCCCGACAGGGAATGATTTGGGGTGTCCGGTGTGCTTCCCGGGGGATGTCCGGTTTTCAGAGCTCGTCGTCGGAGGGAGAGCGCGTGCTTCCTGAGGTGGCTTCGTGGCTGCGCCGCCGCACGAGCACGGCGGAGGACTGGCCCCCGCACGTCCTGCTCGCCGCCAAGGGGACGAGCAGGATCAGCGTCGTGCTGCCGGCGCGCGACGAGGAGGCGACCGTCGGGACCATCGTGGAGTGCATCCGCGGCGACCTGGTCCGGCGCGTCCCGCTCGTCGACGAGATCGTCGTGATCGACTCGCGGTCCACCGACCGGACGGCCGCCGTGGCGCGCGCCGCAGGCGCGCGGGTGGTGGCGCAGGACTCGGTGCTCCCCGCCCTCGGTCGCATGTCCGGCAAGGGCGAGGCGCTGTGGAAGTCCCTCGCCGTGACGTCCGGGGACATCATCGTGTTCGTGGACGCCGACCTGCGCGAGTTCACCTCGTCATACGTGACGGGGCTGCTCGGGCCGCTGCTGACGGACCCGTCCGTCGGCTACGTCAAGGCCTGCTACGACCGGCCGCTGGTCGACGGGGGGCGCAGCGTGGAGGGTGGCGGCGGGCGGGTGACCGAGCTGGTCGCCCGCCCGCTGATCAATATGCACTGGCCGCTGCTCGCGGGCGTGATGCAGCCGCTCGGCGGCGAGTACGCCGGACGTCGCGCGCTGCTGGAACGGCTCCCGTTCGTCACCGGCTACGGCGTGGAGATCGGCCTGCTGGTCGACGTCTACCGCGATTCGGGGCTGGACGCCATCGCGCAGGTGGACCTCGGCCGCCGGGTGCACACGAACCAGGGCACCGAGGCGCTCGGCGTCATGTCCGGGCAGATCATGGTGACCGCCTGGTCGCGGCTGGAGCGGCACGGCCGGATGGTCCCGCTGAGCGCCCCGTCGACGGCGCTCACCCAGTTCCGGCGGTCCGCGGACGGGCACGATCCCCGCACGGCCGACATGGGCGTGGGGGAGCGCCCGCCGATGATCGAGGTGCCGGGTTACGCGTCGTCCCGGCCCGTCACGCCCGGCCGCCGCTGACCCCGGCCCCCGCGACGTCCCCTTGTGACTCCGGCCACGGTGTTACCCGCGGTAACGCCAGGCGGTGCTACCGTGGGTAACACAGACTTATTGGAGAAGGGGTCAATTGGCATGACGAGTGCGGAGACGGCGCCGTTCTCGCTGGAGCTCAGCGAGGACGTGCGCGAGGTCAGGGAATGGGTGCACGAGTTCGCGCGGGACGTCATCCGTCCCGCGGCGGAGGAGTGGGACGAGCGCGAGGAGACCCCCTGGCCGCTGATCCAGGAGGCGTCCAAGGTCGGGCTGTACTCGCTCGACTTCTTCGCCACCCAGTGGCTCGAGCCGACCGGGCTCGGCATCCCGGTCGCCTTCGAGGAGCTGTTCTGGGGCGACGCCGGCATCGCGCTGTCCATCGTCGGCACCGGCCTGGCCGCCGCGTCCGTCGCCGCCGTGGGGACCCAGGAGCAGGTCGCCGAGTGGGTCCCGCAGATGTTCGGGACGGCCGACGACGTGCGGCTCGGCGCGTTCTGCGCCTCCGAGCCCGACGCCGGCAGCGACGTCGGGTCGATCCGCGCCCGCGCGGTGTTCGACGAGGCCAAGGACGAGTGGGTGCTGAACGGCACCAAGACCTGGGCGACGAACGGCGGCATCGCCGACGTCCACGTCGTGGTGGCGTCCGTCCACCCCGACCTGGGCAGCCGCGGGCAGGCGAGCTTCATCGTCCCGCCGAACACCCCCGGCCTGCGGCAGGGGCAGAAGTTCAAGAAGCACGGCATCCGCGCCTCCCACACCGCCGAGGTGATCCTCGAGGACGTGCGCATCCCGTCCGGGCTGATCGTCGGCGGCAAGGAGAAGTTCGACGAGCGCGTCGCGCGGGCCCGGGAGGGCAGGAGCTCCAAGGGCCAGGCCGCGATGAAGACGTTCGAGACCACCCGCCCGTCCGTCGGCGCGATGGCCCTCGGCGTCGGCCGCGCCGCCTACGACTACGCCCTGCAGTACGCGCGCGAGCGCGAGCAGTTCGGCAAGAAGATCGGCGACTTCCAGGCGATCGCGTTCAAGCTCGCCGACATGAAGACCCGCCTGGACGCCGCGCGCCTCATGGTGTGGCGGGCCGCGTGGATGGCCCGCAACGGCAAGGACTTCGAGAACGCCGAGGGCTCGATGGCCAAGCTCATCGCCAGCGAGATGTCGGTGTACGTCACCGAGGAGGCCATCCAGATCCTCGGCGGCAACGGCTACACCCGCGAGTACCCGGTCGAGCGGATGCACCGCGACTCCAAGATCTTCACGATCTTCGAGGGCACGTCGGAGATCCAGCGCCTGGTCATCGGCCGCACCGTCACCGGTCTGCCGGTCCGGTAGCGGCGGCGGGGAGATGGGACGGCCGATGATCGGCGCGCGGGCGAACCCGGGGCGTCCGCGCCCCGGCGGCGCCCTCACCGGTGCGGGGACGGCGGTGTTGTCACCGGGTAACACCCCCGATACGGTTCGGGGCATGTCCGACCGTCCCGGCCGATTCCGGTCACCCTCCCGCCGTCCCGCCCGCAGGCCGGGCGTACGGTGAACGGATCATGACGGGCGGGACGGGCGGCGGACCGGGATCGAGGCGCGATCCCGGCCGCCGGCGCGCGCTGCTGGAGGCCGCCGACCGGGTCATCCAGCGGGAGGGCCCCGAGGCGTCCATGGCCGCGATCGCCGCCGAGGCCGGGATCAGCAAGCCGATCCTGTACCGGCACTTCGGCGACAAGAGCGGCCTCTACCAGGCGCTGGCCGAACGGCACATCCGCCGGCTGATCGGGACGATCCGGGAGGAGTTCTCCCGGGACGATCCGATCCGGCAGCGCACCCGGTCCACCATCGACGGCTACCTGTCGACGATCTCGAAGAACCTCAACCTGTACCGGTTCCTCATGCACCGGGCCGGGGCGGAGGACGCCGCCACGCACAGCGTGATGAGCACGATGATCCGCGACCTGAGCCGGGAACTGGCCGAGGTCATGATCGCCGAGGGCGAGATGACGGACCGGACCCGCGCCTACGTGTGGGGCCACGCGATCGTCGGCATGGTGCAGACCGCCGGCGACTGGTGGCTCGACCACGACGCCGAGGTGCCGAGGGAGGCCGTGGTGGACGGCCTCGCCGACCTCATCCTCGGCGGGCTGCCGGCCGCCGCGACCGGCGCCCGCGCCCAGCAGTTGTTCCGCGAACCAGAATCCCCGAGGTGACTGTGCAGACCGACCTGCGACCCGACCCGGCCGCCGACGCCGACCTGCGCCCGGAGCCGGAGATCGAGACCGAGCGGCGGCCCTGGGGCGGCTTCGAGCGCTTCACGCTCAACGAGCCGTCCACGGTCAAGATCATCCATGTGGAGCCGGGGCAGCGCCTCAGCCTGCAGCGGCACCGCGACCGCGACGAGCTGTGGGTCGCCCTCGACCCCGGCGCGGTGTTCGAGGTGGCGGGCCGCCGCATCCTGCCGCAGGTGGGGGAGCGCGTGTTCATCCGCGCCGGGGAGACGCACCGGCTGAGCTCGGACGGCCCCGCCGTCCGGGTCATGGAGATCGCGTTCGGGCACTTCGACGAGGACGACATCGAGCGCCTCGAGGACTCCTACGGCCGAGCCTGATCCGGTCCGCGCGGGGCGGTGCCGCCGGAGGCGTCCGCGAAATGGCAGGCCACCGCCTGCGGCAGCCCGTCCCGCCGGACCGGCTCCGGCGCCCGCTCCGCGCACACCGCGGCGGCCATGTAGCAGCGGGTCCGGAACCGGCAGCCGCCCGGCGGCGACGCCGGCGACGGCACCTCCCCGCCGAGGACGATCTCCCGCGCTTCGTGGTCCGGCCGGTCGTGGACGGACGGCGCCGCCGACACCAGCGCCCGCGTGTACGGGTGCTGCGGGTCGCCGAGCACGTCCGCGGCGGTCCCCTGCTCGACGATCGTCCCGAGGTACATGACCGCCACGTCGTGCGCGACGTGCCGGACGACGTCCAGGTCGTGCGAGATGAACAGGTACGCGACGCCCAGCTCGTCCTGCAGGTCGGCGAGCAGGTTGAGGATCTGCGCGCGGACCGAGACGTCCAGCGCGGAGACCGCCTCGTCGCACACGATCAGCCGGGGCCGCAGCGCCAGCGCCCGCGCGATGGCGACGCGCTGGCACTGGCCGCCCGACAGCTCGTGCAGGCGCCGCGACCCGTGGTCGGGTCGCAGCCCGACCATGTCGAGCAGCCGCGCGACCTCGGCGGCCTCCCGCTCGCGCGGCACGATCCCGGGATGGACGCGCCAGCCCTCGGCCACGACGGCGGCGACGGTCATCCGGGGGTTCAGCGACGTGTAGGGGTCCTGGAACACCATCTGCAGGTCGCGGCTCAGCCGCCGCCTCCGCCGGGCCGGGACGGACGCCAGGTCGGTGCCGGCGAACTCGATCGAACCGGCGAACGCCGGCCGCAGCCCCACGACGGCCCGCGCCAGGGTCGACTTGCCGCAGCCCGACTCGCCGACGACGCCGAGCGTCCGGCCCGCCCGGACGGCCAGGTCCACCCCGGCGACGACCGGCACCCGCCGCCGCCCGAAGCCGTGACGTCCGGGCCGCTCGTACCCGGCCACCAGACCGCTGACCTTCAGGACGTGCCCGGTGTCGTGCGCGGTGTCGTGCGGGGTGGTCGTCATCGTGGCTCCTCGGTGCTCCGTGCGGCCGCGGGCCGGGACGCGGTCACCTCGTCGGCGTGGTGGCAGGCGACGGCGCGGTCGCCGTCCTCGGCGGCGGGCGGGTCCTCGGTCCGGCACACGTCCGTCGCGAACGGGCAGCGCGGATGGAACGCGCAGCCGCCCAGCGGGCGGCGCGGGTCCGGCGGCGCGCCCGGGATCGGCTTCAGCCGCCCGCCCTCCCGCGCGTCCGGCACGGCCTCCAGCAGGCCGAGCGTGTAGGGGTGCGCGGGACGGGTGTAGACGGCGTCCAGCGGGCCCCGCTCCACGATGCGGCCCGCGTACATGACCGCGACCTCCTGGGCCACCTTCGCGACGACGCCGAGGTCGTGCGACACCAGCAGCGTCGCGAGGTCCGACTCCCGCTGCCGCCGCGCGAGCAGCCGCAGGATCTGCGCCTGCACGGTGACGTCCAGCGCCGTGGTCGGCTCGTCGGCGAGCAGGACGGACGGGCCGAGCGCCAGCGCCATCGCGATCACAGCGCGCTGCCGCATCCCGCCGGAGAACTCGTGCGGGTGGTCGTCGTAGCGGGACTCGGCGTCGGCGATGCCGACCTCGCGCATCAGCGCGACGGCCCGGTCGCGGGCCTCGCGCCTGCCGAGGCCGAGCCGCCGCCGGAACGGCTCGGCGATCTGCCGGCCGACCGTGAAGCCCGGGTTCAGCGCCGCCATCGGGTCCTGGAAGACCATCGCGACGCGGTCGCCGCGCACCTCCCGCCACCGCCGGGCGGAGAACCGCGCGGTGTCCTCGCCGCCGAGCAGCACGGCGCCCGCGGTGATCTCGGCGCCGGGCGGCAGCAGGCCGATCAGCGCGAGGGAGGTCAGGCTCTTGCCGCTGCCCGACTCGCCGACCAGGGCGAGGACCCGGCCGCGCCGCAGCCGCAGCCCGACGCCCCGGACGACCGGGACGACGTCGCGCCCGGACCGGAACCCGATGTGCACGTCGCGCAGTTCCGCGGCGACGTCCGCGGCGTCCGGCGGCCGCGGGGGACGAACGGCTGGAACGGTCATCGCGGTTCCTCTCAGATCTGGGCGCGGGGGTCGGTCAGGTCCCGGAACGCGTCGCCGACGACGCCCACCGCGGTGACCACCGCGGCCAGCGCGAGCGCGGGCATCGTCGAGATCCACCATGCGGAGCCGAGGTAGTCGCGGCCCGCCGACACGGTCGCGCCCCACGACGCCTGGTCCGGCGGGATGCCGAGGCCGAGGAAGCTCAGCGACGCCTCCGCGACCATCACCAGGCCGATCTGCACGGTCGCGGCGACCAGCAGCGGCTGCCAGCAGGACGGCAGGACGTGCCGGAACAGGATCCGGGCGTGCCCCGCGCCGAGGACGCGCGCCGAGTCGACGAAGTCGAGGCCGCGGGTGGCGAGCGCGGACGCCCGCACCACCCGGGCGAAGATCACCCAGCGGGTCACGGCCAGCGTGATGACGATGTTGGTGATGCTCGGGCCGAGGACGCCCGCGATGAGGATCGCGAGCAGGATCGACGGGAACGCGAGCTGCACGTCCCCGAAGCGCGACAGCAGCGTGTCGATCCGGCCGCCGAAGTAGCCGGAGACGAGCCCGGCGACGAGCCCGGCGGCGCCGCCGATCAGCACGGTCGCCGCGCCGACCAGCAGCGACACCCGGCTTCCGGCGAGCAGCGTCGCCAGCATGTCGCGGCCGACCTGGTCGGTGCCGAGCCAGGCGATCGACCCGTCCGCGAGCCGCGACCCCGGCGGCAGGAGCCGGTGCGGCAGGTCCGTCGCCACCGGGTCGTACGGCAGCAGCAGCGGCCCGGCGACCGCGGCCAGCACGAACAGGCCGACGACGCCGAGCCCGGCCCACGCGCGCGCCGGCAGCGCGCGCGCCCGTCCGCGGGCCTTCGGGACGGAGATGGCGGTGGGGGCGAGTGCGCTCATGCCGACTCCGGGGTGAGACGAGGGTCGAGGGCGACGCAGAGGACGTCCACGAGCAGGTTCAGCGCGATGTAGGACACGGTGATCGTGACGATCGCCGCTTCGACGACCGCGTAGTCGCGGTTGGTGATCGCGTCGACCATCAGCGAGCCGATGCCGGGCCACGAGAAGACGACCTCGATGATCACGGCGTTGGCGATGAAGTTGCCCATCAGCAGCCCGAGCACGGTGACGACCGGGAGGGCGATGTTGCGGGCGACGTGCACGTACAGCACCGCCCCCTCGCCGGTGCCCTTGGCGCGGGCGGTGCGGACGTAGTCCTTGCCGCTCTCCTCCAGCGCGCCGTTGCGGACGAGCCGCGCCAGCCATCCGACGAACGGCAGGGCGAGCGTCACCGACGGCAGGATCACCGACTCCGGGCCGCCGCCCGCCGTGCTCGGCAGCCAGTTCAGCTGCCGCGCGAACACCAGGATCAGCACGATGCCCAGCCAGAACGACGGCAGCGCCTGGCCGACCAGCGAGCCGGTGGACACCAGCACGTCCAGGATCCCGCCCGGCCGGCGGGCGCACAGCATCCCGAGCGGGTACCCGGCGGCGACGGTGATGACGAGCGCGAGCGCGGCCAGCGCCAGGGTGGCCGGGAACCGGTCGAGGACGGCGCCCATCGCGCCGCCGCCGAGCCGCCACGACTCGCCGAAGTCGCCGCGCAGCACCTCGCCCATGTGCACCACGTACTGGCGCCACAGGGGGTCGTCCAGCCCGAAGCGGGCCCGCACCTCGGCGAGCTGGTCGGCGGAGGCGTCCGGTCCGAGGATCAGCGCGGCCGGGTCGCCGGGCACCACGCGGACGACGACGAACACGAGGGTGACGGCGCCCCAGGCGACGATCACCGCCTGCCACGCGCGTCTCAGCAGGAACCGTCCCATCAGATCCCTCCCTCCGGCGGCGCGGACGACGCGCGGACGACCAGTTCGGCGGGCAGCAGCGTCCGCCGGGGCTCGTCCGCGGCCGGCCCGCCCGCCATCCGTTCCAGCAGCCGGTCCACGGCGGCGGCGCCGACCTCGGCGGCGGGCAGCCGGACCGTCGTGAGCGGCGGCGCCAGGTAGGCGGCGAAGGCGTGGTCGCCGTGGCCCGCCACGCGGACGTCGCGCGGGACGCTCAGCCCGTGCTCGGTGAACGCCCGGTACACCCCGAGCGCGAAGTAGTCGTTGCCCGCCAGGACGGCGGCGCCGGGCCCGATGCGCGCGGCGAGGTCCCGCCCTATCTCGTAGGAGTCGATCGGGTCCCACGGCTGCGAGCTGGTCTCGCGCCGCCGCGTCGGCACCTTGACCATGTGGTCGTCGCGGATCGGCACGCCGTGCTCGGCGAGCACCGCCCGGAACCCGCGGACGCGCTCCGCGACGGGGGAGATGTCCAGGTCCTCCTCGACGAGGAACAGCTCGCGGGCCCCGCCGGCGAGGAGGTGCTCGGTGGCCAGCCGCGCGCTGCCGTAGTAGTCCACGCCGATCAGGTCGGCTTCGAGCCCCGGCAGGTCGCGGTTGACGAGCACCACGGGCGTCCCGGCCGCGTCGAGCCGCGCCCAGTGGTCCGACCCGTGCTGGACGGGCACGGCGAGCACCCCGTCCACGCCCCAGCGCATCAGCTCGTCCACCACGCGGCGCTCGTTGTCGACGCTGTCCTCGGTGACCATCAGCATCAGCGCGTAGCCGTGCACCCGGCCGCGCTCCTCGATGGCGCTGATCAGCCGGGCGTAGAACGGGTTCGACGGGTTGGTGATGACGAGCCCGAGCGTCATCGCGTTCCCCTGCACCAGGGAGCGCGCCATCGTGTTCGGCACGTACCCGAGCCGTTCCGCCTCGGCGCGCACCCGCTCGCGGGTCTCGGCGCTCACCGCGTCCTTGCCGGCGAGGGCGCGGGACACGGTGTTCACCGAGAGGTCGAGCGCGGCGGCGATGTCGCGCAGGGTGGCCCTGCGGCGCGGTGTCATGGCGTTCCCGCCCTCCTCCCGACCGTCGACAGGTCGGGCTGGTTGTTGGCGGCCGCGGTGAACCCGGTGAGCCCGGAACGCAGGCCGTACGCGGTGGTCAGCGCCGCCGGGAAGATCCCGACCGCGTCCTCCCAGATGGTGCCGCACGCCCGCGCGTACAGCTCCCGGCGCCGCGCGGGGTCGGCGCTCTCGCCCGCCGCGGCGAGGACGGCGTCCAGCTCGGCGTTGCGGTACCCCATCCGGTCGGCCTCGGAGGTGTAGAGGCGGCCGAGGGTGAACGCCGCGTCGCCGGTCGTCACGGTGTTGGTCTGCAGCTCCATGTCCCAGTCGAGGGAGTTGAGGCGCTGGAGCCACTGGGCCTTCTCGACGCTCTGCGGCCGGACCCGGACGCCGATGGCGTCCCAGGCCGAGATCATCGACTGGGCCAGCTCGCGGGCGAGCGGCCCGGTCGCGTCGAACCACATCATCGTGGTCTCGAAGCCGTCCCCGAGGCCGGCGTCGCGCAGCGCCCGCCGCGCGGCGGCCGGGTCGTGCCGGTACGGCGGCTGCTCGGCGTACCCGAACACCGTCGACGGGATCGGCGCGCGCATCCGCTCCGCGCCCCGGCCGAACAGCCGCCCGACGATCTCCTCCAGGTCGAGCGCCTGCCACAGCGCCCGCCGGACCCGCGGGTCGGTGAACGGCTCGCGGCCGCAGTTGAACCACGTCAGGTAGTAGGTCCAGCTCGGCACCGTCTCGACCCGGACCCCGCGCCGCCCCTCCACCTCGCCGAGCTGGTCGGACGGCACGGGCCACAGCAGGTCGACGTCCCCGTTGCGCAGCGCGGTGATCGCGCTGGACGTCTCCCCGATGAACGGCATCGAGACGCCGGGGAGCGCGGCGGGCCCGCCCCAGTGGCCGTCGAAGCGGGCGAGCTCGACGGCGGTCGACGGGGTGAACCCGGTGACGCGGAACGGCCCCGAGCCGACGGGACGGCGCTTCTGCGCCGGGTCGGCCACGAGCCGCGCCGGGACGACGAACAGCAGCGTCAGGTTCACCGGCAGCGTGCCCATCGGGCCGTCCGTCGTGAACGTGACGCGCCGGTCGCCGTCCGCCCGCGCCGACCGGACGGGCGCCCACAGCGCGGACTGCGCCGACTTGACCGCCTTCGTCCGCTCCACGCAGGCGACGACGTCCCGCGCGGTCAGCGGGCTCCCGTCGTGGAAGCGGACGCCCGGACGCAGGTCGAACACCCACGTCGTGTCGTCCGTCCGCTTCCACGAGGTCGCCAGACCCGGCACCAGCCGGCCGTCCTCGTGCCGGACGAGGGTGTCGAACACGAGCCGCTTGACGATGAGCGACGCCTCGTCCACCGCCGTCCCCGCGTTGTAGGGGTCCAGGTCGGTGACCGGCTGCCCGAACGCGGCGCGCAGCGATCCGTCCGGCGCGGACCCGCCCGTCCGGCCGCATCCGCCGAGCGCCACCGCCGACGCGGCCAGGCCGGTCAGCGCGAGGAACTCGCGCCTGCGCAGGTCCATGACGGTCCCCTCTCAGCTCTTCAGCGCGAGGTAGATCATCACCTTGGCGGCGGGCGCCTGCGCGCCGTCCGCGCCGCCGGCGGCGCCGTCGACGACGCCCTTCAGCCGCAGCCAGCCGCCGAAGCCGGTCGACTCCCAGCTCACGAGGTCGCCGGAGATCTCGCGCTCCGCGTCGAGGTCGCACCAGTGCAGCCCGTCGGGGGAGATCTGCGTGGTCACCCGCATCCGCGTCGCGGCGCCCGTCCGCTCCAGCGTCCGGACGAACCAGCGCGCCTCCGCGGCCCACGCCGCCTCGTAGGGTTCCGTCGCGAACTCGCCCGCCAGGGTGCGGTTGCGTTCCAGGACGGCCGTGAACGATTCGCGCATCGTGCCGGTGCTCCTCACCAGTCCACCGAGATCAGTACCGAGTCCAGGTACAGGAAGTTCCGCACGTCGGTGTGCGTCCTGACCGAGACGTAGAAGTTGAGCAGGTTCTGCAGCGACCCGTACTCCTCGTCGTACGGGGGGACGGGCACGTCCCGCATGTCGTAGACGGTGTCGTTGACCTGGAGCTCGACGTTCGACCTGGTGCTCGTGTCGATCAGCCACCGCACGTAGTGCCAGTTCACCTTGGTCGGCACCTCGTTGTAGCAGAGCTCCTGCGGGCCGCCGAACGGCTTCCAGTCGTCCGGGTCCGGCGCGGTGAAGTCGGCGGTCGGCGGGAGCTTGATCTTGCCCTCGAAGTGCTCGCGCGGGGTCGGCTCCGGCACCGTCGGGTACACCCACTCGCGGCGCAGGTTGTTGTCCAGGTCGGTGTTCAGGTAGCGGGCGACGCAGTGGTACCGGACGCCGTCGCAGATGTCGGTCGCGATCGTGAAGGCGCCGAACTGCTGCTCGGACGGGTGCAGGTTCGCGTCCCACGGCCCGGCGCCGGCCTTGTCGGCCGCCCGGTTCTCCTCCGACGCCGCCTCCGTCTTGAACGTCAGGTACGCCTCGAACTGGACGCGGCCCCGCCCGGCCATCGTGAGCCGCCGGATCGCGACCCCGGTGTGCCCGGCCAGCGGGCGCGTGGCGACCTTCAGCGCGTACGTCCCCGACATCGCGCCGTGCGTGCCGACGTCGAAGAAGTTGCACGAGCTGAGCTGCGGCGGCCGGAAGTCGCGCATGTGGTCGTCGACGGTGTCGAGGTTCCCGTGCCCGTCGTAGTTGCCGAGCAGCTCGATCCAGCCGTGCGTGCCGGTGTTGAAGTCGTCGTGGACGAGGATGCGGTCCAGCGGGTTGAAGCGGGACAGGGCCGGGTCGGCCCGCCGGAGGTCCGCGGCCGGTGACCGCTCGGTCGAGGGGACGCTCATCGGGTGGGCTCCTGAATCCGGACGGTGGCGTGCATCAGGTTGTGGTCGGATCGCAGCAGGTCGCGCGGTTCGCCGGCCTGCGCGTCCGTCTGCGGGACGAGCGTCCACTGCAGGACGCGCGTTCCGTTCCGGACGAAGATGCGGTCGATCTTGTCCGCGGATCGCGGCAGCGGGATCCGGCCGCCGTTGAACGACGCGTACTCGGCGCCCGAGCGCCGCGCGGCGGGCGCGGACTCGAACGCGTCGGCGTAGCCCGCGTCGGCGAACGCGTCGTGCGGGCTCGCGCCGTCCGCCGTCGAGGCGGAGTTCATGTCACCGGCGAACACGATCGGCAGCCGCCGCGTGTACGGGTTCTCGCGGGTGAGGTACCGGGCCGTGCGGAGCGCGTCCGCGTACCGGACCTCGTCCCAGTTCTTCGTCCAGCCGTTCGGGTCGGTCGCGCCGTTCTTGCGGTACTCCAGATGCATGTCGACGACGACGAACCGTGTCCCCGTCCGCCGGTCGCGCAGGGTGTTCCAGGTCATCGTCTTGCCGTAGATCTCGGTGGAGTCGGGAAGCCACAGCAGGTCGTGCGGCAGTTCCCGGCCGCGCTCGTCCAGGTGGGAGAACCGGCGCGCGTCGTAGTAGGTGAAGCGCCCGGCTCCCGACTTCAGCGGATAGCCCTCCACCGGGTGCCGGGTTCCGGCGTAGTCGGCGGGCGCCTCGGCGTAGCCGCGTTCCCGCATCGCCTCGGTCAGCGGCGCCCGGAACGACTCGACGTCCACGCCGGGCTGCGTCGGCGTCGCGTTGTTGCCGATCTCCTGGGTGACGACGACCCCGGCGCGGGCCCGCGCGACGTCGTCGGCGACCCGGGCGGCGCGGCCGCCGGCCCAGGGGGCCAGCTTGGTCGCGCAGTCGCGGCCGATCGTGTCGACGCACTCCTGCTCGGTCGGCAGGCACCCGTGCCCGCAGGTGTTGTACGTCGCGATCCGCACGTCGAGGTGGCGGCGGTCCGGCCGGGGCTGCGCGTTCGCGGGCGGGGCGAGCAGCGCCGCGCCGCACCCGGCGGCGGCGAGCACGGCGGCCAGCCGCGCGGCGGTCGAGCGGGCGGGGGGACGGGGTTTCCTCATGTCGCTGGGGGGCCTTCCCATGTCGGCTGCGTCACATTAACGTTAACGTGATCGTTCACACACCATCGATGTCTCGTCGTCCGCCTGTCAAGAGCCGAAACGAAATCGGCCCGGCCATCCCAACGAGCGGACGGCCGGGCCGTCGGCGTGCCCGGATCCGCCCGCGATCGGCGGCGCCGGCGCCGGAACGCGGAGCGGCCCGCGGCCGCGCGGGGGGCGGGGGCGCCGGCGGCGCGCCGGGGCCGCCGGCGCCCGCAGGGGGTGGGGTGGGTGTGTAACTCGACACACGAGAAGAGCAGA
>NZ_JBFAUZ010000053.1:0-67520 GCF_040679555.1 Spirillospora sp. NPDC052242
ATCATCCCGGTCACCATCCTGCAGAGCTACGAACAGGGCGTCACCGTCTGGGGCGAACCCGGCATGGCCGCCCTCTGGGGCGCCGCCACCCGCAAACTCATCGGCGCCGGCATCGACTCACCCCGCCTGGTGCGCGACCTGGCAACCCTCATCGGACAGCACGACGTCCCCGTCCGCTCCATCACCTACAGCGACGGACGCGCCAGCGAACAGATCTCCCTACGCCGCCAGGAAATCCTCGAAGCCTCCGACATCCGCGCCCTGCCCACCGGCACCGCGCTCCTGCTGGCGACCGGCACCAAACCCGCACTCGTCCGGCTCCGCCCCTGGTACGCCGGGCCGCACGCCACGGCCATCAACCAGGCCATCAAGACCGCGGACGCCGCCATCGCCGAAGCCGCCCGCGATTACTACGCCATCCGCGACGAGCCCGCACCAGACACCTGGTAACGGCCGCGGCATTCCCGAGAGGACGGACTCCCACATGCATTCCTCGAGTACTCAGGAGATTCTTTGCAGCCCCAGAACGACGACAACCGCTCAAGCTCGAACGAGACGCCGGAGCCGCTCTACCCCAACGTCACGAGGTGGGTGACGCACCACTTCATCCCCATGTACAGGCGCACGCTCGGTGGCGAGTTCCGCTGGTGCGCCGAGTGGTGGCGGCACGACGAGGCGATCTCCCGGCTCACCGCGCTCTGGTACGCGTGGGAGGCCATGCGCCTGCAAGGCGCCACCGGCATGGCCCTGTGGTACCGCGACCACCTCGACCATCAGCTCCCGGTGCTGCTCGGCCCGCGCGGACCCTTCTACCAGTGCACCGAGAACGAACACCTCGCGCCGCACCAAGCGCGCCTCGTCCCGGTGCCCTTCGGATGGCTGCGATCCGACGATGACGTCCTCCATGCAACCGACGCGTAGCTGTCCTGACCGCCAACCCGCAGGATCTTTCGCCTCTCCTTCTGGAGTTCCGCATGCCCGACCGCATCGACGCCGCACTTCTCGCGCTTGACGCCTACCAGCAACGCCTGCTCCCCGGCCTCACCACCGGCCACCGCGAAAGCCGAGCAGAAGCCGAAGGCCTCATCCACGGACTCGTCCACGACCTCCTCCGCTACGCCGAACACAACGACCTCGACACCGTCGACTTCATCGACCGGCTCGTCCGAGCCCGAACCGACCCCGACACCTACGCCATGGCCCTGCCCGACCGATTCCTGCTCAACGCCGAAGTCGAATTCCGACCCGGCCGCCAACCCGCCGGCGGCCCGGACTACCGCGGATTCATCGACGAACTGAAGGCGTCCCCCACCGGCCAGAACACCTGCACGGTGCGCGTCCCAGGACTCGCCGAACCCCTGCAGGCTCGAACGTCCGACCTCCGGCCCGCCGTGCCCATCCCGCTCGTCCCGACCCGCACCACGGGCATCGTCCACTCCGCCACCGAGGCAGAAGCCACGATCATCGCGCTGTCCATCGAGATGCTGCGCGCCCCCGCTGGCTCCACCGCTGACCCGCAAGCGCTGGCCGACCTCGCCGAACTCTCCGGAACGCTGGCCTACTGGTCCGGCACCACACACGCGACCGTCGCTCGCCACCTCCGCCACATCGCCTGGAAAGCCCTGCACGCCGCGAACGACGACTTGCGGGCGCCCTCCTCAGCCGAACTCGCCGCCACCGCATTCCCCGACGACCTCGCCGACACCCTGCGAGCCGACGAAGAACACGCACGCCAGGTGCGTCCGACACGACCAACCGAACCCGGCCGTCCAGCCAGACAGCACCCCTAGCCCCGACCCGCCACACCGACCACCGGAGCCATGATGGCCAATGCCGGCCCGGACGAATTCGCCGAATTCGCAGCCACCATCCTCGACACCTTCCAGGGCCTGTTCGAGGAGACCGGACACCTCGACCACCGGACGAGCGACGCCCACGCCCGCGACCTGCTCGGCGACCTCCTCGTCGACCTGATGCACTACGCCGAACGCCGCGGTCTGGACTTCGGCGACATCCTCGGCGAGTCGCGCGGCTACTTCCGCGCCGAGCAACAGCCGGCCGATACCTACACGATCGGCTCGACAGTCGAGCTCGAAGGGC
The DNA here is from genome assembly GCF_040679555.1 of Spirillospora sp. NPDC052242. Taxonomy (NCBI): domain Bacteria; kingdom Bacillati; phylum Actinomycetota; class Actinomycetes; order Streptosporangiales; family Thermomonosporaceae; genus Spirillospora; species Spirillospora sp. NPDC052242. The sequence continues at coordinate 2,101 of NZ_JBFAUZ010000053.1, forward strand.
CTGCCGCGGAGGAGGCGGTCCTACTCGGCCGTCCTACACGGGGCACCATCACCGGGCTCTTCGTCCCCGAACACGGCCTGACCGAGTACTACGTGCACTTCATCGGGGACAACAGCGACCGGCGGGTCATCGGCGCCGATCTCGATCCGGCTCCGGGCTTCCCCGCCACCTCCACCGCAGAAGGTGTGATCGCCAACCCGCTGAGAGCCGAGGAGGTACTGGTCGAGGTGACAACGCGCATCGGACTCGCGGACGTCAGCGGAGTCGCCCCGAACCCGGACGATCTCCGGGATCACCGCGCCCTCCTCAGGGCGTTCGTCTCCTGGACCGACATGGACAGACGAAGCGTCACCGATCTCCTCCTCAACCGCGTCGCGGAACGCCTCCCGTCACCGGGGGCCGCGCAGCAGCCGACGTCCACGGCGGAAGAGCCCACCCCGGGGAGGCTGGCCGCTCAGGGCTTCCCGGTACCCATCGCGGAGCGCTTGCGCGATTCCGTTGCAGGAGCGCCGAAGCCAGGGGCGAATGCCCATCCCCGAAGGCACGGTCCGGCTCGCTAGCCGTCAACTTTGAGGCATAGGCACGACACTCCGCCACGATCGTTGATCACTGCCCGACGGGTGCCCACACTAGTCTCATCAACTTTAGTCAACGATGCACATCAAGGCCTTCCCAAGGCCATGGTGTCGACAAGGTGGAGCAGCTCCTTGCAGCAACACTTCGAGACCGTCAACGCAGAGATCCGGTCTGCAGACGGCGTCCCGGCCCTGCTCGCAGCAGCTTTCAAGGGGCTGGAAGTCGTCGAACGCGCCACCATCGTCCTCGCCGACGCCGCCCCGGCCAGTGCCTATCCCGGGTATCAGGTCGCACGAGCGGAGGCCACGAACGCCTGGTCCGTGCTGTCCATGGCCCCCACGCTGGGCTGCGCTGATCGTGCGTCCACCGAAGGCAACGACGTCGAGGATCTCGCCGACTCCATTCGCGCCTTCGTATTGGTCGTTGCCGAGGCGATCGTGAACGTCGCCTCCAAGACGACCGAGCCCGGCGACCGGACGGCCTGCTTGCGGGCCGCGCATCACGCCGGTCGCGTCCACACAGCATTGAGGTGAACAGATGAACCACGATCCGAAGACCAGCCAGCTCGTCCGAGCCTCCAAGGCACTGGAGGGTTATGAAGAGGCCGCTTTCCCGGGCAAGTCTTCACTCCTCGGACGGGACCGGCTCTACTCCTCGGCCCTCTTGGCCGCACTGATCTGCGACCTGGAGCACTACGCCAACCAGCACGACCTCAGCTTCGCCCACGCAGTCAACGTCGGCCGATCCGCTCACGCCGAGGAGGCCGCCGAGCAGGCAACCTACTTCATCGGCGACCACGTTCGGCTTCTCAACCATGATGGTCGCTGCGGCACCATCATCGGCTGGGCGACCATCGACGACCACGATGACCGCCTCTTCCTCATCGTCGTCCCCGGCGTCTCCCGCGTTTACGATGAACGTGCCGCCGACCTCGAACCGGCCCCACCGTTCCCCGCGACAAGCACGACCACCGGGGAAGTGACGCACGCGCTCCAGGCCGAATCGGCCTACATCGGCTTCGCGGCCCGCATTCCTCGCACAGCGCCGTCACTCCAGCCGGCCCTGCGGCAGGACTGCCAGAAACTGCTCTCCGCTCTCAGCATATGGAGCGGCGTCTCCGTCCCCGAACTCCTGAAGGGACTGCACCCCAAGGTCACCAAGCGCACGGAGACGTTCTCATCCAAGGACGATGACCGTGCCTCCACATTCGAGTCATCCCTCGAAAGAAAGCACCACGAATCGTCCTGACGCTCAGATTCATGCCCCTATGGAGGACTTCCCGCATGGCCCACGAACGCGAGCACGAAGAAGTCCGGCACAACTGGTTCAGCGAAATCATGACGGCCGCGCTCAACGACCTCGCCCACACCGAGCGCGTCCTCACCTCCTTCGCCGCTCAAGAGCCCAACGGCTTCATCGCCTGGGGACTCGCCGAAGGCGAAGCCGTCCAGGCCCACCAGGCCCTGAAGCAGGCCCCCTCGCTGCACGCCGCCGTCCCGTCCGATCACGCTGCCGAGGACGCGACCGCCGACGCTCTGTTCGCACTCGCCAGAAAGGTGACCCAGAACCTCGTCCGCGCCGCCGAACTGGCCGCCGACCCTGACGACAAAGCAGCCTGCCTGCAGGCGGCCCTGCACGCCAGCCGACTCCGGGAAGCCCTCCGGTAGTCGTGGCGACCTTCGGTGACATGTCCGCCCTCGCCCGCCAACACCTCACCGAACTCAGACGAACACTCCACGCACCCGAAACCATCGCGCAAGCCCGACATCCGGCCGTGCCCGCCGAGTTGTCGCGCCTCACCACCGTCCTGGCCCGCTACCACGACCGCCTCACCACCGGCTTCGGCGTCCCGCACCCCGACGAACACGGAGTGCGGGGCGCCGCCCGCCGCAGTGCGCTGCTCCTCCGCGAAGCCCAGTCCGCCCTCGGCGCTCCCGCAGCCACCGAGATGCCGATCACTGAGCTCGCAGGAAGGCTTCGGTCCGTCTCCGTTGCTTTGGGGTGCGGCCTCGATCTTCTGGCCTCCCACTTCCCCACGGCTCCCGATCAGCCGTCCTCCGACACCGCCGCCGTCATCAACGCCACCGACACAGCCCGGTTACTCATGTACGACCTCGCCGAATACACCGCCACCTGCGCCCACTTGAGCCAACAGGCGGCCTCACCTTCCGCGAAGGCCGCCGGCCCCCTCCTGCGCGCCGCAGTCATCTCCCGCGTGTTCGGAGGGCACAGTCGAGAACTCGCATCCGTCATCCCGTTTCGGACCACCCCGGAACGCACCCCGCCCCGGTCCGGCGAGGGTTTCGCTGAACTCCTCAACGGAATCCACGCCAGTGTCCAACGCCTCAAGAACCCGCAGGCGCCCATCTGCGTCGCGACCTGGCGCTACCTCGCCACCGCAGCCGCCGTCACGAGCGACATCACCCACAAACTTACCCTTAGCCTGGCCCGGCGGCTGGAAGAGCTTCAGGAAGACAATCCTCGAGCAATGTTCATCGAAACAGCCATGGCCGCCAACCGCACCAGATGGAAATGGCGACTGGTCGTCAAGCACTGGAACCGACTCCCCGGCTACTTCGGTCCTCCGGAGAGTCCGATCTCTACCGATGCCAGCGACCTGATCGTCAGGCTCGGACGCCTAATCTACAGCGACCCCGACTGGCGTCCGTCTCCCCGCAGCACCTACCTGATCAGGCCGCTTGATGAACTGGCGCGAACACCGGCACAAGCAGCCGAGGTCGCAGTCGCCTCTCTTCAGGCTCTCGATGCCTGCAACTCCATCGCCCACCACCGACGTGCCGCCAGCCGCGACGCAGCCGTCATCATCGCCATCGAGAAAGAGAACCTAAACCACCCCCGTTACCCTGACGTCCCCAAATGGCACAACCGCGCCATCCGTCTTTTCAACCGCTATGAAGTTGCCGAATCTGAGGGGCGCAACGCGGCAAACCTCCTGAGAAACGCAATCCAAAGCATCCGAACGAACCAGGAGACTGCTACAGCGCACCCGATGGCGGAGCGGCAAACCGCAGCACCGCTCGACGCTTTCCCCACCTCCATCGCCAAGCACCTCGCCACACAGCCACTCCAAAACAGACCTTCTCCTCAACCCCAGAACGGCAACATCTCGGGACCAGACAGATCTGGACCTTCAAGGTGACGCCCGGTCACTGTGGCCAGGACGGCTTCGAATTCGCGGGGTTGTCGGCCCCGTTTCGGGCGAGCGTTGCCTCCTCTGCTGGTCCCGCTTCTGCCCCGACGGTCCCACCAGCTACGCCAGCCGCGCGTCCCTGCGGACGTCACTTGGGCCGAGCGGTAGGGGAAGGACCAGGACGTCGAATAGTGGGGCGTCCGGCCAGCTGGGGCGGAGTTGGCCGGCGCGGTGCCAGCCCCACGCCTTGTAGGCGCGGTGGGCGGTGTGGTTGTCGGCTTCGACCAGCAGCGTGGCTCGCTTTTCGTTCCGGCTGGCCAGCAGCTCGTTGTGAAGCGCGTGGGCGGCACCTTGGCCGGTCCATCTGCGGCGAACCATGATCTCCGAGAGTGCGAAGGTTCTGGTGCCGTCCTCTTCGGCGAAGCCGGGCTCGGGTTCTTCGAGGAGTCCACGCCACCATGCCGTGTCGGCTCCGAGTGGCCACCCCCAGGTCTGTCCCACCGGCTCGCCGTCGAGATAGGCCACCACCATGTCGAAGCCGCGTCCGGAGCCGGTGTAGGCGTCGAAGCGGATCATGAACTGCTCGGGGGAGTCGAAGGGGTCGCCGCTGGCGATGGCGTCGGCGTAGGCGTCCCGGTAGACCTCTTCGACGGTGGCGCGGACGGCGCGGGCCTGCTCGGCGTCATAACGGCGGAACTCGAACTCGGGCGTGCCGCTGAGGGTCATGCCAAGGACGCTACTTTCGTCGATAGGTCGCTGGCGATCGTCCCGTAGCGATCGTGGAACTCGGCGTCGCGGCGGGCGAGCGGCTGCAGCGTCCTCAGCGCTCGCATCGAGCCCACGTTCTCCAGGTCGCTGAGTGTTCGGTGACCGACCTCCAACGCCTCGGCCGTATCACCGGCGGCAAGCCGCATCTCGGCAAGCATCGCCCGGTAGTACACCTGATTGCGCGGTGCCAGCTCCATCGTGTCGAGCACGCGTTCAAGGAGCTTTGCGGCCCTGGTGGGGTCGCCGAGCAGCGCGGTTACGCGTGCTTCGTGTCCCATGATTTCGGAACGCCTGACGAACCCGAGGGCCTGCCTGTCGGTGGGATGGTCGCCACGGTCCAGCTCGCGGTGAGCCGCTGCGATCGAGGCGCGGGCGGTCGCGGCGTCGCCGAGGAGGGCGCTCACCGTGGCGGTGCGCATATCGATCAGAGCATGGAGTCTCGGCGAGGGGTGGTGCTTCGCGGACTGTGCAGCGATGCGCAATGAGCGCAGTGCCTCCCGGGCGGGGCCACGCTGCCCGCTGGAACGGGCCAGCGCGGTCGATTGCATGGCGACCGTCGCGTGTACGTGGGCGCGCAACTCCGAGTCGTCTCCGCTGTCGGCGAGCATCGCGGCTTCCTGCGCGAGCCGGCGAGCGAGGGACCGTTCCCCGGAGTCGAAGGCCAGGAAGCTCGTGCAGTTACCCAGGTCCGCGGTCGCCCGAAGGAGGGCGAGGCCGACACGTTCGTCGTAGTCGCTCTCGTCCAGCATCGCCTTGGCTCGGGCGAACAGGCGCAGACCGTTCCTGAGCAAGCTCGCGCCGCCCACGCTCCAGTCCCGAGTCCAGAGTTCGTCGGCGCAGGTCTGCAGGTAGTCGACATGAGTGCGGCCGATCCTGCTGGGCGAGAGGAAGCCGTCCGGTAGCAGGGGCCAGGCGGTCAGGGCGAGCATGCCGCCGTTGAAAGTCCTGCGGTCCAATTCGTCCCACTCCCGGGGATCTCGAGGTGCGTAGACGGCGTCCGGCGTGCCCAGGACGAGCGGCAGTAGCGCCTCCCGTGGGACGCAGAACGCGTCGGCCCACGCCAGCAGCTCCCGGATGTCGTACAGGGTTCCCCGCTCGCCGGATTCGGCCCGGGCGACCTTCGTCTTGCTCCAGCCGGGCACGAGGTCGGCCATCTGCTGCTGAGTGAGGCCCGCGGCCGAGCGCAGCAACGCCAGGACGCCGCTGAAGTTCAGTTCGGCAAGGGCCCGACGCATCGGCGGGGTGTCCCATAGCCACGTTGGCGCGCTGACAGTGGATTCCCGCAACGCCCGCTGGCAGGCCCCGCAGACGGGTTCGGTGTTGTAACGGGACAGCAGCGTCGAACGGCACCCTGGACACAACTTCTGTTCGGGCATCTGGGCCTTCCCAGCCGGGGAGACGCGGACCTTCACCACTCACGCTAGAAGGCCGCGCGCCGCGCTGCCAGCAGCCTTGATGCCAATGTGGCAACCGGGCGGCGGGACGTCGGTCGCCACACTGGTCGTTGCCGAGGTGGGCCGTGGCTGGCTGGCTTGTAACCCCAGCCGCCGTCCCTGGAGAACTCGGTGAACAGCACATCCGAGAACGCGATTCGCCATCTGACCGCGCTGGCCGACAGGCTCGCGGGCCATAGTGCGTTGCACATCGACCGTGCATTCGTGCAATCCCCGCCACAGCTGACGGTCAAGAACGTCGACGCGCGGGACGGTCGAAAGTGGGAGCTGGTGTCCGGTTCGATTCGCATCCTGATGAACCGGGGCACGAGCTGGTTCACGTGGGACGACGGAGATCGCCTCGGTCCCGTGGACGCTCTCGAGGCCGTCGCCCAGCGCATCATTCAGGCACTGACGGTCGGAGACGCGGGCTCCGAACCAGAGTCGGCTCGCTCCGGCATACCTGCCTCGGTAGCCCACCCGGGTTCCTGCATCTCTTTGCAGCCCACCCGTCTTCAGCCGCTGTGCGGCCCGTTTCCCTCCCGTCGCGGGCCGCACAGCCTTACTCCTCAGAGGCAAATGGAGGCTTGATGCCACTTCGACGAGAGTCCCGATACCAGTCCGTCACGCCGGTGACCGACGCCAATAGCGTCCAGGCCCGGCGGCGGTCTCGCCACAGCCGTTGGCGTACCCGCATCGCCCACTGGTTGGCGCCGCCTGTCTCTAACCGATCGAAGGTCAGCTATGGGGCGGGAGCGCCATCACATGACGCGAGTGCCTGGCAAGAACTTTGTGACCAGCTTGCGTCGCGTGTGCTGCTGCTGGCCGAGCGAGTTCGCCCGGCTCTCGACGAGTTGGAGAGGAACGAGGACGTCCCCGAGCGCGTGCGGCTGCTGTACGACATCGATCACGGCATCGCTCGCATGCGACGGCTCGCCCGTGACGTCCAGGTCTTGGCCGGGCAGAGCACGGACGAACTCCGCGTCCACCCGGCCTCACTACTGGACGTCGTACGCGTGGCGGCTTCGGGGATCGAGCACTACGACCGGCTCCACATCGGCCCGGTCGCCGATCGGGCGCTGGTGGACCGTGCCGCTGATGACGTCGCCTCGCTGCTGGCCGTGCTTCTGGACAACGCCACCCGCTGCTCTCAGGCACCGGCAACGATCAGTACTCGCTCGTTCGGTGACGGAAGCCTGCTGGTCAGGATCGAGGACGACGGCCCCGGCGTGGGCCCGGCGTGGGCGGAGGCGCTCAATCGGGTGTTCGTCGGGCCCGTCCCACCGCTGAACCCCGCCAACGCCCGCCGTCCGGGTTTCGCGGTCGCTCACCGCCTGGCCCGTAAGCATGGGCTCGGGCTCGCTCTCGTCTGCCGCCGCGCGGCCGAGGCCACTCCCGAGCACGAGGGGCGAAGGGGCACGGTCGCGATGGTGACCATCCCGCCACATCTGGTGTGCGACATCCCTCGCCCTGCCTGCGGCCTGCGGAACACGGCGCTCTCTGTCTCGACCCAACCGGACGTGGCTCCGAGCCAGCAAACTGGCGCCGCTGCGGGACGACGCCAGCGGGCGTCCTTCGCCGATGACGTGGCGGCCTTCACCGTCGCGACGTCCAGCGGAGGCTCTCCCGACTCCGGAAGCCCCCGAGCCCGCCCAGCTCCGTCCTTCACCAATCACCAGCCGGGAGGAGCGACAGCATGACTGCTCCCGAGCACGTCCACCATCCACCGTCCGCGCCGGACGACATCGCCTCGCTCGTCAACGACTTCGTCGATGAAACGCCTGGCGTCTCGCACGCGATCATCGTCTCCGCTGACGGATTGGCCCTGATCTCCTCTCGAAGCCTCGCCGCCGATCTGGCCGACTCGCTGTCAGCGATGGTCGCCGGACTGACCGGCCTCTGCGGGAGCATCGCTGGCCACCTCGACCGCGGAATCTACGAGCACGCCCTGCTGAGCCTCACCCACGGCCACCTGCTCATCATGGGCATCAGCCCGCTGGCGAGCATGGCCGTCCTCACCGACACCTGCGCGGACGCGGGAATGGTCGCCCATCAGATGAATTGTCTCGTCAGCCGCACCGGACACCTTCTCACGTCGAATGCACGGGACGAGCTGCGCCGCCGCAACGGCCGGAGACCAGCGTGATCGGCGGCATCCATTCCCCGGCCCAGCGACCCGAACACCCCTGGGTGCGGCCGTACGTGGCGACAGGCGGGCGCGTCGACGTTCCACGGCAGGTTCCCCTGCACACGCGCGTGACGGCGCACGTCTACGACGGAGACTTCGCGGCAAGGCTGCAGCCCGAGTCGCGCCGGCTGTACGAACGGGCATATATGTCCACGGCTGCCTCTGCCGCCGAGTCTCTGGCCGAGCTGGCTGCCGCCTGCGGTGTGCCCCTGCGAGTTGCCCGCGTCCTGCTGAGCGACCTGGCCGCAGCCGGTCGGGTGCAGATCGGGTCGGACTTGGATGCCTCACCGCACAGCATCCACCTGCTCGAAAGGGTCCTCGATGGCCTTCGCCAGCTTGCCTGATCGAATGTCGCCGACCGCGCTACGCGCCGTCGGCGTAGGCGGAAGCGATCTGGTCGAAGATCGCTTCCGCCTCCTCGCCGAACGAGGCCGTTCTCTCCAGCTCGGCGAACAACCGCACGTAGTACTGGATGTCGCGGGCATCGGTGATGGTGATCGTGGCGGTCTCCAGGCCCACCGTGACCAGCCGTTCGTCGAACGCCTCGAACCCGTGCAGCGGCACCTCGCGGACACGCGCGCTGAAGGGGATGATGCCGATCCGCACGTTCGGTCGACGAGCCAGTGCGGCGATGTACCGGACCTGCGCTCCCATGACCTCGTCCGCGCAGAGCCGCCATCGCAGGGCCCCTTCGGTGAGGACGAACGTGAAGCGCTTGCTGCGGTCGCGGAAGATCTTCTGGCGTTCGGCCAGCGCGGCCATGCTGCGATCCAGATCGTCCCCGGAGACCGAGAGACTGTAGATCTCCCGCGTGAACTCGGGAGTCTGGAGCAACCCGGACACGGTCGCCGGCTGGAAGAACCGGAGCCGCTTCGACTCCTTCTCGACGCGGCCGATCTGCTGCTGCTTGCGCCACGCGCCGCCCCGGAGGATCGCCCGCGCGCTCTCGGTGTGGCGGTGCAGCGACTCGGCCAGGCCGGTCAGTTCGGAGAGGGTTTCGCGGTCGGCACCGTACAACCGGCAGAGCGTTTCGATGTCCTCGATGGTCGGGACGGTGGTGCCGTTCTCGATTCGGGAGATCTTGGGCTGGCTCATGCCGGCCTGCCGGGCGGCGTTCGTCCCGGTGAGGCCGCTGTCGAGACGTAGCCGCCTGAGCGCGCGGGCCAGCTGGTCGCGTTCGCGCCGGTAGCGCTCGGGTGCTTCCTCCATCAGGGAGGGAGTCTAAATGCAGGGCAGGTCATGGCCGGGAACCGAGCCAGTTCTCGCGGCGGTACTCCGGGTGCCTGTCCCACCATGCGGCGAACGGTTCCGCCTTCGCCATGACCGCATCGCGGTAGCCGCGGTAGGCGACGGCCCCGGCACCGTCAACGAGCTCGGCCCCGAGGAAGCGTCCTTCATCGTCGTAGCGCAGGACGGCGACCTTGTCGTCGTCGAACAGCCAGAAGTCCTCGTTCGGCACACCCTCCGGCCGTGCGTGCTCGGCCTCATCGAGGATGAAGACCTCCTGGCCGTACTGCGACGAGACGGCGTATCCCCATTCGCATTCGAAGCGCAGGTACTCGGAGATCGGGCTGCGCAGGATGTGCACCTTGTACCAGCGCTTTCCCGACGAGATCTCCTGCGCCATGAACTCCAGCCACTCGCGGGTGGCAGGCTCGATCTCCAGCGGCTCGCCGTTGAGGTAGCGCTCGAGGCGTTCGTTCTCCGAGGACACGGTGTACCGGTCGAGCGTCTCCATCCGGAACGTCTCGTGCTTGAAGTCGTCGAACAGTGCTTCGAGCTCTGCTTCAGTAAGCATTCGGGACCACCTCGGGAAGTAGCGAGATCGGCACTTCAACGGCCGTTTCCCCTTCGGGCAGGGCCAGCCGGTCGAGCGCCTCGGCGTCGTCGACCAGTTCACCGCGCACGATCGCCGTGCCGTGGCCGGTCAGCCGCACCGCCGGGGTCTCCGGGGACGTCGCCGAAGGGGACGTCCACAGCATCGTCACCGGCACCTCCACCTCCGCCTCCCGCTCCAGGGGAGGGCTGCTCGACGCCGAAGCGACGATGTAGCCCTGCACGATGAAGCTTCCCCGATCGGTCAGATACAGGGTGGGGCACGTGGGTTTTGGGTCGCAGGCCCCTCGAAGCCGGGTCAGGTGCATGGGGGTGTTCCCTCTCGGATCGTGCGGGGTAGACCGTACCTGAAGCATTCGCGTCTAACGTGAATATGTCAAGGTCTAGAAGGTTCGATCAACTGTCCGGCGACGTGGAGAACATTGCGTTCCGTCAGCCGCCTACCGCGAAGGTGAGGCGTTCGCTTCTGTCGCCACGGGCGCCCTCAGAGGCGAATGAAACGATTCCGAACCGGACGCTTCCACGGGCTCGCCTCCGCCGAGACGATCGCACAGCTGGTTGCGCACAACGCCGGCCTCGCAGCTAGCGGCTGCCTACCTCGCCCACCTGGCTGGGGACGCCGGCGAGGTGCGGTCGGCCGGGCCCGAGCCGACCGACCGGGTGACCCGGCCCTGGTGCGGGCGATGGCCGAGGACGGCATCGACGTCTCCGCCGCGACGCCCCAAGATCCTGACGGTCGACGCGGTAGGTGCGGGCGACCCACGTGGTCATCGCCATGGGCTGGCTATTGGAGATGCCCTTGATGCTCATCTGCTCGACCGGCTTGTCCACCCGCCGCATCGACACACCGAGCAGAGAGGAGGTTGCCACCGCGCTCACCAGGATTTGCTCGGCCGGCTACGCCGTTCCGACAGCCACTCAGACAAGCAGGAGCCCGAGCGCAGCTTGGGGAGGGCCACCCCGATGGTGCCGACGCGAGTTTCCCAATCCCGGGACCCGAAACCGGTATCCATTGCGGCGGTTGACCCGCTCGTCCGTGTGCTGTCCGTAGCCGGCCTCGCAGACGGCGTCGGCCTCCGCGCCCATGAGCGCTTCGGCCATCGTCTTGACCAAGCCCGCAATACATCGGGCTCACACGCCACGATCTGATCGGCAACCCACTCGGCAGGGTTCACACTGTTGTCGGCGGCCATCGCGTTCCTCTCCTTCTAATCTTGGTCGATTCGAAGGATTCACGCGTTGGCCGTCTCGCGACACGACGCCATACCACTTGACCTGGTCAAACTCGTACACCACCTCCGTGGACGCAACCAACCACCCTGGAACCCGCCCGTCCCCAGGGGTCAGAAATCGCGCGACGTTGACAGACCTCTGCCGACAGTCGGCAACCCGACCGTATGACGAGCGAATCCCGGTAAGCGGTGTCAAGCCAACCATGAGCACGCCGAACCTGCGGACGAGAAGCAGTGCCGAGGCGGGCGGTCATGCCTTAATCGGCCCTGACCTGCCCGTATCGCACACCGATCCGCTGCGATGATGAAGATGGACAGCCCTCGCCTGCAACGCTTCACAACGTAGAACTGCGCTGTACTGGCAGTCCCGGCGCGTATCCTTCTTGTCATGCCGTACACCGCCACCGTACTCAGGGTCATGATCGCTTCGCCATCCGATGTCCCCGAGGCTCGTGACGCGGTGGAGAAGGCCATCCACGGCTGGAACAACACCCACGCGCAGAACAAGGGGCTCATTCTTCAGCCGTGGCGGTGGGAAACCTCAGCAGTCCCGATGTTGGGGGCCCACCCACAAAAGCTCATCAACGCCCAAGGCGTCGACGACTCCGACATCGTGTTCGCGTTGTTCGGCGGACGGCTCGGCTCTCCCACCCCAGACGCCGTCTCAGGAACCGCGGAGGAGATCGACCGTGCGCTGAAGGCAGGCAAGCCGGTTCATCTGTACTTCTCCACCGCACCGTTGCCACACGACATTGACACAGCACAACTCGAGGCACTCCGCGCGTTCAAAACAGACATGTACGATCGCGGGCTGCTTGGCGAGTTCAGCACCCCAGATCAGCTCAACCACGAGGTGTGGAAGGCAATCGAACACGACATCGCGACCCTGTATCCGGGGGCAGAGCCCGCACCTAGGCAAACTTTGATCGGCGTGGACTTCCGTGTCCAGCCAGAACAGGAACGTGAACTGTCGGGCCACACCTCGAAAGGGAAGCCTCGTTACAAGACCAGGCATTGGGTTGAGGTCACCAATACCGGTGGCCGTGATGCCGAAGAGGTCACTTTCGATAGCGCCAATGAGGACAGCGGAATGATCGTGGTCGGTTCGAATGGCCCCACGATCATCCACGCAGGACAAACCCGGCGCATCCCCATCGCACGCGGCTGGAGCGGGTCGGCCGACCCGGTACTGCGTATCCGATGGACCGAGGACGGAGAGAAGAAGGAACGCGACTTCCACGTCGGGTAATTCATTGCCCGACCCAACTCCCTGGGACTGTACGATTTTCGGCTCTGTCCCTTTTTCGGTGGGTGGCGTCCTTGATCACGCTTAGGCGTGATCAAGGGCGATGGTCTTGTCGGTGTGGTGTTCGTGGGCCTGTCTGGCCTGGTCATCGACGAAGTGGCGGATGAGGGCGAACTGATCCGGGTGCGGTCCCACAGCCGTAAGGGCTCCCTGCGATCGGACCGCGACCAGCGCGCACATCGAGTCGGTTCGACATGGGGCTAGTGACTTCTCGTGTCGGCGAGACATGCGCTCTGCCGCTACCCGGTCCGCCGTGCCCACAGGCGCCAAGGAGCTCGCCACCGGTTTGACCTGTGGCGAGCGGCTCTACAGGTCGAACTCGCCGTTCTTTATCCGCCTCACCAGCGCGCCGTACGCTCCGACGTGGAGAGCGAGGTGGCCGGCCTCGGGGTTCTTGGAGTCGCGAACCGCTAGGGCGTCACCGATGCGGGTGACTTCGACGCACTGGTTGCCGCCGCCGCTGTGGCTCGACTTGCGCCACACCGGGCTCGACGAAGCGCCAGAGTTGATCACCAAGCGTTCTCCTAAGTCACAGCTGATCGTGGAGTTCTCGGAGCATGGCGACGGACTCGTGCGGGTCGAGGGCTCCTTCCAGCATGTGAGTCCAGGCCAGTTGGTAGGTGTCCAGCTCCGGCTCCGATTCTAGATAGAGGTCTCCCATCAGCCCCTCGGCGTAGACGACCGGCGCATCCTCGGGGTCGTGGAATATGAGGATGACGAACTCGCCTTCGACGCCGGCGTGCGCCCCGAAGGTGAACGGAAGGACCTGGAGGGTGACGTTGGGGAGTGCGCTCGCCTCGATGAGGGAGGCCAGCTGGTCCCGCATGACGTCGCGGCCGCCCACATGACGGCGGACGGCTGACTCGTCCAGGACGACGTGAACTTCGGGCGGGTCCTCCTTGCCGAACAGGGCCTCGCGCCTGGCGGCGCGGGCTGTGACTCGACGTTCGACCTCTTCGGCTTCGAGGGTGGGCCGCGTGCGACCGATGATGGCTCGCGCGTATTCGTCCGTCTGCAGGAAACCGGGCACGAGCTGCGCGTTGATCCTGATCTTCGCCGCCGCGCTCTCCAGTCCGACGTACGAGCCGGTGAACACGTCCGAGTACTTCGTCCACCAGCCGCGGCGCCGCGCGTCGCGCCCGAGCTGGATCAGCGCCTCCCGCTGCGGGGATCGCACGTCGTACAGGTCGAGCATGTCCTCGAGGTCGTCGGTGCTGACGCGGCTGCGTCCGTTCTCCAGCCGGTAGAGCTTGCTCTTGCTGAAGTCGAGACGCTTCGCCGCAACCTCGAGCGATAGCCCGGCGGCCTCCCTGAGCCGCTTCAGCTCTCGCATCAGGCGACGGCCTCGAACGGTCGGACTCTGATCCATGTACCTGCCCGCCAAGTCTGCCGATGGGTGCGCGGAATCACCAGGTTGTTCCCGGTTCGTCATATCTGCAACCTGTCACTTCTGAAACCAGTCATGTGTGACCTGTTGCATGTCTGACACGGTGCGTACATGATGCTAGTCACATCCTGGCGTTGATGCTGCTAGATCCCCCAACGCCCGCACCGCCTGAGCCCCATGGCAGGTCGAAGCCATCGACATGGCCGCTGATGTATGGCCTCACAGGCCGTTCTTCTTGATCGCTTCATCGGCCATCGGCTCCAGATGCCTGGCCGATGGGTGGCCGGGCGGCGTCCCGCAGCTTTGCCAGGAGGAGCACCAGGTTGCCGACCTGGTTGGACTACTCGGAGGCGCATGCCACATGGAGGCACCACCGCTCTGCAAGACGTCCGCGGCTCCGGACGAGCCAGAACGCACGCTCGTCCGGTGCCTGGACGGTCCCCGCCCCGAACACCGAGCCCGCGACGTGCTCGTCGAAGTACTGGGCCGGCTGGACGCCACGGAAGAGACATTCGAGGCCGAGCTCGCCGTCAACGAGCTCGTCACCAACGCGCGTCAGCATGCCCCGCCACCGTACGAGCTCCGCATCTCCTGGACGGAGACACGAGTGACGGTCGCGGTCGTGGACGGCGGTGCAGACCACGACACCGTGCTCAAGCGCCTGTCGCGAGCGACGGCCGGATGCCCGTCGGAAGGCGAGTCGGGCCGCGGACTCCAGATGGTCGCCGGACTCTTCGGCGGCCGGTGCGGTGCCGGGGCGACGGCCACGTCCACCGGTCTCGTCCCCGCGAAACAGATCTGGATCGTGCTACCTCGCAAGAGCAGGCACCCGGAAGGAGTCCGGTGATGGCGATGACCGAGAACGAGCGGCAGGCGGTCCGGCTCGCAGACGACCTTCGGAACCACATCGGCCGTTGGTTGATTCAGCGCGGCCTTCAGGGCCCGGTGAGCATCTCGCCGTACGTGGGCCGGGATGGGCGGCCGAACGTCCTGATCCGGACGGACGCGCATGTCGCTCGGGCCCTCGCGATGAGCCTGGACGAACGATCCCACCCGCCCCCGCGACGTCCATTGCCGCCGAACCGGCACGTCTGACGGCACCCTGCGGGCGGCTGGGGAAGTACACGACCGCTCGACGCGCCCGTCGCGGCTCGACCGTCGAGCGGTCGATTCAGTCGCCTTGAAGTCTCTTGAATTATTCACTGCTCGCGTGAATAATCTCAGGTCGTCGACACTCGACGAAGGAGTCAGTGGCATTGGATGCGGAGAGCCTCGACAAGGCGAGCAGCGGCATCGACCCCAGCGTCGCGACCGCCGCGGGCATGTACGACTACTACCTGGGCGGCACGGACAACTTCGCGAGTGACCGGCGAGCCGCTCACCGAGTGATCGCCGAAGCCCCGGAGGCGCTGCTCCTCGCTCGGGAGAACCGCCGCTTCCTGCAGCGCGCCGTCCGCTTCCTCGCGCGGGACGTGGGGATCCGGCAGTTCCTCGACATCGGCACCGGGCTCCCGACGCAAGGCAACGTCCACGAGATCGCCCAGCAGGAGGCACCCGGCGCGCACGTCGTGTACGCCGACAATGACCCGAAGGTGCTGGCCCACTCGCGGGCGCTCAAGACAACGGAAGCCGGGACCACGGGCGTCATCACCGCAGACCTGCGGGATCCGCAGGCGATCCTCGACCACCCGGAGACCCGCCGGCTTATCGACTTCGATCGGCCGGTCGCGGTCCTCCTGGTGGCCGTCCTGCACTTCATCGCCGACGACGCCGACCCCTACGGCGTCGTCGATCGGCTCCGCGCCGCCATGGCGCCGGGCAGCTACCTCACCATTTCCCACGTCACCGCCGACTCTCGTCCCCGGCGGGCCAACGGGCTACGAGACGTCTACCGGTCCACCAAGAACCCCGTCACCCACCGCACCCGCGGCCAGGTCGACCGCTTCTTCCACGGGTTCGAGTACGTCGACCCCGGACTCGTGTACGTCCCCGCGTGGCGCCCCGACGGCACATCGGACGTCAGTCCAGAAGAGGTGTGGGTGCTTGGCGGCGTGGGCCAGAAGCCGCAATACAGCGGCGCCTGAACTGCCAGGGCGCCGACAGGAAGAGTTGGTTCAAGAGACTTGGAGGGTCTCATGCCGAGGAACAGCACCGCAGAACTGGAAACCGTCGCCGAACAGCCTGGCGCCGTCCAGGACCTCTTCGATCTGGACGTCCGGCTGCTGGAGATCGCGGACCCGGCCGGCCTCGTGAACGTCACCGATGACGGGTGCACGAGCACTTGCGGGGCCTGCATCAGCAACGCGTACTAACCGGCTCGCCCACGAGCGCATTCCCGGCGCCGCCGCGACGCCCGCGGCGGCGCCACCGTCCCGCTCACGCATCACCGCCACGGAGGGCGTCGTGCCTCCTTCTGCTCGCCCGCAGAAGTTCAGATCCGTTGGCGCGGCCCTGTTCCGTGCCGCCGCTCACTCCTCGCTGACGCTTCCGCCCTGCCCCGAGCCGACCGGCAACGACACCCCCGAACATGCCGCCACGTGGGCGGACTGGCTCGGGCAGGTCTGGTCGGACGAAACCGTGGCGGAGGCTCTCGAACACGCCAGCCCCTCGCTGGCCCGGCAGGTGCAGTCGATCCGCACCGGCCAGACCGAGACTCCGCGCGAGACGCGGCGCGCCGTCCTGTCGGTCGTCCGCTACCTGCAGCGCATGACGGGACGAGCCACACCGTTCGGCCTGTTCGCCGGTGTCGCGCCCGTCTCCTTCGGTACGGAGCCGCGGTTCCGCTGGGGTTCGCGGCACCATGCCGTCGCTCGCGCCTCCGCCGGCTGGCTCGCCGGAGTCATCGACCGGCTGGAAGGCTGCCCCGAACTCCTGGCGCGTCTGCCCGTCATGGCGAACAACACGCTGACCGTCCGCGGGAATCGCCTGGTCGTGCCGTACCGGCCATGGAAGCGAGCGCGTGGGGCGGGAGCCGTCGAGATCACCGTCCGGCATACGGATGTGGTGCGCGCCGCCGTCGAGGCGGCCCGCGCCCCCATCCGTATGGAGGGCCTGGCGGACAAGATCCAGGCCGGCTTTGCCGCCGCGTCAACAACGCAGATCACCACGTTGCTCACCGAACTCGTGAACCGTGGCGTTCTCATCAGCAGCTTGCATGCGCCGAGCAGCGAGCCCGATGCCCTCGGACACTTGGTGAAGGAGCTGCGGGCCGCCGACGCTTCAACGGTTGTCCCTGTGGCCGGGCTCGTTGGCGAACTCAGGAAGATTCACGAACTGATCGGCCGCCAAGAGCTCGCGGCGCCGAGCTCTGCGAGAGCGGTACGCGCGGACGTCTCCAAGTTGATGCGCATGGTTTCGCCGTCCGGTCATCAGCCCCTGGCGATCGATCTACGGCTGGACGCGGCGGTCGTCCTTCCGCACGAAGTCGTGCGCGAGGTCGAACGGGCCGCGCTCGTCCTCACCCGGACCAGCGCCTTCCCCGTCGGGTCTCCCGCCTGGCGCGCCTACCACCAGCGGTTCTACGAGCGATACGGGATCGGATCGCTGGTGCCGCTCTTGGACGTCGTCAGCGACAGCGGAGTCGGCTGGCCGGAGGGCTACCCGGGCACGACGACCCCAGAGCGGCGCTCCCCGATGTCGGCCCGCGACGGGACGCTGCTCGCCATCGCCCAGCGGGCGGCCCTCGACCGTCGTGACGAGGTCGTTCTGGACGACGAGCTCATCGAGTCGCTAAGCCTCACCGCTGAGCCGCTGCGGTCACCGTCCCACCTGGAGTTGGGCGTGCGCGTGCATGCCGCCGACCGGCGAGCGCTGGAGCGTGGCCGCTTCACGATCGAAGTCGTCAGCGTCTCGCGAGGGGCCGGCGTCTTGTGCGGCCGATTTCTGAACGTCCTCGCCGCACAGGACCAGGCGGCGCTCGCCGAGGGATTGGCACACCTTCCCGGAACTGACTCCGGCACCGTGGCGGCGCAGCTGTCCTTTCCGCCGCTGGATCCGGCGACCGCTCACGTCACACGTACTCCGCGGTTGCTTCACACCGCGATCAGCCTGGCCGAGTACAGCCCGGCCGACCATACGACGCTGGCACCCGAGAACCTGGCGGTCGGCTGCGATGGCCGCCGCCTCTACCTGGCCGATCCGGTCCGTGGCCGACGGCTGGAAACCTTCGGCATGCACGCGCTCAACCTCGTGACGCATACACCGCCGCTGGCTCGCTTCCTCACGGAGCTCGGCCGCGCGCAGTGCGCCCAGGTGACGACATTCGACTGGGGTGCCGCGTCGCATCTCCCGTCCCTGCCCCGGCTGCGCTACGGCAGAACCATCCTGTCCCCGGCTCGCTGGCGGGTGCGGGCCCGCGAACTACCCGCGCGTACACAGCCTTGGACCGCATGGGACACCGTGTTCGGGGAGTGGCGGGCACGCCGCCGGTTGCCTCGATCGGTCTACCTCGCCGAGGGCGACCGGCTCCTACCGCTCGACCTGGATCAAACGGCCCACCGAGTCTTGCTTCGCTCCCATCTGGACGGTGCCTCGGAGGCCGTTCTGTCCGAAGGCCCCGCTCTCGGCGACGCTGGCTGGTGCGACGACCGTCCGCACGAGGTCATCGTTCCGCTCGTCGCCGCCGAGCCGACAGCGTGGCCACCGCTGCCCGCGCCAACACCGGCGCGGGTCATCACCCGCGACCGGAGCGAGACGCCAGGCACCTCGCAGGTTCTGCTCGCCAGCCTGTACGGAGATGTTCAGCGACAAGACGTCGTCCTTACCGAGCATCTGCCCGCTCTACTGCACCAGTTCGACGAACCCGTCTGGTGGTTCGTCCGGTACCGGGACCCGGCGCATCACCTTCGCCTCCGCATCGTCCTTCCCGAACCGGAGGCGTTCGGCAACGCGGCCCGCATGGTCAGCACCTGGGCTGACGAGCTCCGCCGTGTCGGACTGTTGCGCGAGGTCACCTACCCGACGTCCTGGCCAGAGACCGGCCGCTGGGGCTCCGGGCCAGCATGGACGGCAGCCCGGTCGGTGTTCGCGGCTGACTCGCAGACATCGCTCGTCCAGCTCGGCTCGGCCCTGCGCCTGCACCCGCACGCACTTGTAGCGGCCCAAGCCGTCTCGATCGCCGTCGGCTTCACCAGCGACGTCGCCGAAGGTATGCGATGGCTGATCGAGCACGTACCGGCGAAGGCACCCGAACGGGTTCCGCGGCCTGTCTTCACCGAGGCCACACGCATCGCCGACCCCTCCGACAGTTGGGCGACGCTGCGCCAAGCTCCAGAAGGCGCCGCGATCGTGCAAGCATGGAGCGCGCGCGACCAGGCCTTGTCCGAGTATCGGACCTACTTCCCCTCCCCTCACACCAAAGGGATCTCGCCGAACGACGTGCTCGCGTCGCTCATGCATGTCAACTTCGTCCGATCCCGCGGCATCGACTTCGACGAAGAGGCAGTCGGCCTGTACCTCGCTCGCGCTGCCGCACTCGCTTGGACGGCCCGTGCGGACAAGGACCGCCGGTGATCGCCAGGCATCCCGCACGCGAGATCGGCGATGCCGTCGCCGAGGTGCTTGCACACCCCGACGTTCTGCCCGCGCGGCTGACGTCCCGTCCCTGGTGGCGGCAGTCGCTGGCTCACGGGGCACCTGGCATCGCCCTGCTGCACATCGAGCGCGCCGCCGCCGGGCTCGCGCCGTGGCGGCATGCCCACGACTGGCTCGCGTACGCCACCCAGGCGCCACTGACCACCGGGTTCGACAGCCACCTGTTCTACGGAGCCCCCGCAGTCGCCCATGCCCTGGCCTGTGTGAACGAGTCGCTTCCCGACTCCTATACCGAGGCTCTCGACCGCCTCGACCGAGTGGTCGCCGACGATGCCCGCCGCCGAGTCGGTTGCGCGCTGGCGTGGCTGGACGCCGGACACCTGCCCTCGCTATCCGAGTTCGACTTGATCCGAGGCCTCGCGGGCATCGGGTCCTACCTCCTGCGGCGCACTCCCGACGGCGATGCGACGCGCGCCGTCCTCGAATACCTGGTGCGCCTGACCGAGCCCACGCAGAACGGTAAGGAGACGCTGCCGGGATGGTGGACGCTCTCCGGACCCGACGGGCAAGAGAGAGCTCGTTTCAGAGGCGGCCACGCCAACTCCGGGTTGGCCCACGGGATCGGCGGTCCGCTCTCCCTGCTCGCCCTCGCCGCTCGACGCGGCACCCTCGTGGACGGTCACCTGGACGCGATCGCTCGCATCTGCGACTGGCTCGACCGCTGGCGCACCGACACGCCGTCCGGACCCATGTGGCCCTACTGGATCAACCGAACTCAGCTACGGGCCAGCCGGCGAGACGTCTCAGTCCAGCGGCCGAGCTGGTGCTACGGAACCGCCGGTCTGGCTCGTGCGCAGCAGCTCGCGGCCCTGGCGACCGGAGACACCGAGCGCCGGAACATGGCCGAGCGAGCCTTGATCCAGGCCCTGACCGATCCCGCCCAACGTTCCGCGACCACCGACCCCACGCTGTGCCATGGGTACGCCGGACTCGCCCATATCGCCACCCGAGTAGCCGCCGATGCCTCCCCGGACAACGCCGAAACGCTGCACGCCCTCATCCCCGATCTCCTGGACTCGGCCCACCAGACGTCCGCTCACACGGCCGCACTCGTGGACGAAACGGGAAGCAGTCCGGCGCTCCTCGAAGGGGCCGCTGGTGTTGCCCTCGGCGTTCTCGCAGCGAGCGGCACCGGCCTTCCCCGATCAGGTTGGGATACATGCCTGCTCGCCGCCTGAACTTGAGGACGAATCGCCCGATGCCTACCGCCGACTGGCAGCAGTACAACATCGAGTTCCCAGACCGCCAGACGGCTACCGAGGTCGCAGCGCACCGACTTCGTCCCGCACTGGTCGCGGCACAGGAGGCGGGGCTCCTGAACGGCTGGTGGTTCATGCGCAAGCGCCCATGGCGGCTCCGCTACATCCCGACCTGCGACGCACCCGCCACCATCGCCGAACTACTGGACGACCTGGCCGGCGCCGGTCGAATCAACGCATGGACTCACGGCATCTACGAGCCCGAGACCGCGGCATTCGGTGGCGAGGCCGCCATGGACGTCGCCCACATGCTCTTTCACAACGACAGCCTTCACGTACTCACTCGCGCCGCGCAGCCCGCCGTCCCGGAACTGGGCCAACGGGAGACGACGGCGCTGCTGTGCAGCGCGATGTTCCGCGCCGCAGGCTTGGACTGGTACGAGCAGGGTGACGTCTGGTCGAAGGTCGCTGCACTCCGCCCCGCAGCGCCGACGACGCACCGTCCCGAGCTGGTCCAGGCAGCAC
Organism: Spirillospora sp. NPDC052242; assembly: GCF_040679555.1. Lineage (NCBI taxonomy): Bacteria > Bacillati > Actinomycetota > Actinomycetes > Streptosporangiales > Thermomonosporaceae > Spirillospora > Spirillospora sp. NPDC052242. The sequence goes on from NZ_JBFAUZ010000053.1 coordinate 23,294, forward strand.
ATCGGCTGATGACCGCCGATGCCCACGATCTGTACGGCGACGGCCCACTCTGCGGCCACGAAGGCTGGATCGCCGCCTTCGAACGAGCCGGGCGCGACCTGGCGGATCTCGCTCGGAAGGGCTTGTTGACGCGAGGGCTCCGCGCCGTCCTCGCCCACCACGTCGTTTTCCACGCCAACCGTGCCTCGCTGCCGGCGGCGGACCAAGCCGCCTTGGCGGCGCTGCTGTCGAACGCCGTCTTCCACTCCGTCCCGAACACGCCGACCGCATCCACCACGACGATTAAGGTCCAACCGATGACTACTCTCAGTAACGATCGAGCTGCCGCGTCCGCCGACGGACTCCGCGCCGCACTGGCCGACCGACTCCGCGACCAGAACGTCCTGAAGACCCCGGCGATCGAGGAGGCGTTCCGGCGGACACCCAGGCACCTCTTCCTCCCTGGGGTTCCGCTCGACCAGGCGTACGCCGACACCCCCGTCTACACGAAGACGGACGGAACCGGAGAGAGCATCAGCGCGGCATCCCAGCCCTGGATGGTCGCCACGATGCTCGAACAGCTCGACGCTCAGCCCGGCGACCGCGTCCTGGAGGCCGGCGCGGGCACCGGATACAACGCGGCGCTCATGGCCGCGATCGTCGGCCCGACCGGCCACGTGACGACCATCGACGTGGACGAAGACCTCGTCGCCGGAGCCCGCGAGCACATCACCGCCGCGGGCGCCGAGAACGTCGACGTCGTCCTCGGCGACGGCGCCCTCGGCCACGCGCAAGGTGCACCGTTCGACCGCATCATCGCGACCGTCGGCGTGTACGAGGTCCCGACGGCATGGCTGGAGCAGCTCACGCCGGACGGGCGCATCGTCGTGCCGCTGCGCCTCCGCGGCACCAACTCCCGAAGCGTCGTCTTCGAGCGCCACGGCGACGGCTGGCGCAGCGTCGACAGCCAGCTCGCCGTCTTCATGCCGCTGCGAGGCATCGGCGACGACGCCCGCCGCTACGTCTCCCTGACGCCGGAAGGAGACGTGACGCTTCAGGTCCACAAGGACCAGACAGTGGACGACCGCGCTCTCGCCGGCGTCCTGGACACCGACCGTCACGAGAGCTGGTCCGGAGTGATGTTCCCACCGGACGTCTCGTTCGAATGGCTCGACCTCTGGCTGTGCCTGCGTCTCGACAACCCTCTGATGAGGATGAACGTCCAGCCCGCGGCCAAAGAGCGCGGCCAGGTCACCCCCATGTTCGGCTGGGGATCGATGGCCACCGTCCACGACCGCGACCTCGCCTACCTCACCATTCGCCCCGCTGCTCCCGGCCAGGACGGCGGCAAGCTCTACGAAGTCGGCGCCATCGGCCACGGCCCGTCCGCCGACCACTTGGTGGACCGCGTGAACGCGGAGATCCGCACCTGGGACGAGCTGTACCGCGACCGCAGCGTCCGGTTCGAGATCCCCGACGCTCCGACGAACACCGACCAGGCCAGAGGTCAGTTCGTCCTGGTGCGTCCCCACCACCCCATCACCGTCATCTGGGAGTGACGATGCTCGATCCGGCCACGGCAGCGCTGCGCTGGTTTCCGCTCGTCGCACGCTCGCGACCACGCTGCTCGCCACTCGACGTCCGGATCAGTGGGCTATGCGCCCTGGCAGATGCCGCCGCCCGGGACCAAGACCCGGCGGCGGCGTCCACCGTCTTCAATCAGGCCGCCCTGCTGGCCTCCGATGTCGGTTTGCACGATCTGGCCCGAGACTGGTGCCACCAGCACGCCGCCGCCTACCTGCGCGCCGTCCCCTTGGACGCCGCGTCCGCACGCCGTGCGCTCGAGCCCCTAGTCAACATCGCCCGCCTGCACATCAGAGCCGGCAATGGTGACGCGGCACTCCAACTTCTAAACGACCTCACCAAGGCGGTCACGTCTCGCACAGACACAATCATCGACGGCCAGCCGCTGCCCGGCTCGTCCCTCACCTCTTCGCCGCGCGACCACGCCCAACTACGCCAGTGGCTCTGGACGGTGAACCTCGCCGACGGAACCCGCGCCCTCACCACCGCGGGCCGCTGGAACGACGCCCTCGACCACCTGCAGCAACACAACGGCATCGGCCAACGAATGCTGGACGGCCGACAGGTCGCTGTTATCGCTCGGATTCTCTCCAATGACCGGGCCGTGGCCGAGCAACTGCTTGCTCAGACGGTCCCGGGTATGGCATGGGAAAATGCAGTGACGGCCTGTCTTGCTGTCCTTGGTAGCTCAAGGGCGGCCCAGGGGAGCAGCGCATTGCTGCAGCACTGTCAAGCCCTGGACTGCCCATCGGACTTGGTGGTCTTCAACACTCGCCTGTGTCTGTTCGCCCTCGGCCTCCTCCGCAACACCGAACATCCAATCGGGGTTCTCGTCGACAACACGGTCCAGCGAGCCATCGGCGCGCGCGATGGATACGCGGCTCGCGAGGTCTTGGCAAACGATACTTGTGTGGCTTCGATCACAAGTCGTCAGGTAAACGACCTAATTGGCATCATCGAAGACTGTGGTCTAAAAGGTTGTGTGGCCCCTCGCGCCTTCCGCGTGGCACTTTTGAAGGCACTCGCCATCAGCAGATCTGTAATTACTGGCATACGGGAAATCGGTCGTCATCGAGACTGATCTCGACTTTAGTGACGGCTTCGGATGACCAATGACCGAGATTACCTTTGTGGAGGTCCAGGGCGTTCTCGTGGACCATCCCCGCTGTGTGCGGGGCCGAGGAGGGTGAGCGCGCGCGGTTCTCCGATGAGGGGGAACCATCCCCGCGTACGCGGGGCCGAGTTCTCGCGCAGGACCGCGACGGGGGCGCTGGTCGAACCATCCCCGCGTGCGCGGGGCCGAGTCTCCCGCGTGAAAAGGAAGAACAAGGCGACGAGAACCATCCCCGCGTGCGCGGGGCCGAGCTCACCAGGGTGAAGAACCGTCGCCACGCTGCCGAACCATCCCCGCGTGCGCGGGGCCGGGGAGTACGAGGAGCTGCCGCGCGACCACGACGGGGAACCATCCCCGCGTGCGCGGGGCCGAGGCGACGCCCCCCGCGATAGCGGCGGTGCGGAGAGAACCATCCCCGCGTGCGCGGGGCCGAGCGCTGCCGGGCAATCCCCGCCCGCCCCTTGGACGAACCATCCCCGCGTGCGCGGGGCCGAGTTCAGCATCCGGATCAGGTCCGCGATCGTCCGAGAACCATCCCCGCGTGCGCGGGGCCGAGTGTGAGCCCCGCAAGGGCGAGCCCGGGGCTGTGGGAACCATCCCCGCGTGCGCGGGGCCGAGGCGACGCCCCCCGCGATAGCGGCGGTGCGGAGAGAACCATCCCCGCGTGCGCGGGGCCGAGCGCTGCCGGGCAATCCCCGCCCGCCCCTTGGACGAACCATCCCCGCGTGCGCGGGGCCGAGTTCAGCATCCGGATCAGGTCCGCGATCGTCCGAGAACCATCCCCGCGTGCGCGGGGCCGAGGTCTTCTTCGACCGGCTCGGCATCGACTTCCTGGAACCATCCCCGCGTGCGCGGGGCCGAGAGGCGGTAGGTCAACATCTCCATGGGGCAGTCCGAACCATCCCCGCGTGCGCGGGGCCGAGCTGACGACGTTGCGGCGGGGCCGCCCGGTCGTGGAACCATCCCCGCGTGCGCGGGGCCGAGCGCTTGACCGTCCAGCGCGGACCGCACGACGCCGAACCATCCCCGCGTGCGCGGGGCCGAGTCTGGCGTGGCCATCTGCCAGGGGCGCTCTCCGGAACCATCCCCGCGTGCGCGGGGCCGAGAGGTCGACCGTCTTGCGGATCAGCTCCTCCTGCGAACCATCCCCGCGTGCGCGGGGCCGAGGCGCGCGGCGCGATCGACGCCTACGCGACGTTCGAACCATCCCCGCGTGCGCGGGGCCGAGGCTCGCCCGGCCCGCACAGCATGAGCGTCAGGGGAACCATCCCCGCGTGCGCGGGGCCGAGCTGTGCGCACAGCTTGCAACCGGTGCACACAGGGAACCATCCCCGCGTGCGCGGGGCCGAGAGGCGTTCACCCTGTGCCCCGACCCGGTGTGGCGAACCATCCCCGCGTGCGCGGGGCCGAGGCCCGCGCCATCCCGGTCCGCACCGACGGCGGCGAACCATCCCCGCGTGCGCGGGGCCGAGAAGCTGTCACGCGCCTGCTCAGTCGACCGGCGGGAACTATCCCCGCGTGCGCGGGGCCGAGTGATCAGGGGTTGGGGCCGGCCGGGGCGAACTCGAACCATCCCCGCGTGCGCGGGGCCGAGCGCCTCGCGTGCGTCGGTCCGCGCCCGGATCAAGAACCATCCCCGCGTGCGCGGGGCCGAGGCCTGCGACCCGCGCACCGTGTCGAACCCGGTCGAACCATCCCCGCGTGCGCGGGGCCGAGGCCTGCCCGTCCTTGTGATCGGTCGAAAAGTGCGAACCATCCCCGCGTGCGCGGGGCCGAGCGCTTGGTGTCCTCGGTCGGGACGTTGGTCCCCGAACCATCCCCGCGTGCGCGGGGCCGAGGACCGATGACAGTCGCGGCCGTCAAAGCTGCCCGAACCATCCCCGCGTGCGCGGGGCCGAGGGGACGACGCCGTACCCCTGCCCCTTCAGCGCCGAACCATCCCCGCGTGCGCGGGGCCGAGGGTCTCGTGGATCTTGCGGCTGATCTGCATCACGAACCATCCCCGCGTGCGCGGGGCCGAGACCGCCCCCGCCCGATCGAAGTCCCCGATCACGGAACCATCCCCGCGTGCGCGGGGCCGAGCGGTACTGGTAGGGGCCGCCGATGAGGATCGGGGAACCATCCCCGCGTGCGCGGGGCCGAGCGCCTCGCTGTCGGGGAGCCGGTCGTCGTCGGCGAACCATCCCCGCGTGCGCGGGGCCGAGGCGATGGATGCGAGTTCGGCCTTGCCAAAATGGGAACCATCCCCGCGTGCGCGGGGCCGAGCACAAATGATCTGGGACCCCAAAGCCGCCCGAAGAACCATCCCCGCGTGCGCGGGGCCGAGGCCTCGTCGACCTTCTTGGAGACGTGCGCGAACGAACCATCCCCGCGTGCGCGGGGCCGAGCGGTCCGGGCTCGCGCCGCAGGCGATGTACCAGGAACCATCCCCGCGTGCGCGGGGCCGAGCCGGACGGACACCCCGGCGGACATCCGCGCGGAGAACCATCCCCGCGTGCGCGGGGCCGAGGGGCGGGAGGACATCCCGCACCTGCAGCACACCGAACCATCCCCGCGTGCGCGGGGCCGAGGCTTTCTGAGCTGGGACTTTAGCAGAGGGGAGACGTTCTTTCATTTAGTTGCGTCACGCAACCTATGCTGGCGACCTTAGTCGACGATCTTGGAGCCTTGAGTTGCGAAACCACAGGCCGTGCCCGTGCGGAGCCGTTGTCAGCGGTTGAGAGATCACGCACTAGGGCCTCTTGCAGGGGCGGAGTTGTCGTCCTGCGGCGACCGCTGGTGAGGGCAGCTCGCCGGTCGACCTCCGGCTTGGCTGCGGGTAGCGGCGCGGCCACCGGATCGCGAAGTAGAGGGCGATGGGCCACCCGATGACGGTCGCGCAGAACAGGACATTGAGCAGGACGATATACGCCAGGTCGTCCGCGCCTCGCGCGAGTGCGATGAACGTCGGCAGGACGGCGAGCACCACCAGAAGCGTGATGAGTCCCAGCCCGAAGATCCAGTCCGACGGGAGCTGCGAGATCATTCTTGCTCTCCAATCGATGCTCAGAGGTTCCGTCGGCGGTTTCGGTCCGGTGTGAGGGCATCGGGACGCCGCGCTGGTGACGTCTGGACGGGCTGCTTCGCGGTCATCGCCAGCGCCTCGTCAATGGGGAACGGGAAGTCCTCGGCGGCGGGCCCGCAGCCGAAGGCGCCGCGTTGCCGAGCGGATTCCGTGGGTACCGGGACGGCCCTGGCGATGATGTGCTCCGGCAGGTTGGTGGTGACCTCCAGGACCGTCCGCAACTCCTCTGGTTCGGGCTCCCGGCCCTCGGCCTGGAGCCGAGCCTTGAGGTTGTCCGCTATCTGGCGCCCACGCTGCTCCTGGCGGGCCTCATCCCACTCCGTGCGGTCGGGGCCGTGCATGGTGGCCGCCCAGTTGTCTCCCATGCCTTCGTGGAGTGCCTGGCGCGGCGCAGCCGGTTCGCCTGTGTGAATGTTCGGATCCCGGCTGAAGAAGGGCGCAGCCTCACGCATCGCAGTGAGCGGGTCCTTGTTCTCGTTCCGGATGCGGTCGTAGTGGCTCATCGCATGCGGATGCAGTTCACGCAGCCGTTCCTCGCACTTGCCGACGGCTGAAGCGGCCGACGCGTTCTCCGGTGCGTACGGGACGGCCGCGCCCCAGACCTCGGCGACGTCGAGCAGGCTCGCCTGGCGGAGCCACCTGCGATCGTGCGCCGGCGACCATCGGGATTGGGCTTCGGCCAGAGCCGTCCTCCGCGCATGTGCCTCGGCGGATTGCTCCGCGAGCCTTAAACGGCTGCGGCGCCGGTCCCATGCTTCTTTGGCGCCGACGGCCAGGGTGACGATCTGGACGATCCGCTGGCCGCTGTGGGTGAGCCCCTCGTTGATGGGATCGGGGTGCTGCTGGGTCATGTCGTTCTCCACTGTTCGTGCGTCATCTGGAATGGGATCGCCGGGACGGTTCCGGTGCGCGTCCCGAAGTGGCGCGCGGCGCTGGGCCGCTGTCTGCTAGCGGCGGTAAAGGGAAGTCATCCGCGGCCGGCGCGACGCCCGGCTCCGGACTGATGGCTGCAGCGACGGCGGCGGTGACCTCGGTGACTTCCACCTGGGTACGAACGGAGACGCGGACGACCTGCCGACTGATCTGGGTGGGCGGCAGATCAGCGATGAGCCGTGCGGCGGCCCGTGCCGCGGTCAGCCGGCTCTCGATGAACTCGAGCGTCCCCCCGAACCGCTCGATCGTCTCATCGACTACCAGGTCGACCAGAGGTGCTGCTGATTGTAGTGCCCCAGTTACGGAGTGGCGTGAATCGTTGGAAAGGAGGTCGGCGGGGTCCAGGCCGTGCGGAAGCACGGCCGCATCGATCGGCCAGGTGACGTCTTGGAAGGTTCGCCATGCGCGCACGGCTCCGGCTCGTCCGGCCGGGTCGCCGTCGAGTGCGATGACGAGTCCCTGGGCGTCGAGGTCCGCGATGGCCGCGAGGGAGCCAAGGTGAGCTGGGCTGATCGCCGTTCCACATGGTGCGACCGCCGCGTAGGTCTGCGGCATGACGGTGTTGACCGCGATCGCATCGAGCGGTCCCTCGACGAGGAGCGGGCGCGCGGGACCTGCGAGTTGTCCACGCACCTCATGCAAGCCGAAGAGGAGCTCGCGCTTCTTGAACAGGGCCGTCACCGGCGTGTTGAGGTACTTGGGCCCCTTGCCTTCGTCCCGTCGGCGACCGATGAACCCGACGACCGCGCCTTCACGGTCACGGAGCGGGAACAGCACGCGATCCCGCAGCACGTCGAAGGGCTCCGCATCGTCCGTCTGCCGCGCGAGACCGGCTTCGACGAGCGTGCGGTCGTCATGACCCAGCTCGCGCAGGTGCCGGACAAGCGCTCTTTGTGCCCTTGGCGCTTGCCCGATTTCCCAACGCTCCTGGACCTTCGCGCTGAAGCCACGGCGGGACAGGTAACCGGTGCCCCAACTACCGAGCAGGTTCCGCCGGTAGAAGCGGTGGGCGTCAGCCAGCGCGGCCAGCAGCTCTTCGCGCTTCGGCCTTGCCTGCTTGCCGGGCTCCAGCGTTGACGTCTCGCGCGGTGCCTCGCTCGCTCCACCAACGGCTATGGTCGCCGGAACTACGGCTGGCTTCGGTGAACCATCTTCCAGCCGACGCCAGAGTCTCATGGCCGTACTGACGATGCGTTCCCCGACCGCTCGGACGGCGGCGGCAGGAGCTGCTCGCGCGTCTGTTCCCGCCCACGACTCCGCAGGTGTGAAACGCAGGTGGTCGACGGGCAGCCCCATCTCGGCGAGCAACAGGTAGGCGACCGAGTCGGCGATGACGCGGCGGACGCCATGGCATCCCGCGGGCTGACCGTGGGCGCCATCCAACTGCCCCTTGGGCTGGATGACGTGTGCGAACTGGTGGGCGAGCAAGGACGCGGCGGATACGTCGTCCAACTCTGGAGGGAGAACGAGCCGCCGACCTGGACGTCCGAGATACGTCCAGCCTCGCCCGCGGTCCACGTAGAGGTCGAGGTCTGCGGCGATCTGCAGCAGCCGCTCCAACCCCTCGGGGAGCCTCTCTGCCGGTAGGTCCAAGGGGTTGCCGTCTGTCTGCTCGATATCGAAAACCGAGCGAACCTTGGCTCGCGTCGAGAGGATGCGGATCCCGGTCTCTCCCCTGCGGACCTGCCGCCCCACCTTCCGCCATCCTTCATACGAGCGGACGTCGGTGGCGGTTCGCCTCTGCGCCGGGATCAGCAACGTGTTGGTGAACCCGTACCGCCCATGCTGGCTCGCGTTCTCCAGCCAGACGTTCCACGGCAGCTTCCCGCTGACGAGGCGGACCGCCGCGTGGGCGGCGATGCCTTCAAGAACGTCCAGTCGCCGCTGCTGCTCCTCCGGATCCGGGGCCGTCATGCCGAACCTCGCTTGGCCGCTTCGGCACGAACGGCGGCGATCATCTCGACGAGCCGATCGTTAGCGATCGTGTGGCCGCGTTCCCGCAAGTGATGCCCGAGGCGGTCTCGGGTGAAGCGGAGACCCGCCTTCTCGACCTCCTGATAGAGCTCGCGAGCGATGGCCATCAGGTCGTCCCCTTCAGGCGTCTTCTCCTCGACTGCCCGTTCCCCGCCGGCGAGACCGGCCGTCAACTCGTCGGGCAACCTTCGCAGTGACAACCGCTCGGTCAGCGGCGCCTGCCACCGCCACGCCCATCGGCCGTACTGCTGCTTGAGCTCCGAGACCGCCAGGAGGTGCCGGTACTCCAGTTCGAGGCCCTCCCTATATCCGGTGATGTGCCACAGCACCATGCGGCGCCACAGCAGCAGGCTGGACATCGGCGCGAGCATCCAGCGCGCTGCCGGAACCCGCTCCACGCGCGTGCCGGACGACAGGCCGACCCAGCGCCGGATCAGGTGCCGTACTCCCTCGACAACGGTGATGAAGAGCATCGGCATCGCGGCGTTCATCACGCTTCCGGCCAGATCTCCGCCCGCCGCCGCGATGTTCACGAGGACCGTTCCGGCGATGTAGGCCCAGGCCACCCAGCGGAGCACCGGCCACGGCAGGTCGAGGTACTCCATCAACAGGTCCCACGCCAGCAGGATCAGGATCCCGACGTCCATGCCGACAGGGACGATCCAGGCCAGCTCGCCAAAGTGCGGCTCGGCCATCTCCCGAACCGTCGCGAAGGACCCGACGCCGCCGAGTACCGCGAGAGCGAGAGTCAGGGGAGCGACGACGATGACTACAACCTTGACGACCGTGGCTCGCATGCCGTCCGGCGACATCGCCTTCGTGACCCCATCGTCGGTAGCCGCGGTCTGCGGCTCGGAAGGCGGCGCTTCCCCTCCATGGTTCGAGGTCAACGCTGACGCCTCTCGCCCATCCAGGCCAGCAGGCGAGCGACGTGCCGCACCTCGTCGGTCGTGCCGAGCAGCCGACCGTGGGCGGTCACGTAGACGTAGGTGTCTTCGGCGCCCGCGCACAGGACGGTCTCCGACCATCCGCCGCTCCGGACCCTCAACTGCCAGCGCCCGTTTCGCGGCTTACGGACCCTCACCTTCGCACCGTTGCACTTCAGCTCGTAGTGGAGGCGGAGCAGACGAGCACGCCGCCTCTTGAGCTCCACCTGCCCGGTGACTCTCTGCCTCATCAGCGATCCCCCGTGACGTCGGCTGATGAACTCAGCGCTCGTTAACTAAAGTCGTTGATGTGACGATGCATCAGCGATCCGAGATGGTCAACCAACATGGATCATCTGGCGTGTCAGGCAACTTTGATCAGAAGGCTGCGCCCGCCGAGGTGGAGCAACAACTCACCGGCCTCGACTTCGGTTTCGAGGTGCAGGGGGCGGCGCACCGCCCATCGATCCTCGTGGAACCGCCCCAAGTGAGGGTGTCCACGAGCGCGGGAAGTCGGCCACGGCAAGACGGCCTGATGTGAACCTGCGTTCGAACGCAGCATCTCGGCCCAGGGGGCTTCCGGTCGTTGCTCCAACGCGGCCGAGGTGCTGGACGGCTCTTCGAGCCGCATCGGCCTGCGCCTGCAGACGCTGGAGTCGGCGGACGTGGGCGATGGTGTCCAACAGCGCGATCAAACTGCTCACGAGCATGAGGACCGTGATCGTCCCTGGATCTTTGCAGCCCGCCAGCACAAGCAACCGAGTCGCTGTGCGCAGGGCGTTTCCCGCGGAGTTCGACCTAGGGATGCGACCGTGCGGTGCACGGGCGGCACGGTCGTAGGCCTCGGCAGCGCGCCGGAGATGCCGGTTTCCGGTGGCCTTGGCTGCAACGTGCAAGGTATCGGAGGCCGCCCAGCAGGCGTCTTGAGCGGCGTACGGGTTCGTGACCATGTGCCTGCGAAGCTGCGCTGTCGCATAGGCCGCCGCACGGGCCGCGTCCTCGTAGAACGACTGCCGCTCCTCGGGGGAGAGATCGTTGCCGGGCACGCGGTCCCGTGGGACAGGCAGCGAAGCCCTCCAGCGCCGTTGCAGGCGAGGAAGGGACAGATCGGCCGCGAGCCGACCGCCGGAGAGCCACAACGGTTCCTCGCCGTCGGAGCGAATCGGCAGTGCGACGGCATAGCCGGTGATCTCGTCCGGTTCGGACTGGCTGAATCGTCGCTTGACCAGCAATCCGTCTTGCTCGAGTCGGCGAAGGAACGCGTCGACGGTCCGTGCTTCGTCCGCCGCCCGGCGGACGACCGTCCGCAGTACGGCGCACGCCGTCCGCGCTGACACGTCCCGTCCGGACAGCGGACCGTGCCCGGGCGAGGGCCGCCGTTCCGGAGTCCAACGGTGACGCAGTTTGGGCAGCGTGAGGTCGCTCGCCAGTTTCCCGCCGCCGTACCAGACGGGCCGTCCGGAGGCGGCGAGATCGTCGGCGAGCGCGACCGCGTACCCCGTCACCTCTCCGGCGGAGCGCGTGCTGTACCGCTTCCGAACAACCACACCATCGGTCTGCAAGCCGGCGAAGAACTCGTCCTCCGTCCGCGCTGCGGCCGCGATGGTGAGGACGTGCCGCCGTAGGATGCTGCGCGCCGGCTCCGGTCTTCCGCTCCGGGCCGCCTTCTCGGTCTCGGCGCGCTTGGGCCGCCGCGCCGCCGTCCGGTCCGCCGGAGCCGTCCGCCGCAGACCGTAGCGTTCCTCGATCGCCTGGCAGGCGTCTCGGACCCGGTAGCCGTCGTTCCAGACTTCTGGACGGTCGCCGTCCTCTCGTGCCAGCGTGGCGACGATGTGCACATGGTCGTCGGCATGGCGCACGGCGATCCATCGGACGCCCGCGGTACCGCCGGCCGGTGCCAGACCGGTGCGAGCCATCACCTCGCGCGCGGCCTCGGCCCACTGCTCGTCCGTCAGGACGGGGTCCTCCGGCGCGGCTCGCAGGGATAGGTGCCACACCGGTTTCCGGTAGTTCCGGTCTCCCAGGAGGGCCATGGGTTGGGAGAGCAGACCATCGAGCTTCCGAAAGTCCCGGACGCCTGCCGTGTTCGCCGCAGGTTCCAGCGCGGCGGGGTCTCGGAAACCTGCCACGATATGAGGGTCGTGGTGCTCTCCGTTGCGTCCGGGGCCGTACAGGTAGCGGATGAGCCCTTGTACTCGCTTGCCGCGGAGCACCTTCCCGATCACGTTCCGCCCATTCGATCAGGGCAGCCGTAGCCGCAAGTCCTCGGCCAGCTCGTCCAGCTTGCGGACTGCACGTGCAGCGGCTTCGGCGTACCACCGCAACTGCGGCGGTGGCTCGCCGGAGTGCATGGCCGCGACCGCCTGGTTGAGGTTCACTCCGATGCGCTGGGCCTGGCCCGCCGCATGCATCACCGTCGCCAGCGCCTCACGTAGCGCGATGTACTCGGGACGCGCACTGCCGCGGGCCGCCGCCAGCGTCGCCTGTGCCGCGAACGCGCCGATGGCGAGTCTTTCGGTCTCCGCCGTCGCGGCTACGATCGCGTGTTCCTCCTCCGACAGCGAGCGCCTCACCGACCGGTCGCGACGTGGCGTCCGGTGCGTTCGCCGATTTCGCCGCACCGTCCGCGCCGCCGCCGGGGTCCGTCCGTCCTCGCCGACCACCGGCCACACCCCTCTGGGATCGCGCTCGATCCCGTCCGCCGTCCGGACCGCGCTCGGTCCGGACGCCATATGTGCACGATTTCCATTTCTTGCCCTGCGGCGGCGGAGCCCGGCGACCAACGCCAAAGCTCCGCCGGGCGCCCGCCGAACGCGGCGACGGCTAACGCATGGCGACTATCGACCCCTCACAGCTCACGGCGTGGTCGCGCTGGATGCGATGTCGAGAAACGCTGCCCTGGACCGGCGTCCGCCTTCCCCTCTCCGGAAAGCACTTCGCCGATGGGTGTAGGGAAGTCCCTCATCGCTGGCTCGACACCAGACTCAGCGGAAGCGGGCTGGTCCGCCACCGTCGCGTGGGTCCCCTCTGCCTTATCTAGGGACTGAGCTTCGTCCTCCACAGCGCTGTGGACGGATGTCAGTGCACCCTGCGCACGGCGGAAGGCCTCGCCGAGCTCGGTCGCGTACTCGTGCGCTCGCCCGAGCGCATCATGCGCCCGAACGGCGGCGACGACGAGCTCGCCGTGATCATGCCCGAGCCGTCCGGCCGAAAGCTCCCGGTCGAGGAAGAGGTCGAGCTGCTCGGCAGTCTGCGCCAGCCCGAAGGAGGCCTGTGCCAGATTCCCCAGGACCGTGTATGCCGTCGTCGGCTGCGTCAGGCTCGGCCCTTCCTGGGTGCGGCGGTTGAGTTCGCGGACATGGTTATGCAGCTCGCCAGCGAGCCGCTCGGTGTCCTCGTCGGTGCGAGTGTCGTGTTCGTCCATGCGAGGTGCCCTCCGGCATCAACGTGAGTCGGACCATCCAGGGACTCCTCTCTCAAGCTCGGAAGCGCTACGGCGGACCTGCCCGCCACCTGACTCGAGCCTGCCCCACACACCCTCCCGTGGCCACGATAAGCGTCAGCGTGTCGTCATATTGCTTTAAGTTGCTGAGTGGATGGGCCTTGGACAGGCCCTGAATGCCTCGGGTCTGGAGCAGGAGCCAACCCCGAGAGCCGCCGCCTCCAGAACCGAGATTGTCCTACCGGGTGGTCACCATGGCCCGAGACCGTCATTAGTGGTTGTTGCGGACTTTCGAGGAGAGCCATGCCGTTTCCGGAGCTTCCTGCCTCTGCGGATGACGAGGTCTTGCTGGTTTCCAACTGCTACGAGGGCGGCAAGGCACAGTGGGGCAGCCTGCTAAACGAGATCGGGGGCCGCCGCGAAGGCGATGTGCTCGTCCTGGAAGGCGGTGAGGTGCGGCTCAGGTTGCTCGAGAACACGGGATGGGCCCGCATGCACGGCGGAAACCTGCCGGCACTCGTCCCGACCGGTGGTTCGGCGCAGGCAGTAGTCGTATTGGCGGACAGCCTCGTGGTCTACGGTGGCGGCGGCCCATTGCTCGTGGACGTGGCATCGATACCCGGCCGTGGTGTGCGCGTCCGATCGGGTCGGCTGGGCGAGATCCTGACCGCGATGCTTGCAGGCACGCTCACGTTCGACCATCTAGTGCGTGACATGGACACGAGCGGCGTTTACCAGGGCGACGACGGCCGCCCGGCTTTCCCCGCTCCGGCGTGGACACCGCACCGGAGCTTCCCGGCACTGCCCGCTACGACCGAAGCTCTTCTCGTCCGCACCTCCTTCGATGACGAGGACGGGTGGCAGGCTTTGCTCGCAGAACTGGGCGGGATTGACGAGGACGGTTGGGTCGGCGCGGATCTGGACCCGGAAGAGATCGACGTAGAGAACTACCCGCTGACCGCCTTGGTCGTCGACGACCGGACCTATGAAGACCTCCACCCGGGCCAGGTTCCGGCACTGGTCCCGCCCGAGAAACACACCACGCTGGTCGCGCTCGCCGACACCAGAACCTTCACCGAACCCGGTTGGCCGCTGACTGTCGTCGACCTGTACGAAACCCCAGGGCAGCCCGCCGTGCTGCCTTGCCGCAAGGTCGGGTCGATGGCGTGCAACCTACAGATCGCCAACATGGACTTCCGCGACTACGTCGCCCGCGAGGGCACACGGCCGTGGTGGGAGAACTCCTGAGCTTCACGTCAGGACGGAACCGGAGCCTCTTCCGGTGCCTGCTTGGCGGTGGTCGGCCTGCCGAAGTTTGCGCGGAGTGCCACGATCGTGCCTGCGGTGGCGGCGAGGGTGAGGAGTCCGGCGCCGAGGGAGGCACTCTGCGGGCCGATGCTCTTCACCAATGGTCCGGCGACCAGGAGGGTGACGGGCATGAGCGCGTACCCGGCGATGATGTTCCAGCTGTTCACACGGGCGAGCACCTCGGGAGCGAAGGTGTTCTGGAGCGCGGTTGTCCACAGGACGTAGAACACCGCTTGGCAGGCTCCCGGGATGAGGCCCAACGCGGCGATCAGGGGCCAGGGGGTTCCGGAGGCAAGCAGGGCCATCGGGATGGCTCCGGCGGCCGGAAGGGCGGCGGCCACGAGCACGAGGCGGGCCGGCTTCCATCTCGCGCCGATGAAGGCGCCGATGAGCGCGCCGACGGCCTCGGTGGCCGTGATGATTCCCCACGCGCGTGCTCCGCCGTTGCCGTCGTCCATATAGACCGGTCCGGCGATGTCGACGTAGCAGACCGTCGCGATGATGACGGCGGTGTTCTGGACGGTCAGGATCCACACCCAGCGGTGGGCGGTGAACTCTCGCCAGCCGGTGCGCAGGTCGCGCAGGACGCGCGTTCGATCGTTGTGCCAGCGCGTGGTGTTGAGGCGACTCAGGAGGACCGCGCTGACCGCGCACAGGGCGCCTCGGGTGGAGGCGGCCCAGCCTGGGCCGAGCATGGAGACCACGAAACCGGACGCCGCGAGTCCGGTCAGCAGCCCGACGGACTTGGTCTGGCTGATCAGGGCGTTGCCCGCTGAGCGTCCGGTTCGCGAGAGTAGATCGGCGATGATGCCGCGGATGGTCGGCAGGAACATCGCGGTGGCCACGCCGGACAAGAGGGCGAGTCCGCAGAGCAGGAGCAGCGGCGCTTCCCCTACGAGGAAGCATGCGCCCAGGCCGAGCCATGCGACGCATGTGATGATCTCGGCGGTCATCAGGACATGGTGGCGGCGGAAGCGGTCACCTGCCAGGCCGCCGAAGAGGACGAGCAGTGCCGGGGCCGAGTTGCAGGCGAGGACGATCGACAGACCGCCCGGCCCGTATCCGAGGTCCATGACGCCCCAGGCGAGGGCGAGCTGCCCGAACCCCACACCGATGCTGGATAGCAGACGCGCGAAGAAGAGCGGCGCGACGGAAGGCTCGGTGAACAGAGCCAGGGGCGAAAGGACCTTGAGCACGGGTTACTGCCTCACACGTGTTGCCTCGTCGGGAAAGACCGCGGTCGTTACTGCGTCAGGAGGTGCTGGATCAGGAAGTCCGCGACCTGCTCGTAGGCCCGGAGCTCGTTCGCGCGGTTGGTGAATCCGTGGCCTTCATCGGCGAAGACCTCGTAGAGGACGTCGACGCCCCTGGAACGCAGGCGGGTGACGAGCTGGTCGGACTCTGCTTGGGGGACGCGGGGGTCCCGGGCTCCCTGCAGGATGAGGAGCGGGGCCGTGATGTTGTCGGCGTAGGTCACCGGTGAGCGGCTGGTGAGGCGGTCTGCATCGGTGACGGGGTCGCCGAGCATGGCTTCGACGAAGTGCTTCCAGGTGGGCGGGGATGCCTGGGCGAGGGTGACCAGGTTCGTGGGGCCGCACAAGGACACCCCGGCCGCCCATGGGAAGGGAAGGCGGGCCAGGCACGAGAGGGCTGCAAACCCTCCGTAGGAGCCGCCCATGACGGCGACGCGGTCGGTGTCCAGGTCGGGGGTCGCTTGCAGGTAGCGGGTGGCGTGGTCGAGGTCGTCCAGGTCGATGCCGCCCCAGTCGCGGTAGATGAGGCGCTGGTGGGAGCGTCCGTAGCCGGTCGAGCCGGCGATGTTGGGGGCGAAGACGGCGATGCCCTTGTCGAGCAGGTATTGGAACAGGCCGGTGCGCGAGTAGCGGGGGCGCTCCTGCGCCTCGGGGCCACCGTGGACGAAGAGCAGGACGGGGTGCGGCCCGGGCTTGCCGGGGCGGTAGAGGAGTGCGTGGACGCGCCGGCCTCCGGACGCCGGGTAGGTCACCGGCTCGGGTTCCACGGGGCGGACCGCCTGGACAGCAGGAGGGCGGGTGTCGGTGAGGTAGCGGAACCCGGTGCCGGGGGCCAGGACGGCGACCTCCGTCGGACGTGCCGGGGTGTCGAGGAGCAGGGCGACGGGAGAGGCTTCGGGGCCGAGCGCCATGGTGACGACGACGCCGGTGGGGATGTCCGGCAGGGGCAGCGGCTCGCCGCAATGGCGGGCGTGCAGGATGGATCGTCCGTCCTGGTTGACCGACCATAGGAGGGTGTCACCGGCGACATCGATGTGCTCGACGTCCCAGTCGTGCTGGACGACCGGCTCCATGACGGCGTCATCGATCAGGTAGCGCGCGGCCGCCTTGAACTCGCCCCACCGGTCGGTGATCAGGTGGAAACCGGAGGAGTCGGCCATCCAGGGACCGGGTTCGTACAGCCCTTCGCTGTGCTCGCCGGTGATGCAGAACGGCTCTGCGTCGCCCTGCAGGTCGATGAGGTACAGGGCGATGTCGCTGTTGCTGCGGAAGCCCGCGGTGAGCAGCCATCGCCCGTCCGGGGACAGTTCCGCCGGTTCGAACACCACTCCCGGCGGCGGCACGAAGCGTCGTTCGCTCTCGTCGTCCAGGTCGCGGACCAGGATGTCCTGGACGGTCGGGTCCCGGTCGTTGGCGGCGTAGGTCAGGTAGCGGCCGCTGGTGTCGAAGGGGGAGGACGCGAGGATCCGTTGGCAACGCGGGCCCGTACTGATGTCGGTCGGCTGCTCGTCCTCCAGCCCGATGCGGTACAGGCGGTACTGCTCGTCGCCTTCGCGATCGGCCGTGAACACCAGGTTCTTACCGTCCGGCGCCCAGGCGATGTTGCGCACCGCCTGCCCGGCGAGGTGCGTCAGGCGCCGCGGCTCGCCCCCGACCACGGGAACGATCCATAGGTCGAACTGGCCGCTCGCATTCCCCGAGTAGGCGATCCACGTGGCGTCCGGGGAAAGGGCAAGGGTCGCTTGGAAGCTGTGTCGGGGGACGAAGTCGCTGTAGGAGGACATGGCACGCCTTTCCGCGTTCATTTGATCCAGCCGCGCCGGACTGCGGCGGCGCCGGCGGCGAAGTGGTGGTCGGCGCCGAGCATGTTGCGAAGGGCCGTCGAGTGCCGCCGGATCGTCGAGATGCTCACACCCGCACGCGTGGCCATCTGCGCGTCCGTCAACCCCTCCACCAGCATGTTCAGAATCTTCTTCTGGATGTCGGAGAGCGGACTGTCCGGGTTGGCGGCCCCGAACGGCGTCGCCCGCTCCCACAGAAACTCGAAGTACTCGCGAAGCGCACCGATGATGACGGACGAGCGGATCAGCAGGGCACCCGTCATGCCGGTCGGAGTCAGCGGAAGCAGCGCGATGGCATCGTCGGCCAGCTTCATCTTCATGCCGATCCGAGGCAGCAACCGGGCCTCCTCTCCGGCTTCGACCGCGACCTCGATGGTCTTGAGCCCGACGGGATGCTCCGCGCAAGCCGTTTCGTAGATGGCCCGGCATCTGACATGGCCCTCGAACGATGGCGGCGGCGGGACGGCGGTCAGTTCGTCCATCGGGCGTTCCACCGACTGGTTGTCCAGCGTCATCCACTCGTGCCTGGCCGAGCTGATCAGGCCGCGCGCGACCCGTCCGATCTGTTCGCGGTCGACGATGATCTGCACCAGCCGCTCGGTCGAGCCGTCCATGGAGGCCGGCAGCGGGTGGGTCTCCGCCATGCGGCGATGGCCGGTCAGCAGCCGTTCCTGCTCTGCCACCATCCGGCGCGAGAGCTCGGCGAGCGTGCTCTGCAGTGCCAGGTCGGGGGGAACCGGAACCAGCCGCCGAGGCAGTCCCGGACCTGAGGACCGCACGAGCGCCATCCCTTCCTTGACGAGGGCTTCTACTTGCTCCACACCGTCAAGCAGATCGGCTGCCTCCTCCTGTTCACACCCGTCCATTCGCAGCAGCCGCATGTAGAGGTCCAGCAACTCGTCGGGAACGATGTCCTTCAGTAGCCGCTTCGCCGTCTGCTCGGCTTCTATGTGCACGCGCCACCTCCTCGGGTACAGAGAGTAGCTATACCGAACCGGCGTGTTACAAGAACCGTCAGTGACTGTTTCTGCTCAATGAGTAGAAGTGGTCAACCTTGCGGTCAGCGGCAGGACCCCCGCCCCCATCGCCGATCTCACGTCGGCGAGCGGCCGAAGCACCGGCACGGGGTTGACCACTTCTCGCCATGACGAGTTTCGATCACGGGTTTGACCTGCGCACTTCCGGTTCCATCGTGCTCCGGAAAGCCAACCCGACCCGGGAGGTCACAACATGAACGTCCTCACCCGTACCTGCCCGTGCAAGCACGCGACGGCGAACAACCGTCCGCAGCAGTGCGCGTCCTCCGACACGACCCCGGCGCGCCCGCACACGCGGGAACGCATCGGCACGGCGCTTCGACAGCGCATCACCAGCCGACTCCGGACGCCGTCCCCGCCCAGCGGCGATGCCGTCGAACCGCTGGCCCTGGCCTTCGGACTGCCCCGCGGGGCCGGCTTCATCGGCGACGGCGCCGACGGACTCCTACGTGCCGCCTTGACCGAAGCCCTCACCGGCAAGGTCGGCGTCTCGTGGATCATCGCCACCGGCCACGATCTGAGGTGCCTGTTCGGCGACGCCTTCGACGACACCCTCGTCGAAAGCCTCGCTCCGCGCCTGCACGTGGTCGACACCCTCGAAGAGGCCGCCGAGCGTCTGGAGTTCGAGGCCGACGTCATCCGTGCCCTCGACGTCAACGATCGCCCGTCCTTCACCGTCTCCACGGTGCTGTGGTTCACGGTCCCGGGCCCCGACACCGACGTCGTCCACGACACGCTCCAGAATTGGCCCGGCACCGGCCTCGTCCCGCTCATCGCTGGCCACTGGCCCTACGGACCGACCCACCTCATCGACTCCGACGGCCCGCGACCACTCCCGCACCGCCCGATCAACCTGCTCACAGCACAGCAGGCAACGACCGAACTCCAGGCCGCCTCGGCGGCCTGAACCGTACGGACGCTGTGAGTCTGGAGCATTCTGGGCTCACAGCGCTGTTCGGTCATTTCATTGGTGCAGATCGACGTCGACGCGGGACACCGGCGGACCATGCACGCATGCGGGCCGAGGGTGCCCTCCTGGCGGGATACCGGACGATACCCGCGTGCGCAACGCCGACCGAGCGCGACGCCGAGCATGCCGACCGGAAGGACGGACCATCCCCGAGTGCGCGGGGCCGAGCCCGGCGGCCCCGCCGTCATCGCCACCATCCAGGAACCATCCCCGCGTGCGCGGGGCCGAGATCCCCGGCGGGTCCTGCGACCTGTACGACACCGAACCACCCCCGCGTGCGCGGGGCCGAGGCGCGGCCGACCGGGTGCGTGCGCCAGTCCCGGGAACCATCCCCGCGTGCGCCGGGCCGAGCCTTCCTCGGTGACCTCCTGGCAGGGCCCGATAGAACCATCCCCGCGTGCGCGGGGCCGAGACCTCAACCTGTATGCAGACGTCGCCCTCACGGGAACCATCCCCGCGTGCGCGGGGCCGAGTCCCTCGGAGAGCTGCAGCGGGCCCTCAGCGACGAACCATCCCCGCGTGCGCGGGGCCGAGCCCTTCTGCGTCGAGAACCCGTGCGCCCTGCCGGAACCATCCCCGCGTGCGCGGGGCCGAGGAGACGTCTCGTCAAGGACGGTCGCTAGGTCCAGAACCATCCCCGCGTGCGCGGGGCCGAGATCCGGGCCCCGGGGGAGAGACGAGCGGGACGCGAACCATCCCCGCGTGCGCGGGGCCGAGGGCAGAGACGCCTGGAACACCGCCGCCCGGTACGAACCATCCCCGCGTGCGCGGGGCCGAGGCGCCGGGGATCAGCAGCTCGGTGCGGATGACGGAACCATTCCCGCGTGCGCGGGGCCGAGGCGTCGATCACCGGCGTGATGACGGTCAACGCGGAACCATCCCCGCGTGCGCGGGGCCGAGCGGGCGCGGGGTGAGTGGCAGTCGCTCGTCCGGGAACCATCCCCGCGTGCGCGGGGCCGAGGCGTCGATCACCGGCGTGATGACGGTCAACGCGGAACCATCCCCGCGTGCGCGGGGCCGAGCCGTCCGGGGCCGCGAGCAGCTCCGCACGCTTCGAACCATCCCCGCGTGCGCGGGGCCGAGGGCGCGGCGGACCTGCCGGTACCGGGGCACGCGGAACCATCCCCGCGTGCGCGGGGCCGAGCGGGCACTCCATCGCTACTACCTGCAGCGCGGGGAACCATCCCCGCGTGCGCGGGGCCGAGGGGTCGTCACCGGGCGCGTACTCGTACTGGTCGGAACCATCCCCGCGTGCGCGGGGCCGAGAAGGACGGGAAGCCGACCCCGCCGAACCTGGAAGAACCATCCCCGCGTGCGCGGGGCCGAGCCCTGGACGGACGCCCACGGGTCGCTGCCGTCGGAACCATCCCCGCGTGCGCGGGGCCGAGAGGACGGTCAGTCGGCGCGCCAGTCCCAAACGCGAACCATCCCCGCGTGCGCGGGGCCGAGGCGGATATCGGCGTCCCGGACCGGCCACGCCAGGAACCATCCCCGCGTGCGCGAGGCCGAGCGGGCCGTCTCTGTGCGCGTCCCCGAGGAGCACGAACCATCCCCGCGTGCGCGGGGCCGAGCAGAACGACGTCGTCGACGGTGGCCTCCGCGGGGAACCATCCCCGCGTGCGCGGGGCCGAGGCGCACCCGGCGTTCCCGCCGACCCACCCGGGGGAACCATCCCCGCGTGCGCGGGGCCGAGGGCGAAGGGTGACGGCCGGGCTCCTGAAGTCGAGAACCATCCCCGCGTGCGCGGGGCCGAGCTGGCCACCCGGATCAGCAACGCGATCGAGAAGGAACCATCCCCGCGTGCGCGGGGCCGAGAACCGGCTGGAGGCCGGCGGGTGGGTGAAAAGGGAACCATCCCCGCGTGCGCGGGGCCGAGCCGAATCGACCCCGCCCGCCGAAAAGTCATCCGGAACCATCCCCGCGTGCGCGGGGCCGAGGTCCTCAACGGCTACCGAGGCATCATCGCCGGGGAACCATCCCCGCGTGCGCGGGGCCGAGGCCGTGACCGACTACATCGAGACCTATGACGACGAACCGCCCCGCGTGCGCGGGGCCGAGCTGGACAAGGACGGGCTCAGCTGTCAACGGCCAGAACCATCCCCGCGTGCGCGGGGCCGAGTCGTCCGGGCCCACCTCTTCATTGTGGGGGTGGGAACCATCCCCGCGTGCGCGGGGCCGAGCCGGAGCGGGCGGCCTCCACCACCCACGTCCGGGAACCATCCCCGCGTGCGCGGGGCCGAGGTGCCGGGGGCCCGCGGGGTCTGCGGAAGAAGGGAACCATCCCCGCGTGCGCGGGGCCGAGTGGGGGATCTGACGGCCCGGGTACGGCTCCGGGGAACCATCCCCGCGTGCGCGGGGCCGAGCCGAGGATCAAATGGCGGTGTACCTCGCGTACAGAACCATCCCCGCGTGCGCGGGGCCGAGGCAATGCCGCCAAGGAGAGCGGATCCAAGTTCCGAACCATCCCCGCGTGCGCGGGGCCGAGGGATGACCGGGGCGCGCGGGTCAGGCCCGCGCGGAACCATCCCCGCGTGCGCGGGGCCGAGGACGAGGAGGAAGCGCTACGGCGCCGCGGCGCGGAACCATCCCCGCGTGCGCGGGGCCGAGGCCGCCGAACGGCTCCGGATCCGGAGAGCGGACGAACCATCCCCGCGTGCGCGGGGCCGAGGCGACGCTCGACGGCGCCCGCGCGCAGGGCCTGGAACCATCCCCGCGTGCGCGGGGCCGAGCCCTGCGCCGTCGACCCGGACCCGAGTGTCGGGGAACCATCCCCGCGTGCGCGGGGCCGAGTCACCGACCACGACCGCGCGCGCCTCGAACGCCGAACCATCCCCGCGTGCGCGGGGCCGAGAGCTTCACCCTGACGACCTGGATAGCGACCCGCGAACCATCCCCGCGTGCGCGGGGCCGAGGTGGCGCGTGATGCCCTCCTCGACACGGAGCGCGAACCATCCCCGCGTGCGCGGGGCCGAGGTGCGCATGCAGGCGACCAGGTCGGCGATCGACGAACCATCCCCGCGTGCGCGGGGCCGAGGCCGAGCAGGTGCAGGTGATGGGCCCGGCGCGGCGAACCATCCCCGCGTGCGCGGGGCCGAGTGGCTGCAGAGGAGTTCGAGGTGGGCCTTGGCCGAACCATCCCCGCGTGCGCGGGGCCGAGACCCGCCGCGCCCGCCTGGCCGACCTCGCGGCGGAACCATCCCCGCGTGCGCGGGGCCGAGTGCGTGCTGCGCCCGCGCCTCGGCCGCTCGGGGGAACCATCCCCGCGTGCGCGGGGCCGAGGCCGCGACGCTTGACCGAGAGGACGAGCCCCTCGAACCATCCCCGCGTGCGCGGGGCCGAGCAGCGCGGGCACGCCGCGTCCGGCCACACCCCCGAACCATCCCCGCGTGCGCGGGGCCGAGGCCGTCGAGGTCCCCGGGCGGAGCGTCAGCCGGGAACCATCCCCGCGTGCGCGGGGCCGAGGAGATCGCGGCCGGGTGCGCGGACCCGGCAGTCGAACCATCCCCGCGTGCGCGGGGCCGAGGACCAGCACAGCAGCGGCAGCGAGGGCGGCGAGGAACCATCCCCGCGTGCGCGGGGCCGAGCCGATCGTGTTCCACGTCGACGAGATCCAGAAGGAACCATCCCCGCGTGCGCGGGGCCGAGGCCATGGCGAACATCCTCGCCCGCGGCGGACGGGAACCATCCCCGCGTGCGCGGGGCCGAGTTCGCGATGGCTGCGTATCTGCCGTCCGTGGCGGAACCATCCCCGCGTACGCGGGGCCGAGTGGGACCCGCCGGGCGACACCGGGCAGAGGCGCGAACCATCCCCGCGTGCGCGGGGCCGAGCGGCTCAGTGACGAGGACGGGGCACCCATCGAGGAACCATCCCCGCGTGCGCGGGGCCGAGGCTTGCTGAGCTGGGACGTTAGCAGAGGGAGGGCGTGTTCTCATTTAGTTGCGTCGAGCAACCCACCCTTGTTGTCTTAGTCGACGATCTCAAGGTGTTGAGTCGCGAAGTCACAGGCGTCAGTTTGTCAGTGGGGGTGGCTACCTTGCCCGTTGTGACGCAAGCGGACCATGGACATGGCAGCCCGCCCCCAGACCTTGCCTCGCGCTCCGCTCCTCTGTCGCCGCTGGGTGCGCTCTGGGGTAAGAGTGCGAGCAAGGGCGGTGGACGCACCAACCTGTTGTTGCAGCATCTGCTCGACACTGCGGCGGTCGCAGAACTCGTGTGGGACCACTACCTGGCGCCGTCGCTGCGTCAGGCAGTCAATGACATAGCTGGCCTCGGGAGGGGGCGCCAGTTCTTCGCGTGGTTGTGCGGGATCCATGATTTCGGTAAGGCGACGCCAGCGTTTCAGCATCTGGACGATGTCGGCGCTGCGCGCGTTCGTCGGGCAGGGTTGACCTGGGATCAACGTGTGGTCCGGCGGCATCGCTGGAGGCACGATCGGGCAGGTGGGTGCCTGATCCGTGGGTGTCTGGCGGAGGCGGGGTGGTCGGAGACCAGCATCGACTGGGTGTGGCCGTTGATCGCAGGCCATCACGGGTTGTTCCCCACGCTCGGTGGGGCACAACCCGAGCCGCCACGTGTCGGCGGACGACTCCGGGGCCAAGGCCTGGAGTGGGAGAAGGCGCGGTTCGAGCTCCTAAACGCCTTCACGACCGCGCTGGGGTTCTCCGATGTCGCCGGCGTCGAGCCGGCCAACACTCCGAACCGTGCAGTGCAGTTGCAGCTCAGCGGGTTTGTGGTGATGGCCGACTGGATCGCCAGCGATCAGAAGCACTTTCGGGGTGTCGATTCGCTGGCCCGGGTCAGCATGCGGTGCGCTCGCGAACGGGCCGAGGCGGCGTGGCAGCGGTTGGGGTTGCGGGGCGGCTGGGGCGAACTCGCCGATCCAGGACCGGACGTCTTTCAAGCGCGATTCGGTGAGGAACCACGGCCTTCGCAGATGATGCTGGCGGAGGTCGCCCGTGAGATGGGTGCGCCTGGCTTGGTCGTGGTCGAGGCGCCCATGGGGGAGGGGAAGACCAAGGCTGCGCTGGTGGCAGCCGAAGTGCTCGCTGCTCGCTGGGGGATGGATGGCGTCTTCGTCGGGATGCCCACGCAGGCGACCTGCGACCCGATGTTCAGCAATGTCCGTTCATGGGTGGAGGCCATCGCCTCGGAGTTGGCGTCGCAGGTCGCGCTTCTGCACGGCAAGCGCATGTTCAACAAGCAGTGGAGGGAACTGCTCACCGACGACGCCACGCCGGACGACCGGTTCACCAGCGTGGACGAGGACGAGTTCGATCTCGATGACCCGTATGGCGCTTCCAGTGGGGGGTCACCGGGTGTCGTTCCGGAGCGACGTGCTCCGGCAGAGTGGTTCATGGGGTCTAAGCGTGGACTCCTTAGTCCGTTCGTCGTGGGGACGATCGACCAGTTGCTGTTCGCCGCCACTCGGACCAAGCACGTCATGCTGCGGATGGCGGGTTTGGCCGGCAAAGTTGTCGTGCTCGACGAGGTGCACGCCGCAGACGTGTACATGTCCCAGTTCCTGGCAGAGGGGCTGCGGTGGTTGGGGCAGGCCGGAGTGCCGGTGGTGCTCTTGTCGGCGACGTTGCCTCCGGCGCAGCGCCGAGCGCTGATGGCCGCCTACCTCGCGGGTGCCCAGTCCGTTGATGCCGTTGCGTCGGAGATTGCGGCGGTGCCGGAGCCCAGTGGTTATCCGAGCGTGACGGCAGTGTGGCGTTCCAACTCAGGCGTGGGCCACGTGGTGAAGGCGAGCCGGTCCTGGCGGAACGATCTGCGGGTAGCGGTCGAGATTCTCCCCGAGCCGTTCGATGACCAGGCGGATGGTCCAGACGAGCGCGCATCAGGTGAGCAGGTGGCCAGCCTGCTTCGGGAGCGCCTCGCCGACGGTGGGTGTGCCTTGGTCATTCGGAACACGGTGCCAAGGGCTCAGCAGACGTTCAATGCACTGCGCGAGGTGTTCGGTGACGAGGTCCGCCTGCTTCACGGACGACTCTGCGCGGCCGACCGCGCCGACCGGACGGAGGACTGCCTGGAGGTGCTGGGGCCTCCTGAGCCGGGCGGTTCTCCTCGTCCGCACCGCATGATCCTCGTGGCGACGCAGCTCGCCGAGCAGTCGTTCGACGTGGACGCGGATCTGCTGGTCACTGACTTGGCTCCCATGGACTTGTTGCTGCAGCGCGTCGGCCGCACCCATCGGCACGCCGGTGTGCGGCGGCCCGACGGGGTCAGTGACCCACGAGTGATCGTTACTGGGTTCGCCCCTCAGGGCGGCAAGCCTCCGCGCTTCGTGAAGGCGGCCGAGGCAATCTACGGTCGCTACCTGCTGCTGCGAACGGCTGCTCTGGTCTGTGCCGCTGCGGGGAAGCGCTGGTCGATCCCCGGGCAGGTGCCGCAACTGGTTACCGAGGTGTACGACCCCGAGTGTCCCGTCGTGCCCGCTTCATGGGAACAGGTAGATAGCGAAGCGCATACCGACTGGGCGGTTGAGCAGCGCACACGCGCAGAGAGCGCCGAACCTTTCCTGCTCACCCGGGCTGGCGAACATTCACGTCAAACCTTGGAAGGGCTTCACCGCGGAGGCACACAGGACGTCCTGCCCGACGAGCACCACCGCGCCATGGTGCGCGACGGCGATCGGAGCGTCGAGGTTGTCGTGGTGCGTCAGGACGACCGAGGGTTCCGCACGCTGTCGGGTAGATCTCTGGGGGTGCACGGGGACGCCTCCCGCGATCTCTTGGACGACGTCCTGGGCGGGACCGTGCGCCTGCCGTCCAAGCTCACCGATGACGCAGAGCAGGAACTCACTCCGCTCGACGGGTGGCGGGACGACCCGTGGCTGCGCTACAGCCGGGCGCTGCCCTTGGACGCCTCCGGACGGGCACGGGTCGGCGACCACACTCTGCGCTACGACGAGCTCCTCGGCCTGGTCGAAGAAGGCACACGTTGAGACGAGAGCGGAGCGGCCAAGGCCGCCCCGCTCTCCCCCGCGTACCGCGGGGCCAACTGTCAGCTCACACGAGATTGGGAGCCATCCCCTGCTCGGCCGGGGCCGCGACCTCCGCTTTGTCCAGCGAAAGGCCGCGTCCGGCCAACCTTGCCATATGACCGGCATAGCTCCTCAAGCCTCCCTATGGTCGTCCCATCTACACGAGATTGTTTATGAGGTGGACGATGTCGGGGTTCGACCTGGTCGACGACGCGTGGCTGTCCGTGCGCCTCGGTGATGCACAGACCACCGAGGAGTTCGGTGTGCTGGATGTGCTGCGCCGCGCGGGAGACGTCACAGAGATCGTCGTCGATCTCCCCACGCAGTTGCCGGCGCTGTTCCGGCAGGTGCTTCTCCCCATCGTCGTGGACGCGCTCGGGGTGCCGGACGACCGGCGGGCATGGGCCCGCCGGTTCACGCAGGACGGCTTCACGACCGCCGAGCTGGGCAAGATCGAGGCTTACCTGCAGCAGCACCGGGAGCGTTTCGACCTGTTGCACCCCGAGACGCCTTTCGCGCAGGTCGCGGGGCTGCGTACGGCCAAGGACGAGACCAAGGGGTCGGGGCTGCTGGTCGCGGTGGAGGCGACCGGGAACAACGTCCCGCTGTTCTCCGCGCGGACCGAGGGTGACCCTCCCGCCTTGTCGCCCGCGAAGGCGGCGCTGTGGCTGTTGCACGCCCAGTGTTGGGACACCGCCGCCATCAAGACCGGCGTCGTCGGGGACCCGCAGGCCAAGTCGGGCAAGACGACCGGTAACCCCACCGGGCCCTTGGGGCAACTCGGTGTGGTGATGCCAATCGGCCGGACGCTCTACGAGACGCTCCTGCTGAACGTCCCCATTGGTGTGCAGGAACGGCTCGGTGAACCGCAGTGGACCCGATCCATCGGGCCCGAGTGGGAGAGCCGGACGGCACGAGGCCTGCTGGACCTGTGGACCTGGCAGTCCCGCCGCATCCGGCTCGTGCCCGAGGAAACCGACGACGGGATCCGGGTCACCCGCGTCCTCGTCGCCGCCGGCGACCGGCTCTCCACGACCCCGGATTGGGAACCGCACACCGCCTGGAGAGCCGACCGGACATCGAAGAAGGCCAAGAAGTCCGCACCGTTGCGTCCCCTCCGGCACACCCCCGGTAAACAGATCTGGCGCGGAATGGAATCGCTCCTCGCGGTCGAGGCCAACGAGACCGCCTCCTTCCGGACGAGCGACCTTCTCGACCAGATTCGCGGCTTGCAGGCCGACGAAGCGATCGACGAGCAATACCCGCTGCGCGTGGAGACGTTCGGCATGGTCTACGGGAACCAGTCCGCGATCGTGGAGGACGTCCTGCACGATCTGACTCCGCTGCCGATCGCCGCGCTCCAGCCCGGCAGCGACGTCCACATAGCCGTGCTGGACGCTGTCGAGCAGGCGGAACAACTGGCCCAAGCCGTGAACTACCTGTCGGCGGACCTTCGCCGTGCCGCAGGGCTCGACCCCATTCCCTGGGACAAGGGGCAACGCCCGGGCGAGCGGTTGCTGCACCTGCTGGACCCGGTCGTCCGCCGCCTACTGCACGGACTGCAGAACGTCGCCGACGACGACGCCGTCGAGCGTGGCGTCCAAGCCTGGGAGGCGACCGCCCGCCGCCTGACGCTGCAGGTCGCCGACTCGGTGCACTCGACGGTCCCCGAGAGCGTCTTCTCCGGCCGTGAGAGCCGCAAGCCCGACGGGACCACGGTGCCGGGCCTGCCGCTGGGCGTCGCCGTGAACGACTTCTACGGACGCCTCAATCGCGTCCTTCCCCGCGCCGTCTAGAGCCGGCGCCGACCGCACACCCTCACTCCTCCGCGAGGCATCCATGACGCAGCGCTATTGGCACCGTGTCGACACCAACGGCACCTGGCTCTCCCACGACCCGAAAACGGGCCGTCCGCTGGGAGCACCACCGGGAGAAGACCTGGCCGCGTTGCGCGCCGGGCTGGGACGTCCGGCGGGGGACGTGCCACGCATGTGGCGGTTCTACACCTGCCCTATCGATGACCGGCTGGCACAGGTCGGCGAGGTGTCCATCGAGCAGCAGGCCGAGCATGCCGCCCTCGCCCTCTATGGGCTGCACCAGCAGTCCAAGAAGAAATCGATGCACCACCCGAAAGTGCCGCTGGGCAAGGCGCTGTACCTCTTGCGTGCAAGCAGCCGCTTCAGCGCGCAGGCCGTGGACGCGCGTGTCAACGCGGCCGCCACGACCACGGGTCCCGCACCGCTGCTGATGCGGCTGCGCGGCCTGATCGACCAGCTCCGCGTCATCGACCAGCCCCTCGACTACGACGGGCTCATGCAGCTGATCCACGACTGGCACTACGAGGACGGTCGCCGCAGAGCTCGCCGCCGCTGGGCGGTGGAGTACCAGGTCTGGGCGCAGCAGGACACCGACACCCCCGAAGCGCCCGCCTCCTGACCCGCAGACGCCGCGCCACTTCCCTCACCCACGATCTTCTCCAGGAGCCACCATGCCCGAGCACCAGTACGTCGAGTTCCACATCCTGCAGACCGTCCCGCCGGCCAACCTGAACCGAGACGACCAGGGGAACCCGAAGGAAGCCTTTTACGGAGGCGTCCGCCGATCCCGGGTCTCCTCGCAGGCGTGGAAGCGCGCCACCCGCATCGAGTTCGACCGGGACCTGCCCGAGGCCGACCAGTCGACCCGCACCAAGCAGATCGCCAAGCAGCTGGCCGAACGCATCGAATCGCGCACCGATCTGGTGGAAGAGCAGGCGCAGCGGCTGGCCGGGGCGTTGCTGGAGCCGCTGGGCATCAAGGCAGGGCGCAAAGCCGGCGACACCGCCTACCTGCTGTACTACGGCTACGGACAGCTCGACCGGATCGTCGACCTGGTCGCCGACCGCGCCACGGAGCTCGCCGACCTTCCCGACGACGCGCTGAGCGCCGCCGCCAAGGACCTGAAGATCGCCGACGAGCTCAAGACCGGCCATCCGATCGGGGTCGCCTTGTTCGGCCGCATGGTCGCCGACATCCCGTCCCTCAACGTGGACGCCGCCGCGCAGGTCGCCCACGCCCTGTCGACCCACCGAGTCGACCTCGAATCCGACTACTACACGGCGGTCGACGACGCCAACGAGGCCGACGAGACCGGCGCCGGAATGATCGGCAACATCGGCTTCAACTCCGCGACCCTCTACCGGTACGCCAACATCGGCGTGCACCAGCTCATCGCCAACTGCGGCACCGTCGACGCGGCGCTCGACGCCGTGCGCCGCTTCGGCCGCGCGTTCTCGCTGTCCATGCCGACCGGCCACATCACCTCCTTCGCCCACCGGACGAGGCCGAGCCTGGTGGCCGTCACCGTCCGCGACGACCAGCCGGTCAACCTGGTGTCGGCGTTCGAACGCCCCGTTTCGGCCACCGCCACGTCCGGCGTCGCCGCCGCGTCCGCCACCGAGCTCGCCAAGGAGTACCTGCGTTCGGTCCGGCAGTGGGGGGACCAGCCGTTCCACGCGGCCGTGTCGCACGCGTTCGACGACGACGCAGACCTCCCCCGCGCGTTCGGCGCCAACCAGTCCTTCGACCGGATGCTCGACGGCCTGGACCAGGCGCTGACCCGGGCATGGAAGCAGAGCTGAGGACCACCGCCATGGCCAACGACGAACCACACGTCCTGCTCCTGCGGCTCGCCGGCCCCCTCCAGTCATGGGGCGACCAGAGCCGCTTCAACCGCCGGGAGACCCGCCCCGAGCCGACCAAGTCCGGGGTCATCGGCCTGCTGGCGGCCGCGCAAGGACGCCGCCGCAACGAGCCGTTCGACGAGCTCCTCGGCCTGACCCTCGGGGTGCGCGTGGACCAGGCCGGGACCCTGCTGCGCGACTACCACACCGTCAGCGACTACCGGGGCCGGCCGCTGCCGCAGGCGGGCGTGAACGCCAAAGGCGTCCAGAAGCCCACATCGCCGGCCAAGCACACCCACGTGACACAGCGGTTCTACCTGCAGGACGCGGTGTTCGTCGTCGGCGTCGCCGGCCCGGCGGACCTGGTGACCTCGCTCGCCGGAGCCGTCCGCAGCCCCGCCTATCCGCTCGCGCTCGGGCGCCGCTCCTGCGTGCCGACCCAGCCGCTCGTCCTCGGCCAGCGCCCCGGGACGCTGCCCGAAGCACTGCAGAGCGAGCCCTGGCAGGCCGGGCAGGCCGCACGCCGAGAATTCCAGCGCCGCCACGGCCGTCCGGCCCACATCCAACTGTCCGCGACGATCGAATCTCCCGATGGAGACGACGTCGTCCACGACGTGCCACTGTCATTCGATCCGCGTGGTCGCCGCTTCACCAGTCGGCGCGTCTCCCACTCCTGGATCTCGGCGCCCACTGGTTTTTCCGACCCCGACGGACCCGTCAGCGAAGACCACAACCCCTTCGCGCTGCTGGGCTGGTGAATCGACGATGCCTTACCTGTCACGCGTCCGCATCAACCCGCTGCGCAAGGAATCGCGCACGCTGCTGGCCA
Source organism: Spirillospora sp. NPDC052242 (assembly GCF_040679555.1). Taxonomy (NCBI): domain Bacteria; kingdom Bacillati; phylum Actinomycetota; class Actinomycetes; order Streptosporangiales; family Thermomonosporaceae; genus Spirillospora; species Spirillospora sp. NPDC052242. The sequence goes on from NZ_JBFAUZ010000053.1 coordinate 54,195, forward strand.
ACCCACGGGCCATGCACAGCAACGTCTGCGCCGCCGTCCCGGCCACACCCGACACCGAACGATCGCTGTGGCGCCTGGACACCGACAACGACCACCGCCCCTACCTGGTCGCGCTCACCGCGTCCAAACCCGACTGGACCCACCTGGTCGAAGCCGCCGGCTGGCCCGCAGCAGACGAAGACCACTACACCGTCGCCGACTACTCCCCCCTCTTGGCGCAACTGGCAGTGGGCCGCGAATTCAACTTCCGCCTGACCGCCAACCCCGTGCAGAACACTTCCCGCCCCATCAAGCAGACCGACGTCCAAAAGAAGCAGCTCGCCCAGGGCACCCGCAGATCGTTCCGCATCGGACACCGCACCGCGGAAGCCCAACTCGCCTGGCTCCTGGCCCGGGCAACCAAGCACGGCTTCGAGATCCTGCCAGCCCGCACCGATCCGGGGCTGCCCGACCTCCCCCTCGAGGACTCCACGCCTGCACCCGACGTCCGGATTCTCAACCGCGACCGTCTGTCCTTCAGCAAGAAGTCGCACAAGCCGGTCGTCCTGCACACCGTCACCTTCCAAGGCCACATGCGAGTCACCGACACCGAACTCCTGAGCCGCGCCCTCCTGCAGGGAATCGGCCCGGCGAAGGCATACGGCTGCGGCCTGCTCACACTCGCCCCACGAGGCGGACACTGAATGGCCGACATCTGGTGGCGCGCACACCCGCACGACCTGCACCGCCTCGAAGACCGCGTCTCCAGCGTCTACGTCGAGCGAAGCCACGTCGACCGCGACGAGAACGCAGTTGTCGTCATCAACAAACGCGAAACCGTCCGAATCCCCGCGGCCCTGGTCGCCGTACTGCTGCTCGGCCCCGGCACACGCATCACCCACGGCGCGGTCAACCTGCTGGGCGACTCCGGCACCGCGATCTGCTGGGTCGGACAGCAAGGCGTCCGCCTATACGCATCCGGCCTCGGACCCGCCCGCGGCGCCGGACTGCTGCACCGCCAGGCGTACCTGGTCACCCGCCCCAAAGAACGCCTGAACGTCGCCCGCGCCATGTACGCCATGCGCTTCCCCGGCGAAGACGTCTCCACCGCGACCATGCAGCAACTACGGGGCCGCGAAGGCACCCGCATCCGCAAGCTCTACAAGGTCCACGCTCAACGCACCGGCGTGGACTGGACCCGCCGCGAATACAAAGCCGGCGACGCCCACGCAGCCGGCGACGACCTCAACCGCCTGCTGTCGGCCGCCAACGCAGCCCTCTACGGCGTCTGCCACGCCGTCATCGTCGGCCTGGGCGCCAGCCCCGGCCTCGGGTTCGTCCACACCGGATCGGCGCTCTCCTTCGTCCTGGACATCGCGGACCTGTACAAGGCCGAATACACCATTCCGCTCGCCTTCGACCTCGCCGCCCAAGGACTCACCGAAGAACGCGACGCACGCACCGGCCTACGCGACCTCATAGCCGAAAACCGACTCCTGGGCCGCATCGTGCACGACGTCAAAACGCTCCTCACCCCCGACGAAGCAGCCCGCATCCCCATCGACGAAGACATCAACCAGCTCTGGGACGAACAAACCGGCGCCGTCCCCGGAGGACTCAACTGGTCGGGCACCGAAGACCTCATCGACCCGGGCATGGGCACCCAGCACGTCGCCATCATCGGCCCCGAGTTCGACCCGCCCACCGACAAACCCGCCCCGACCACATGACCACCGTCATCGTCCTCATCGCCGCCCCCGAAGGACTCCGAGGCCACCTCACCCGCTGGATGGTCGAGGTCCACGCCGGAGTCTTCGTCGGCAACCCCAGCCGCCGCATCCGCGACCGTCTATGGGAACTGCTGGCCACCCGCATCGGCGACGGCCAAGCCATCCTCGTCGAACCCGCCACCAACGAACAAGGCTGGGCCGTCCGCACCGCCGGCAAAGACCGCTGGCGCCCCGTCGACTTCGACGGCCTCATCCTGACCGCCCGACGGAGAAACCAACTAAACGAAAACCGCCCATCTCCCGGATAGAACCGCAGGTCAAAAAGGGTCGGCCCCGCGCACGCGGGGATGGTCCGGACTGGCTGACCGCGATGCGCGAGGCCGGGCTGTCGGCCCCGCGCACGCGGGGATGGTCCGAACGAGTGGGGGCGAGTCCCGGCCGAGATGTGGTCGGCCCCGCGCACGCGGGGATGGTCCTTGAGCTTTTCGGTCAGCCAGTCGATGACGCCGGTCGGCCCCGCGCACGCGGGGATGGTCCCGTGGTGCCCTGCCCGGTGATCCCCGGCATGGGGTCGGCCCCGCGCACGCGGGGATGGTCCGGGCGATGTCGGGACCGTGATGCGGCCGGTGTAGTCGGCCCCGCGCACGCGGGGATGGTCCTGCGTCTCCGACAGCGGCCGAAGCGTGATCGTCGTCGGCCCCGCGCACGCGGGGATGGTCCGCCAGCCGCCCCGCAGGAGAACGGCGAGCCGCCGTCGGCCCCGCGCACGCGGGGATGGTCCGTGCTGGCACGGCCGGTGGGTTCTCCACCGCGTGTCGGCCCCGCGCACGCGGGGATGGTCCCGCGTTCTGCCCGATCGCGTCCCACCGTATTGCGTCGGCCCCGCGCACGCGGGGATGGTCCCCGGATGGGGCCGCCCGCCGATGCTGACTGGAGGTCGGCCCCGCGCACGCGGGGATGGTCCCCAGACCCAATCTCTGGAAGGACCTGAACAGATGTCGGCCCCGCGCACGCGGGGATGGTCCTAGCGACGGGGTTCGCCGCGGCGTCTCCCGGGCGACCATCCCCGCGCACGCGAGGATGGTCCCTGTCCCGCGCCCACGGCATCGCCCACCAGAACGTCGGCCCCGCGCACGCGGGGATGGTCCGAGAGCGAGCGGCTCGCTGCGATCCGCGCCCGCGTCGGCCCCGCGCACGCGGGGATGGTCCTTCCCGGTAGTCGGCGGTCAGGTCCAGGAAGGCGTCGGCCCCGCGCACGCGGGGATGGTCCGTCGGCGGCGCCGGTCAGCAGCGCCGTCAGCTCGTCGGCCCCGCGCACGCGGGGATGGTCCCACCTACGAGTTCACCATCGAGTTGCAGGAGGAGTCGGCCCCGCGCACGCGGGGATGGTCCTGGCACAGACGGTCCGGCTCACGTGGGACGGCAGTCGGCCCCGCGCACGCGGGGATGGTCCCCGCGCCGCCCTCGACATCTACAAGCGCTGCGTGTCGGCCCCGCGCACGCGGGGATGGTCCCAGGCTGCCGCGCGGCGAGCGGACATCGAGGCCGTCGGCCCCGCGCACGCGGGGATGGTCCGTGCGAGGCGTGCGGCAGCTCCGATTTCGAGAGGTCGGCCCCGCGCACGCGGGGATGGTCCGCCAACGCCCTCCTATACGCGGGCCGGGCCGGCGTCGGCCCCGCGCACGCGGGGATGGTCCCCCGCGGGTCCTCGAGAACTACCGGTTCTGCCGGTCGGCCCTGCGCACGCGGGGATGGTCCGTCCTGCACCAGGCCGAGGCCGTCGGGCATTCGGTCGGCCCCGCGCACGCGGGGATGGTCCGACCACCGCGCGGATCGTGATGAACGGCCCGGCGTCGGCCCCGCGCACGCGGGGATGGTCCGACCGAGGACGAACTCCACGAAGCGCGGACTCGGTCGGCCCCGCGCACGCGGGGATGGTCCGCACGGTGTTCCGGTCCCTCGGGTGTATTCGAGGTCGGCCCCGCGCACGCGGGGATGGTCCGCGGCAACATGGCCCCATGGACCAGGGGCAGAAGTCGGCCCCGTGCACGCGGGGATGGTCCACGTGCCGTCCAAGCCGACGTGGGCCCCCGCATGTCGGCCCCGCGCATGCGGGGGCGGTCCCGTACGGTTGACGGCGGCTGAGCCATCCCCCCGCTGCCCATGGGATGGATGGTCACTCAGTCACTCTGCGCATACAGTTCCCAGACCTGGACGTGCGGCGGTTGGTGAGCACGAGGTGGGCACGAACTGCAGTGGATTACGGTGTATCGGGGTGCATCACATGGACGCTGAGCTGGGGAAATGTGGACTCGTCGATACGGCAAACCATGCCAGAGTAAGCCTGGAATGGTACTGCTAATGCGGTTTGGGTTCACGCCCATCCGGGGTTCAAATCCCCGATCCTCCGCCACCTGACCAGGGGCTTCGCCGAAAGCAAGATCTTCGGCGAAGCCCCTGGTCTGTTTTAGCGGCCCGTTTTCCTCGCCTGGTGCGCACATGGTGTGCACAGGACGTCGGAGTGCCCGGTCAGGCGACTCCGGTCACGTTGCTGCGGCGCTCCAGTAGCACCACGTCGCGCCACCGGCCGTGATGGCGGCCGACCCGCTCGCGCACCCCGACCGTCCGGAACCCCGCGTTTCGGTGCAGTCGCAGGCTCGCGGCGTTCTCCGGGAAGATTCCTGCCTGAATCGTCCAGATGTCGGCCCGTTCCGTTGATGCGATGAACGCGTCCAGGAGGGCGGTTCCGATGCCGCGGCCGGCCGCGGTCGCCGTCACGTAGAGGCTGTGCTCGACGACCCCCGCGTACACGCTCCGTCCAGACACCCGGGAGCACGCCACCCAGCCGAGCACCTCGCCGTCCGCCTCCTCCGCGGCGACGAACCGGTGCTCGTGCAGCTTCCCGGCGTCGAAGTCCGACCACGACGGCGCCGCCACCTCGAAACTCGCGTGCCCGGTGTCGAGTCCCTCCTGGTAGATCTCCAGGACCCGGCCGGCGTCCGCCTTCCGCATCTCCCTGATGATCGCCCCTTCCATATCAAGACGTATACCGGATCATCCGGCGGCTTGGCCGGATTCGCCGTTACCGGTCGTCTGCTCGACCTCGAATACGGCGACCGCAGGCTGAACCACTTGCTGCTCGCCGGTCCGCACGGTCGCGTCGCCGAGGTCGGCCTGGGGTTAGGGGAGGGAGCGGCGGGCTTGGGCTCGGGTGCCGGGGTCGGGGTCGTTCAGGGCTTCGGTGAGGGCCGTGCGGGCGCCGGGGTGGTCGCGGGCCCACTGTTCGAGTGAACGGATCGCGGTGCGGCGGACGCCGACCATGGGGTCGTGCAGGGCGTGCATTAGTCGGGGGACGGCCGTGTCCGGGGGCGTGCGGGAGAGGGCGGTGACGGCGTGCCGCCGGACCTGCCAGTTCGGGTCGTCGAGGGCCGAGAGCACCTTGGCCGTGAGGTGTTCGGACGGGCCCAGTTCGGCGGCGGCGTCCAGGGCGGCGATCCGGACGGCCGGGTCGTGGTCGTCGAGGAGGTGCGCCACGGCGGGCAGTCCGTCGGGGTGCGCCAGGCGCGCCAGGCCGTCGGCGACGGCCACGCGGACTTCGCGGGCCGGGTCGTGGGCGGCCTCGATCATCCGGGTGACGGCGTGCAGGACGATGAGGCCGAGCACGGCCTGTACCCGGGCTTGGACCTCTCCGTCGTCCAGGCCGCGCGCGTACAGTTCGCCGGCTCCCTCGGTCAGCTTGGCGAGGAGGTCGGCGGCGGTTTCGCGGACGTACGGGTCACGGCCACGGGTGGCGAGTTGCAGGGCCTCGACGCCGTCGTCGCCGAGGTAGACCTCGGGCAGGTCGCGCAGGGCGGTGGCGGCGAGGCGGCGGACGTCCGGGTGTTCGTCGGCCAGGGCCCGGGCGAGGACGTCGCCGGTGCCGCGGGGGCCGCGTCTGCGGCGGGCGCTCGCTATCAGGCGGGTGAGGGCGGCTCGGCGTACTTCGGCCTCGGGATCGCGCAGGTACTCCTCGAGGTCTTCGAGGCGGGGGTTTTCGAGAAGGCGCAGTTCGTCGATGCGGGCGGGCGATTTGTCGGTGATCGTCATGGTGGGCCTCCGGGAGGTCGGACACGGCTGCGGGTCAGCGGCGCGGACACAGCGCGCCGGCCTGCCGTCGGAGATCGACGTGCAGTCGCGCGGTGAGGACCTCACTCGGATTCACCCTAGGATCGTGAACCAAGGAAGCCTATTAAGTCAATCTGGTAAGTAGGGATTGGCTGGCGGCACGATCTCCCCCACGGCGGACTCGGTGTCCAGGCGGACGACGGTCGGGGCGCGCTCGCACTCCCATGTGGTGACGTTCGCGAAGGTCGTCCCGTCGTGGTGCCAGAGGCCGCCGTCCTGGTGGACGTGCCCGAACAGGTGCAGCCTCGGACGGACGTGCCGCACGCGGGCGCGGAGGTCCGCGCAGCCCTCGCGGCCGGGCATGGCCCCCGCGTCGCCGATGCCGAGCGGGGGGCCGTGCGTGATCAGGACGTCGATCCCGGCGGGGATCAGGGCCCATTTCTCCGCCAGGGGACGGCCGCGCGGGAGGTTGAACGCCCACTCGTTGAACTCCGGCTGCCACGGGCTGCCCCAGAAGGAGACGCCGTCGATCACGGCTCCGCTGTCTTCGAGGTAGACGATTCCCCGTTCGGCGAGGACGGCGCGGGCGCGTTCGGGGTCGTCCGCGAACATCCGGTCGTGGTTGCCGGCGACGACGATCTTCGTCCGGTGCGGGAGGGCGTGCATCCAGTCCGCGGCGTCCTCGAGTTCCCGGAGGTCCTCGCCGCGCCTGCACAGGTCGCCCGCGTGCACCAGGACATCGCCCTCGGGGACGGCGAGTTCGTGGTGGAACGTGTGTGTATCGGCGACCGCGACGATGCGCACCCCGCGATCTTACCGCCGCCTGCGGCCGGGGGCCGGCGCGGTCAGGGCAGGGATCGGCGCAGCCTGTCGAACCGTTCCGTGGGCCAGTTCCTCAGGACGTCCCAGGCCGGGGACAGTTGGGGGTCCCCGTCTTCCGACGCGTCGAGGAAGGCGCGCATGAGCGGGAGGTCTGCCCGGCGGTCGCCGCGGAGGCCGAGCGCGCGTGCCGCCTGGACCACGACCCGGGCGTCGCGATCGTCCAGTCCTTGGGCCAATGCCTCGCGGACGGCGGGGGTGTCCGCCCCGGTGTCGCCGAGCGCGAGCATTCCCAGCCGCCGGACGTGCGCGTCCCGGTCCCGGCAGAGGGCGAGCAGGGTCTCGATCGCGGTGGTGTCGTCGGCGGGCGCGAACTGCCAGAGCGCGGCCGCGACGGCACTGCGGCCGCTTCGGCGGCGAGGGCGAAGGTCTCCGCGTCCTCGCGCGCGGCCAGGGCCATCGCGGGGAACCAGCGGCCGACGTGGTCCGGGTCGTCGTGCGCGAGCGCCCTGGCCATCAGCTCGCCGAACGGCACGCGGACGCCGAGCGCCCGCTCCAGTTCGGTGGCCACCGCGGCATGGCCCGTCCGGATCTCCATGCGCCCGCGCGGTGCGAGCATCCGGATCGTCTCGGACGAGCCCAGCCCTTCGTCGTCCGCGGCTTCACGCTCGACGGTCACCGCGTCCGTGGGCGCCGCGCCGAGGCGTCGGCGCAGCTCCGCTTGCGGGTCGACACCGAGCCACGCCCGCGCCATGTCGAGAGCACTGCGGCCCCGCTCGTCCCGCAGATACGTGCGGGACGAGCGTCCGAGGAGTTCGAGCACGGCTCCGATGGCGCCCGCGTCCGCGGCGAGCATGAGCGCGGTGGCGCCTCCCCGGGAGCGGCGATCCGGGTCGGCTCCGCCGGCGAGGAGGAGGGCGACCATCGGCGTGTCGGCGTTCGCCGCGGCCCGCCCGAGGAGGGTGGTGCCGTCGCCGTCGACCGGTAGGCGACATGGCGGAAATGTGCCGCAGGACCGCGTCGTCCGTCCCGGCCGGGGACGTCAGGCGACGGCGGTTCCTTCGAGTTCGACCATCAGGTCGGGGATCGCCAGGCGCGTCACGCCGAGCATCGTGGTGGACGGCGCCGCCCCCGCGGCGCCCAGGCGTGCGGCGAGGACGCCGTAGTGCTCGAAGAGCCGGTCGACGTCGGTGGTGTAGACGTTGAGCCGGACCAGGTTCTTGAGGGACATGCCGGCTTCGCCGAGCACGGCCTCCAGGTTGTCGAGGCTCAGCGCGAGCTGCGCCGCCATGTCGCCGGCGTGCCGGGGCTTGCCGTCGCCGCTCATCGCGGTCTGCCCGGCGCAGTAGAGCGTCCGGGTGTTCCCGGTGACGACCTCACCCTGGTTGTAGCCCAGCTCCGCCGACCACGCCCACGGGTTGACCGCCGTTCGTTCCATCGCCATGCCGGCTCCCTTCGATGCGCCGTACGGGGCCCGGTGGCCGCCGTTCTCCGGTCGCGTCGAGGAGCCTTCCAGTGAATCACGACATCCTGTGTCGTGTATTTCGGTAGCGTTCGCGCATGCGCGCCGACCGGTTGGTCTCGCTGGTGCTGCTGCTGCGGCGGCACGGCCGGCTGACGGCGACGGCGCTGGCCCGCGAGCTGGAGGTGTCGACGCGCACGGTGCTGCGCGACATCGAGGCGCTGTCCGCGGCGGGCGTCCCGGTCTACGCCGAACGCGGACGGCACGGCGGGTTCGCGCTGCTGCCGGGTTTCCGGACCGAGCTCACCGGCCTGAACCACGACGAGGCGCTCGCGCTGCTGGTCGCCGGGTCGCGGCGCGGCGCGCAGGTGTTCGGGCTCGGTTCGGCGCTGGCGTCGGCGATGCTCAAGGTCGTGGACGCGCTGCCCGAGAGCCAGCGGGACGCCGCGGCGGGTGCGGCCCGGCGGCTGCTCATCGAGCCGGAGACCGACCTGCTGTCCCGCCGGGCGTCCGCCGAGGAGGTGCCGGACGCCGTGGCGGCGGAGGTCCGGCGCGCGGTGTTCGCCGGGCGCAAGCTGCGCATCCACTACGCGGCCGTGGGGCAGGCGCCGGAGTGGCGCACGGTGGACCCGATCGGCCTGGTCACCGTGCGCGGCCAGGGCTACCTGCTGGCCACGAGGTCCGGTGCGGACCGCACCTACCGGCTGTCCCGGGTCGTGGCCGCGGAGGAGCTCGCCGAGCCCGCGCAGCGGCCGGACCGGGTCGATCTGGACCGGGCCTGGCAGGAGCGCGGCACGCGGTTCCGGACGGGCGGCGACCAGGTGGTCGTGCTGGCGCGGGTCCATCCGGAGCGGCGGGAGGACGTGGCGGGCACGGCGCTGGCCGTCCTCGCCGAGGAGACCGACGCGGACGGATGGCTGCGGCTCGAGGTGTCCTTCCAGGATTCGAGGCACGCCGTGTGGGCGCTGTGGCGGCTCGCGGCGAGCGCGGAGGCCCTGTCCCCGCAGTGGTTGCGCGACGCCCTCCGCGACCGGGCCGCGGCGATCGCCGCCTTCTACGAGACCGAAGGATGACGGTGCGCCGCGGTCGTCGACGGTCACCGCATCCTTGGGGAGTCGCCGGGTAGGCCGTGCGTGTGGCTTCCCAGTCAGACGCGGGTGTCGAGCCGGTGACGGCGGCGTCCCCCAGACGAATCCCGCTGGCGGTGTCGACCCAGGCTTGGCGCGACGTGGCCTTCCTGCACTGGCCCTACGCCCCGGCCGACCTCGGGCATCTCGTCCCGGCGGGCACGAGGCTGGACGTCCGGGACGGGACGACCTGGCTCGGCGTCGTGGGCCTCCGGTTGACGGGCGTCCGTCTCGGCGGGCTGCTGCGGATGCCGTACCTCGGTGATTTCGACGAGCTCAACGTGCGGCTGTACACCGTCGGCGAGGACGGCCGGCGCGGCACCGTCTTCCTGGCGATGGAGGCGGGCCGCCTGGCCGTGGTCGCCGCGGCGCGCACGCTGCTGCGGCTTCCGTACGCGTGGTCGGCGGTGACCCGCCACCGCTACGGCGACGTCGTCGGTTACGACTCCGCCCGGCGCGTCCCCGGGCCCGCGGGCGCCGGCATCGGGTTCACGCTGCGCATCGGGGACCGCCACCGGGCGGACGCCGTGGAGGAGTTCGTCACCGCGCGCTGGGGCCTGCACACTCCCTGGTACGGCATGCCGCTGTACCTGCCGTTCGCCCACGAGCCCTGGCCGCTCCACCGCGCCGAACTCCTCGACTTCGCCGACGACGGCCTGTTCGCCGCCGCCGGCGTGCCGGCGCCGCAGGGGGCGCCGACGAGCGTGCTGTACGCCCCCGAAGTGCGCCCGCGCAGCGGTCCCCCGCTACCGGCCGTCGCGAGGCGCCGGGCTCCGGCGGGACGGCGGGCGGCCACGGGGATGAGTAGGACGCCGTCTCGGGGTATCTGACGTCGCATGTTGCGAACTCTGGGGGAGGGGCTCGTCGCCGGGACGGCCGGGGTCGCGGTGATGACCTTGGGCGAGCGCGTCGAGCAGCGTTTCACGGGCCGTCCCGACTCGCACGTCCCCGGGCGGACGATGCGACGGCTGACGGGCATGCCGGACCCGCCCGGACGGCGCCCCACGGCGGCCAACTGGGCCATGCACGTCGGGCAGGCGGCCGGGCTGGGGGTGCTGCGCTCGGTCATGGCGCACGCGGGGCTGCGCGGTCCGTGGTCGTCGGCGAAGTTCGCCGTGGTGCGGGTGACGGCCGACCAGATCTTCGAGAACGCGACCGGCGTGGGCGCGCCGCCGCAGACGTGGCCCCGGCGGGAGCTGGCGGTGGATCTGCTGCACAAGTCCGTCTACGCGTTCGCGACGGGGCTGGTCGCGGACGTGCTGGCCGCCCGGTCGGGGCCGGGCCCGGGGCAGCGCCACGCCGCCGTGCGTCCGGGGCGTCACGCCGACGCCGGGCCGGTGCCCTGGGGCGGACGGTCCGCGTAACCGGCGGCGCTCGAAGGTGCGGAGCTGTTCAAGGTCGCGTCATGGCCCCGTTGGCGGGGTGTCGTCGCTGATCAGCGGGGCAGGGCAGCAGCGACCGCGGTCGGCGGCACGGTGTTTCGCGGGGTCCGGCGGGTGGGCCGCCAGGCGCGCGGCGGTCGCGTGCTCCGGCTCGTTCGGGAGCCGCTGACCCGGCCGTCCGCCGATCATGCCCGCATCCCAGGAGTGACGATGACCGATGTGCGAAGCCCGTCCGGGCCGGCGAGTTCCCTGGTCCCGCCGCCCCGGACGTCGCGCGGCAAGATCATCGCGGACTGGCTCAGCACCACCGATCACAAAAAGATCGGCTACATGTACCTCGTCGCGTCGTTCACCTTCTTCTCCTTCGCCGGGATCCTGGCGCTGGTGATGCGCGGCGAGCTGGCGGAGCCGGGACTGCAGGTGGTGAGCAACCACCAGTACAACCAGATGTTCACCATGCACGGCACGATCATGATGTTTTTCTTCGCGACCCCGCTGTTCGCGGGGTTCGCCAACGTCATCATGCCGTTGCAGATCGGCGCGCCGGACGTGGCGTTCCCCCGGACGAACGCGCTGAGCTTCTGGCTGTTCCTCTTCGGCGCGCTCATCGCGATCGCCGGGTTCCTGACGTCGGACGGCGCCGCGAGCTTCGGCTGGACGGGTTACCCGCCGCTGTCGGACGACATGCGGTCGCCCGGGTACGGCGGGCACATGTGGGCGCTCGGGCTCATCATGTCGGGTGTCGGGACGATCCTCGGCGCGGTCAACTTCCTCACCACCATCGTCGCGATGCGCGCCCCGGGGATGACGATGTTCCGGCTGCCGATCTTCACGTGGAACGTCCTGTTCACCTCGACGCTCGTGGTCCTGGCGTTCCCGGTCATCGCGGCCGCGCTCGCCGCCCTGTTCGCCGACCGGGCCCTCGACACCCACATCTACGACCCGTCCCACAACGGCGCGCTCATGTGGCAGCACCTGTTCTGGTTCTTCGGGCATCCCGAGGTGTACATCGTGGCGCTGCCGTTCTTCGGCATCATCACCGAGGTCATCCCGGTGTTCGCCCGCAAGCCGCTGTTCGGGTACATCGGGATGGTCTTCGCCAGCATCGCCATCACGGGCCTGTCGATGACCGTGTGGGCGCACCACATGTTCACGACGGGCGCGGTGCTGCTCCCGTTCTTCTCCTTCCTGTCGTTCCTGATCGCGATCCCGACCGGCATCAAGTTCTTCAACTGGGTCGGCACCATGTGGCGGGGCCAGATCGTCCTGAAGACGCCGATGCTGTGGGCCGTCGGGTTCCTGGTGACGTTCCTGTTCGGCGGCCTGACCGGCGTCATCCTCGCCTCCCCGCCGCTGGACTTCCACGCGCACGACTCCTACTTCGTCGTCGCGCACTTCCATTACGTCCTGTTCGGCACGGTGGTGTTCGCGATGTTCGCCGGGTTCTCCTTCTGGTGGCCCAAGTTCACCGGGAGGATGCTCGACGAGCGCCTCGGGAAGATCCACTTCTGGATGCTGTTCATCGGGTTCCACACCACGTTCCTCGTGCAGCACTGGCTGGGCGTGAACGGGATGCCGCGCCGGTACGCCGACTACCCGGACGAGTTCTCCACGCTCAACCTCGTCTCCTCGGCGGGCGCCGCGCTGCTGGGCCTGTCGACCTTCCCGTTCCTCTTCAACATCTGGCGTACCGCCCGCAAGGGCCGCGACGTCGGCACCGACGACCCGTGGGGGTACGGCAACTCCCTCGAATGGGCGACGTCCTGCCCGCCGCCGCGCCACAACTTCGACGCGGTCCCGCGGATCCGCACCGAACGTCCCGCGTTCGACCTGCACTACCCGCACCTCACCAAGGAGCAGCTGCGCGCGGGCAAGGCCGGCGGGACGCCTGGGGGCCGGTGACACCGGACGGGCGACGGCGCGTGACCGGGCAGTGACCGGGACGACAGCGCGGTGGGGAAGCGTGGGCGGTGTCCGTGCGGGACGCGTCCACCGGGGTGACCCGGCGGGCGGGCCCGCTTCCACCACGAGACACGCCGGCCCCCGGGCCGTCCGACCACGTGAGTCTCGCCGTCGAGGCGGCGGGACGGATGGGAGAACGTCATGCACGCCACCGCGAGAGCGGCCGGCGGCGGGCTGGCCGCCGCCGTCGTCGCCGCCGGCCTGCTGGTCATGGGGGCCGCCGCCCCCGGATCGGCGACCGCCAAGCCCGAACCCGCCGCCACGCAGGGCGCCGCCGCCGTCCTCAAGGGCGGCCAGACGCTGCCCGGCATGCAGTCCCTCGAAGGCAAGGCCGCCTCCAAGCGGATCGTGCTGAAGGGCTGGGAGTACGACGGGCTCTGGGCGAACAACATCGCCTGGGGCGCCAACGTCCGCATCCACTCGGGCCGCTACGGAGCCTTCACCGAATGCAGTGACGGCAGCACGCGCTACGGCCCCAAGCAGGGGCCCGGGTACTGGCAGTTCGGCGGGAACTGCCACGGCGCCGGCCACCTGACGGGCTACGGCGTCTACGGCAGCGGCTGACCGGCGGGGTCACCGCCCGCCGCGGCCCCGGCCGGGGCCCCCCCGGCCCGGGGGGGGCCGGGGGGGCCCGGGGGGGGGGTGGGGCCCGTTCCCCCGTTTTTGGTGGGTGCCTGTTCGTGGGCGGCGCCCCGCGCGGGGGCCCCCGAGCCGCTCGGTGAGCTGGGCCGCCACCTCGCCGGGAGCACCCGGGGCCGCGG
>NZ_JBFAUZ010000054.1:0-67504 GCF_040679555.1 Spirillospora sp. NPDC052242
TTCACCGTCAAGGGCTTCAAGCTCGACAACGCACCCGCGACCCCGCCCCCGATCGTCCTCGCGGCCCTCCGCCCCGGCATGCTCCGCCTCGCCGCGATCCCCGCGCCCGCCGCCGCGATCTTGTGCCCGTGCAGCCGGTGGTCGGGCAGGTGCCCGACGACGATCTGCCGGACGCCGGCGTCCAGCGCGGTCAGCGTGGTGCCGCCGCCGCCCTGGTGGACGATCGCCGAGCAGTGCCGCAGCAGCATGTGCAGCGGGACGGACTCGGCGACCCGCACCCCGTCCGGCAGGTCCCCGTACAGCGGGCGCTGCTCGGGCGTCGTCGCGACCACCACCTCGACGTCCAGTTCGGCGGCGGCGGCCACCGCGGCGGGCCCGTGGAAGTACCCCTCGGCCGCGTACTGCCCGCCGGTCGTCCCCCACGTGACGCAGACCCGGGGGCGGCGCGGCGGCGCGAGCGTCCAGTCCGGCTCGGCGCCGGGGCCGTTGTAGGGGACGTAGCGCAGGGTGCGGCGCGGGATCGGCGCGGGGATCTGCAGCGACGGCGGGAACGGGTCGAGGGTGAGGTCGCCGAGGTCGTCGAAGCCGGGCAGCCCGAGCCGGCCGAGCAGCGGGCCGAACTCGGGGACGTCGCCGAGCAGCCCGGGATCGCGGTCGCGGTCGCCGTAGGCGAGGTCGACGCCCCACAGGTGCCGCGCGGCCGGGACGCCGAGGGCGGCGGCGGCCAGCGCGCCCGCGTAGGCCATCGGGTCGAAGACCACCAGGTCGGGGCGCCAGGCGCGGCCGAAATCGAGCAGGTCGTCCACCATGGCGTCGGCGACGCGCGCCCAGGTTCCGATGGCGCGCAGGACGCGTTCGCGGTGCGGGGCCGTCCAGCGCCGCTCGTCCGCGGCCCCGCCGTCGCCGGACGCGGCGCTGCGCCGGGCGGCGGCCATCACGTCCACGTCCCGGCCGACGGCGACGGCGGGCAGCCCGGAGCGGACGGTCGCCGCGACGTGCCCGGGCCGGGACGCCACCCGGACCTCGTGCCCGGCGGCGCGCAGCGCCCACCCGAGCGGGACCATGTGCAGGTAGTGGGTCGGCCATGTCCATGTCATCAGCACGCGCATGGCCGGACCGTCGCGCGGGACGCTCGAAGACGCCTGGAGTTCCCGGCGAGCCGCAGGTCACGGGACCGTCCGGCGGCGGGCGCGCCGCTTCCTTCCAGGCGGCTTCGAGGGGGATTCGAGCAGTCGGTGTGACTGTGCGGGCATCCGGTACGGGGGGCGCGTGAGAGCAGCCGTGCGATGAGCGATGGACGAACGACATACGGGGTGCTCGGCCCGCTGAGCGTCCGGCGCGACGGTGGGAACGTCACGCCGACGACGCCGAAGCTGCAGGCCCTGCTGACCCTGCTCCTGCTGCACCACGACCGCGTGGTGCAGATCCCGGAGCTGATCGAGGAGCTGTGGGGGGACCGCCCGCCGCACAGTGCGGCGTCCACGGTCCAGACGTACGTGTACAAGCTGCGGCGGATCCTCGGGGGCGACAACGTCCTGCTGACCCGGTCGCGCGGCTACCAGCTGCGGATCACCCCGGACGACCTCGACCTGTGCCGGTTCGAGCGGCTGAGCGAGCAGGGCCGGCGGATGCTGGCGCGGGGCGACGCGGCGGGCGCGCGGACGACGCTGGCCGAGGCCCTGTCGTGGTGGCGGGGCCCGGCGCTGGCGGGCGCGGCGCCCGGCGGGTCGCTGGCGGCGCACGCCATGCGGCTGGAGGAGCGGCGGCTGACGACGCTGGAGTGGCGCATCGAGGCGGAGCTGGGGCTCGGCCGGCACCGCGAGGTCATCACCGAGCTGCGGCGGCTCAGCGCCGACCACCCGACGCACGAGGGCCTGACGCACAAGCTCATGACGGCGCTGTCCCATTCGGGGCTGGGCCGCGAGGCCGCCGACGTGTACCGGCGCGTCCGCCGCACGCTGGCGGGCGAGCTGGGCCTGGAGCCGTCGGAGGCGCTGCGGCGGCTGTACCTCGCCCTCGACGACGACCGCGCCGACGGCGCCGACGGCGCCGACGGCGCGGACGGGCGGGACGGCTCCGGCGGGGGCGGCGCGGGGGGCGCCCGCCCGCCGGGGGCCGGGAGCGCGGCGCGGAGCGTGCCGCCGGGCGGGCTGCGACCGCCGCCGGTGCCGGACCCGTTCGTGGGGCGGCGCGGCGACCGCGGCACCGCCGTGGGGATGCTGCTGGAGCACGGCGAGGCGGCGGTCGCGACCCCGATCGTGGCGCTCGCGGGGATGCCGGGCATCGGCAAGACGGCGCTGGCGGCCGAGATCACCCGCCGGGTCGCGCGGCGCTTCCGGGGCGGGACGCTGTTCGTGCCGCTGGGCGGCAGCGGCCCCGACCCGATGCCGGTGGACGCCGCGCTGGAGCGGATGCTGTGCGCGCTGGGCGTCCCGTCCCGGCAGCTTCCCGCGGAGACGGCGGAGCGCTCGGCGCTGCTGCGGACCGTGCTGGAACGCCGCCGCACGCTGCTGGTGCTCGACGACGTGGCGTCCGCGGCGGACGCGCGGCTGCTGCTGCCCGGCTGCCCGCTGAGCGCGGTGCTGGTGACCGGCCGCGTCCCGCTGTACGGCCTGGCGGGCGCGCGCGTCCTGCGGCTGGACGGGCTGTCCCGCGACGACCTCGTCCGGTTGCTGGCCGCGGCCGGGCGGCGCGGCCAGGGGGAGCGGCGCGGGCTGGAGCGGCTCGCGCGGCTGTGCGCGGGCAGCCCGCTCGCGGCGCGCGCCGTCGCCGGGAGGCTGCGCGAGGACCCGGCCCTGCCCGCCGGCGCGCTCGCCGACCGGCTGATGCACGCGCGGCGCCCGCTGGACGAGCTGGGCGCCGGCGGCGAGCGGCTGCGGGCGCTGTGCGCCTCGATGTACGCCCGCCTGTCGGAGGACGAGCGCGCCGCCGTCCGCCGGCTCGCGGAGCTGGAGCCGGGCCCGGCCACGGTGGCGGACGCGGCGCGGGCGCTGCAGACGGACGAGCGCGCCGCCGAGGCGCTCGTGGCCGTCGCGGCCGAGCATTGTTTCCTCGCGATAACGGGGTACACCGGCGAGGGGCGGATGTGTTACCAATTCGCAGCCTTCGCCTACGCCTTCCTCGTCGAATACTTCGGCTGAGGCGCCGCCGGGCCCGCAAGAATCCGTAATACCGGATTTCATTCAATTACGGACACCATGGGGCGGGGCGTGGAATCGCTCCCGCGCCGCCCCGGATCCGCTCCGGAACGAGAAACGGGCGAGGTCCCGGGCGCATCGGCGGTCCTGACGGCCGCCCACCGTCCCGTCTCGTGGTACGGGTTTCGGTCCGACCGGATTTCGAGGGCCCCTGTCATGCACTGACGGCATCTGTCGACGGCGCTAGCCGACTCGGGCGGACGGGGGATCGGGGGCGTCCCGGTGTCGGAGCGTGCCATCGATCTGGTTTCGGTCCCTGACCGAAACCCGGGCGGGGAGACTTCGCGGCGCAAGTGTCATCTGTCACGAGTCCCTTCCGCTCGCCGAAGGTTCGTCTTTCAATTGTCTTGGGTTTGCGAACGATTAGCGACTTTGCGGGCTCCTGGCGCTATAAGTCCTGGACTGTCGAAATATGCCCTGATAAAGTCCGACCGGCGCTATCAGATGATCGTCACGTTGTCCGGGCGTGGAGATCACCGGCGCCAGGTCTCGACCGAGACCGCATCCGTCGGATGCCGCCCCGGCGGAGCCGACATCCGGTCGGCCGGCGCGGCGGATCGCCGGATGATCCCGGGTTTCACCATGGAGGCAGCATGGAATTCAAGATCCTCGGGGGTCTTGAAGTACTCCACGACGGCCGAGACATCACTCCGACCGCACCAAAACTGCGGAGGGTGCTGTGCTTCCTGATTCTCCATCCGAACCAGATCGTGCAGACCGAGGCGCTCATCGACGAACTGTGGGGCGACTCGCCCGTGCGCAGTGCGATGACCACCATGCAGACCTACATCTACCTGCTCCGGAAGATCATCAACGAGGAACTCGAGCCGGACGCGGGGGAGCGGTTCCTGCTCACCCGGCCGTCCGGTTACATGGCCGCGGTGCCCAGCGACCACATCGACCTGTTCCGTTTCGAGGCGCTCACCGAGCGCGGGCGGGCGGCGCTGCACGGCGGTGACCCCGAAACGGCGGCGGACCTGCTCAGCGAGGCGATGGGCCTGTGGCGCGGCGCCGCGCTGGCGGACGTCCGGACGGGCCGGTTGCTGCAGGCGCACGTGACCCGGCTCGAGGAGAGCCGCATCCGGACGCTGGAGATGCGGATCGAGGCGGACCTGCGCTGCGGCCGGCACCGGGAGCTGATCAGCGAACTGAAGGCGTTGACCGCGGAGCACCCCTACCACGAGGGCTTCCACCGGCCGCTGATGCTGGCGCTCTACCGTTCGGGCCGGCAGTGGGAGGCGCTCAACGCCTACCGGTCGCTGCGCGAGGTGCTGGTCGGCGACCTGGGCCTGGAGCCGTCCCCGGAACTCGCCGAGCTGCAGCAGGCGGTGCTGACCGGCGACCCGTCGCTCGACCTGCCCCGCACCGCCGACCGGGGGCCGCTCGGACCGGCGCGGCCGCGTCCCGCCGCCGCGCCCGCCGGGCCGCGGCCCCCGGCGCAGCTCCCGCCCGACATCGCCGACTTCACCGGGCGCACCCGGTCGCTGGACGCCGTCCTCGGGATGCTGTCCGGCCAGCCCGCCGGCACCGGCGCGCCCGCCGCGGTCCTGACCGGGGCGGTGGGGACCGGCAAGACGGCCCTCGCCGTGCACGCCGCGCACCGGGTCCGGGACGCCTTCCCGGACGGCCAGCTGTACGTCGACCTGCGCGGCTCCGGCACCGACCCCGCCGATCCCGCGATGGTCCTGTACGGGTTCCTGCGGGCGCTCGGCGTCGCGGCCGAGGAGATCCCGCCGGACCGCGCCGGCCGCGCCGAGCTGTACCGGCGGCGGCTCGAGGGACGCCGGACGCTGGTCCTGCTGGACGACATGGGCGACCGGCCGGGCACCGCCGACCTGCTGCCCCGCGACCCGGGCTGCGCACTGATCGCCACGATGCGGGGCGTCCCCCCGGAACCGCTGCGGGACCGCGAGGTCGGGATCGGCGAGCTGTCGGCCGAGTCCGCCCGCGTCCTGCTCGGCCGGGTCGTGGGACGGCAGCGGCTGGCCGACGAGCCGGAGGCGGCGGACCGGATCGTGCGGTACTGCGGGCGGCTCCCGCTCGCGGTGCGCGCCGCCGGGGCGCGCCTCGCGGCGCTGCCGTTCCTGAGCCTGGCCGCCTACGCCGAGCAGCTCGCGGTCGAACGGCAGCGGCTCGCCCAGCTGCGCTCGTCCGACTTCGACCTGCGCGCGCAGCTCGAGGCCGCCTACCGGCGGCTCGGCGAGGCCGACCGGACGGCGCTGCGCTGGCTGAGCCTGCTCTCCGGCTCCGCCTTCACCCCGCGGGGGTGCGCCGCGCTGATCGGCACCGACCGGGCGCAGGCGTCCGACGTGCTGGAACGGCTCACGGCCGCGCGCTTCCTGCGGGCGACGGCGATGTACGAGGGCACCGACCCCGGCGCCGAGCACCGCGTCTACCGCTGGACCTCCGAACTGCACCGCATCATGGTGTGCGACCAGGTGGTCGAGTCGCTGTCGGAGAGCCTGCGCGCCAGCTAGGACCGGTGATGATGGCCCGTCCGGGACACGGGCCATCATCACCGGCGGTTCAGGGGGCGGGGGCGGAGCACGCTGCCGCGCGCCGCCATCCGCGTCACCGGGCGGGTCACCAGGAGACGGGCAGCCGTTCCGGCCCGCGCACCATCCCCCCGCCGCGCCAGCGGACCTCGGCGTCCGGCACCGCGAGCCGCAGCGCCGGGAGGCGCCGCACCAGCGCGGCCAGCGCCTCCTCCAGCTCCACCCGGGCGAGGGACGCGCCCAGGCAGTGGTGCGGCCCGTGCCCGAACGCCAGGTGCGGGTTGGGGCGGCGGGCCAGATCGAGCCGGTCGGGCTCGGCGAACACCGCCGGGTCCCGGTTCGCCGACGTCGTGGCGGGCAGCACCGCCTCGCCCGCCCGCACGGTGACCCCGGCCCCCGCGGGACCGAGCCGCACGTCCCGCGTCGCGACCCGGATCGTCCCCCCGGCCGCCGAGACCGCGACGTAGCGCAGCAGCTCCTCCACCGCCGTGCCCAGCGCGTCCCGGTCCGCCAGCCGCGGGTCGAGCATCCCGTCGCGGCGCAGCAGCGCGTGCACCGACCCCGCGACCATCCCGGCGGACGTCTCGAACCCGGCCACGAGGATCGTCAGGCCGAGCGCGACCAGCTCGGTCTCGGTCATCCGGTCGTCGTCGCGGGCCCGCACCAGCGTGCCCAGCAGATCGCCGGACGGCTCCGCGCGCCGCCGCGCGACCAGCTCCGCGAGGTAGCCGCGCAGTTCCTTCGCCGCCCGCTCGGTCTCCTCCGGCGGCGTCGCGGCGCCGCCCAGGTAGGCGGCGCTCAGCGCGGCGAAGCGGTCCTGGTCGGGGCGGGGCACGCCGAGCAGCTCGCAGATCACCGTCATCGCCAGCGGCCGCGCGTACCCGCCGACCAGCTCGGCGGTCCGGGTCCCGGCGGTGAGGCCGTCGAGGAGCTCGTCGGCGATCGCGGCGACCCGGACCCGCAGCGCCGCCACGCGGCGGTGCGTGAACGCGCCCGCCACGATCCGGCGCAGCCGCGTGTGCTCGGGCGGGTCCAGCGTCGTGATCGACCCCGCCTCCAGCGGGACGCGGCGCAGCCGGGGCGCCCCCGCCGCGGCCGCGGCGGCGCGGCTGAACGCGGTCCCGGCCAGCACCTCCCGGTTCTCGGCGTACCGGGTGACGAGCCAGGCGTCCGTCCCCGACGGCAGCCGCACCCGCGCGACCGGCCCGGCCGCGCGCAGCCGGCCGAACTCGGCGGCCGGGTCGGGGCCGTCCGGGACGGGGAACGGGAACGGCGGCGGTTCGGGCGCGGCCTCTTCCGGCGCGGCCTGTTCCGGCGTGGCCTCTTCCGGCATGGCCTCTTCCGGCATGGGCTCCCCCTTCGGTTGTCGCCGCCCAGCGTGCTCGGTGCCGGTCGAGCCTCGGTCGAGCCCCCGGCCGGGGGCCGGTCCAGCGGGTCTCGAACGGCTCTCGACTGCCGCCCCCGAGTCTCCTCGCATAGGGACGTCCGTCCCGTCTTCACTTCGGAGGGATTGAGAACCGTGCGGCTGCTCGTCACCGGCGGTGCCGGATTCATCGGCTCGCACTACGTCCGGAGCGCGCTGGAGGGAAGGCTGACGGGAGGTGACCCGGTCGACGTCACGGTCGTGGACAAGCTGACGTACGCGGGGAACCTCGACAGCCTGAACCTGGCCCATCCGCGGCTCCACTTCGTCCACGGCGACATCTGCGACGGCGGCCTGATGATGGACCTGCTGCCGGGTCACGACGCCGTCGTCCACTTCGCCGCCGAGTCGCACGTCGACCGGTCCATCTCGGGCGCCGCCCAGTTCGTCACCACGAACGTCGTCGGCACCCACACGCTGCTGGAGTGCTGCCTGCGCACCGGGGTGCGGCGGTTCGTGCACGTCTCGACCGACGAGGTCTACGGATCGGTCGAGGACGGACGGTCCGACGAGCGGCACCCGCTGGAGCCGAACTCCACGTACGCGGCGTCGAAGGCGTCCAGCGACCTGCTCGTCCGGGCCTACCACAGGACGCACGGGCTGGAGACGTCCGTCACGCGCTGCTCCAACAACTACGGGCCCTACCAGTTCCCGGAGAAGGTCATCCCGCTGTTCGTCACGAACCTGCTGGACGGCGAGGACGTCCCGCTGTACGGGGACGGGCGGCACGTCCGCGAGTGGATCCACGTGGACGACCACTGCCGCGGCCTCCAGCTCGTGCTGGAGCGCGGCCGTCCGGGCGCGACCTACAACATCGGCGGCGACACCGAGCTGTCGAACCTCGAGCTGACCGAACTGCTGCTGGACGCCGTCGGCGCGGACCGCGGCCGGATCCGCCGGGTCGCCGACCGCAAGGGCCACGACCGCCGCTACGCCCTGGACGACCGGCGCGTCCGCGAGGAGCTGGGCTTCCGGCCGCGCGTCGCGTTCGCGGAGGGGCTGGCCGAGACCGTCCGCTGGTACCGGGAGAACCGGGACTGGTGGGAGCCGCTGAAGAAGCGCGCCGCGCTGTCCCCGCACCGTCCGCTGCGGGAGGCCGCGGCGGCGCTGCCCGCGTGACCGGCGGGCGCACACGTTCCGACGACCTCCAGGGAGACACCATGACGTCCAGCAAGGCGACCGAGCTCGCCGCCACCGCCCCCGCCCGGCCCGCCGCCGTCGAGCCGGCCTCCGCCGTCCGGCCCGTCTGCGCGCACGACGTCGCCGCGAACCGGCGGCGCGGCGGCGACATCCGGGTGCTGCTCAGCCCGAAGACCGTCGGCTCCACCTCCGGGTTCTTCGGCGTGCTGACGCTCGAACCGGGCGAGTTCGTGTCCGAGCACTACCACCCGTACTCCGAGGAGTTCCTGTACGTCGTCCGCGGCGAGCTGCTGATGCGGGTCGCGGACGAGCCGGTGCCGCTGCGGACCGGCGACGCGCTGATGGTCCCGATCGGGGTGCGGCACCGGCTGGAGAACGCCGGGACGGAACGGGCGGAGGTGGTGTTCCACCTGAGCCCGCTCGCGCCGCGGCCCGACCTCGGCCACGTCGACACCGAGCCGCTGCCGGCCCCGGACGAGGCCGGCCCGCAGGTGGGTGGCGCGTGATGGCGGACCGTCGGGTCGTGGTGACCGGCGTCGGGGTGGTGGCGCCCGGCGCGGTCGGCGCGAAGGCGTTCTGGGCGATGCTGACGGCGGGCCGCACCGCGACCCGCACGATCTCGCTGTTCGACGCCACCGGATACCGGTCGCGGATCGCCGCCGAGGTCGACTTCGACCCGGCCGCCGCCGGGCTGCGGCCGCGGGAGATCCGGCGGATGGACCGGGCCGCGCAGTTCGCGGTGGTGGCGGCGGAGGAGGCGCTCGCCGACTCCGGGCTCGCCGTGGACGACCTGGTGCCCGAACGCACCGGCGTCAGCATCGGCAGCGCGGTCGGCTGCACGATGGGCCTGGAGCAGGAGTACGTCGTGCTGAGCGACGGCGGCCGCGAGTGGCTCGTCGACCCCGAGTACGCCGTCCCGCACCTGTACGGCCACATGGTGCCGAGCACGCTGGCGGTCGAGGTGGCGTGGCGCGTCGGGGCGGAGGGGCCGGTGTCGCTGACCTCGACCGGCTGCACGTCCGGGCTGGACTCGATCGGGCACGCGCTGCGGCTGGTGCAGGAGGGCGCGGCGGACGTCATGGTGGCGGGCGCCACCGACGCGCCGATCTCCCCGATCACCGTCGCGTGCTTCGACGCCATCAAGGCGACCTCCCCGCGCAACGACGACCCCGAGCACGCGTCCCGCCCGTTCGACCTGGACCGCAAGGGGTTCGTGCTCGGCGAGGGCGCGGCGGTGCTCGTCCTGGAGGAGGCGGGGCGCGCGGAGGCGCGCGGCGCGCACGTCTACGCCGAGCTCGCCGGGTTCGCGGCCCGCAGCAACGCCTACCACATGACGGGCCTGAAGCCGGACGGACGCGAGATGGCCGAGGCGATCCGGGTGGCGATGGACGAGGCGCGGCTCGACCCGTCCGACATCGACTACGTCAACGCGCACGGGTCGGGCACCAAGCAGAACGACCGGCACGAGACGGCCGCGTTCAAGCGGAGCCTCGGCGCCCGCGCCCACGAGGTGCCGGTCAGCTCGATCAAGTCGATGGTCGGGCACTCGCTCGGCGCGATCGGGTCGATCGAGGCGGCGGCCTGCGTGCTGGCGCTGGAGCACCAGGTGGTGCCGCCGACCGCGAACCTGGAGACCCGCGACCCCGAATGCGACCTGGACTACGTGCCGAAGGAGGCGCGCGACCACCGCACCGGCGCGGTGCTGACGGTCGGGTCGGGGTTCGGCGGTTTCCAGACCGCGATGGTGCTGACCCGCCCGGGGAGGGCGGCGTGACCGGGAACGGCGCGACCGGGAACGGCGCGAGCGCGCGCGACGCGGTCGTGACCGGGATCGGGATCGTCGCGCCCAACGGGCTCGGCACGGACGCCTACTGGGACGCCACCCGGGCGGGACGCAGCGGCCTGGGCGTCCTCGCCCGGTTCGACCCGTCCCGCTACCCGGTGCGGGTCGCGGGCGAGGTCCCCGGCTTCTCCGCCGCCGAGCGCGTCCCGGGCCGGCTGATCCCGCAGACCGACCACTGGACGCACCTCGGGCTCGCGGCGGCCGAGATGGCGCTGGCCGACGCCGCCGCCGACCCCGCCGACCTGCCCGAGTACGAGATGGCGGTGGTGACGGCCAGCTCGTCCGGCGGCACCGAGTTCGGCCAGCGCGAGATCGAGCGGCTCTGGTCGCGGGGGCCGCGCGCGGTCGGGGCGTACCAGTCGATCGCCTGGTTCTACGCGGCGACGACCGGCCAGATCTCGATCCGGCACGGGATGCGCGGGCCCTGCGGCGTCGTCGCGACCGAGCAGGCGGGCGGGCTGGACGCCCTCGCGCAGGCCCGGCGGCTGCTGCGCACCGGGACGCGGCTCGTCGTCACCGGCGGCACGGACGCGTCGCTGTGCCCGTACGGGCTGACGGCGCAGACGGCCACCGGGAGGCTCAGCACCGCGGACGACCCGGCCGCCGCCTACCGGCCGTTCGCCGCCGACGCGGCGGGCTACGCGCCCGGCGAGGGCGGCGCGATGTTCGTGCTGGAGGACGCCGCGCACGCCGCCGAGCGCGGCGTCGCCGGTTACGGCCGGATCACCGGCTACGCGGCCACGTTCGACCCGCCGCCCGGCTCGGACCGCCCGCCCACCCTGGAGCGGGCGATCCGCGCGGCGCTCGACGACGCGGGCGCGGCGCCCGCCGAGGTGGACGCGGTGTTCGCCGACGCGGTCGCCGACCCCGAGCTCGACCGGGCCGAGGCCGACGCGCTCGTCGCGGTGTTCGGCCCCGAGGGCGTCCCCGTCACCGCGCCGAAGACCCTCACCGGACGGCTGTACGCGGGCGGTGCGTCGCTGGACGTCGCGACCGCGCTGCTGGCGCTGCGGGACGGGCTGGTGCCCGCGACGGCCGGGGACTACCCGTGCCCGTACCCGCTGGACCTCGTGCGCGGCGCGCCCCGCGCGCTCCCGCTGCGCCGCGCGCTCGTCGTGGCGCGCGGCCACGGCGGCTTCAACGCCGCCCTCGTCGTGGAGACGACCGAAGGAGAGAGCAGATGACCGTGCAGGCCGGGGAACGTCCCGCCGTGGCGTTCCGGGTGATGCTCCGGATGCAGATCAAGCCGGGCGTGGAGGCCGAGTTCGAGGACGTGTGGCGGTCGGTCGGCGACGTGATCACCGGCCATCCCGCCAACCTCGGGCAGTGGCTCATGCGGTCGGCGGAGGAGCCCGGGATCTACTACATCGTCAGCGACTGGGTGGACGAGCCGCGCTTCCGCGAGTTCGAGCACAGCGACGAGCACGTGGAGCACCGGCAGAAGCTCCACCCGTACCGCAGCGGCGGGTCGATGACGACGATGCACGTCGTGCACCGGCTGCGCGGCGCCGCCGACCGGGAGGGCGCCGCGTGACCGTCGTCGACGTCCGCCGGAGCTCCGCCGCCGCCACCGACTGGGTGCGCTGCGGCGCCTGCGGCACGCTGCTGTACGTCCGCCGGTTCGTCCGGAACCTGCGGGTCTGCTCCGAGTGCGGGCATCACGCCCGGCTCGGCGCGGGCGAGCGGATCGCGATGCTGTTCGACCCCGGCTCCGTCCGGCCGCTGCCGGCCGAGGCCGTCCCGTACGACCCGCTCGGCTTCGTCGACGTCCGGCCCTACCCGGAACGGCTCCGCGACGCCCGCGAGCGGACCGGGGCCGACGAGGCGGTCCGGGCGGTGCGCGGCACGATCGAGGGCGCGCCCGTCGTCGCGGCCGTCATGGACTTCCCGTTCCTCGGCGGCAGCCTCGGCTCGGCCGCCGGGGAGCTGGTCACCCGGGCGGCCGAGGCGGCGCTGGCCGACCGCACCCCCCTCCTGCTGGTCACCGCGTCCGGCGGCGCCCGGATGCAGGAGGGCGCGCTGTCGCTGATGCAGATGGCCAAGACCAGCGCCGCCCTGGCCGCGCTGGACGAGGCCGGGGTGCTGACGATCGCGGTGCTGACCGACCCCACCTACGGAGGGGTCGCCGCGTCGTTCGCGACGCTCGCGGACGTCCTGCTCGCCGAGCCGGGCGCCCGGATGGGGTTCGCGGGGCCGCGGGTCATCGAGCAGACGATCCGCCAGGAACTCCCGGCCGACTTCCAGACCGCGGAGTTCCTCGCCGCGCACGGCGTCGTCGACCGGATCACGCCGCGCGCCGAACTGCGCCCCACCCTGGGGCGGCTGCTCGCGCTCGGCCGTCCCGGGGCGGCCCCGCGCCGCGCGGGCGGCGCGCCGGTGACCGACCCCGAGGCGCTGCCCGAGCGGGACCCGGCGGAGGCCGTCCGGGCGGCCCGGGACCTGGACCGGCCCACCACGCTCGACTACGCGTTCTCGCTGCTGGACGGCTTCCTCGAGCTGCACGGCGACCGGCACCGCGCCGACTGCCCGGCCATCGTCGGCGGCGTCGGCACCCTGGACGGCGTCCCGATCATGCTGATCGGCCACCAGAAGGGGCACACGCCCGCGGAGCTGTCCGCCCGCAACTTCGGGATGGCCGGCCCCGAGGGCTACCGGAAGGCGGCCCGGCTGATGCGGCTCGCCGCGAAGCTGGGCCTGCCGGTCGTGACGCTCGTCGACACCCCCGGCGCCTACCCGGGCATCGCCGCCGAGGAGAACGCGCAGGCGCTCGCCATCGCCGAGAACCTGCGGCTGATGGCGGGCCTGCCGGTCCCGGTCGTCGCGGTGGTGACGGGCGAGGGCGGCAGCGGCGGAGCCCTCGCGCTGGGCGTCGCCGACCGGGTGTACGCGCTCGCCGGCGCGGTGTACTCGGTGATCAGCCCGGAGGGGTGCGCGGCGATCCTCTGGAACGACGCGGGACGGGCGCAGGAGGCGGCCCGCGCGCTGCGGATCGGCGGCCCCGACCTGCTGCGCCTCGGAATCGTGGACGGCTGCGTACCGGAGCCGCCCGGCGGAGCGCAGGCCGACCCGGCGGGCGCGGCCGAACGGCTGCGCCGCGTGCTGCTGGACGCGCTGGCCGACCTGGACGGCGTCCCGCCCGGCGACCTGGTGCGCGCGCGCCGCGCCCGCTTCCGCGCCTTCGGCCGCGAAGCCGTCCGCGACGTTCCGGCGCGGTAGCCGGCCGACCGCCCGGACCGCCCCCGCTCCCGCCTCCGGAGCGGGGGCGCTTCGCGCCGTTCGCCGGTCCCGTCGGCCGGCACCGGCCGTGACTCGGCGGCGCGGCGGACGCCGAACGCCCCCGCTCCGGGCACCGGAGCGGGGCAGTTCGGCGTGTTCGGCGGTGTCGTCGGGCAGGGACTGGCGGGAATTCGGCGGCGCGGCGGACGCCGAACGCCCCCGCTCCGGGCTTCGGAGCGGGGGCGCCGGGGGCGGCGGGGGTGCTCAGGTGACGACGGCGAGGGCGGCGGAGGCGAAGCCGAGCACGGCGAACGCGGTGCGGACCAGGTGGAACCGCCGCCAGCGGGGGCGCGGGTCGAACCAGTCGGGGCCCACGCCGCGCGCCGGATCCAGCGCCTTGACCGCGCGGTTCAGCGGCACGTTCAGCAGGTGCGACACGGCGGCGGTGCCGAGCATCAGCGCGGCGGCGATCCCCGACAGCACCCGGTCGGCGGCGCCGTCGGCGACCGCGACCAGCACGAGGTGCCCCGCGGTCGCGGTGAGCACGATGATCGGCATCGTCGGATCCCAGTTGCGGCCGAGCAGCTTGTGCGTCTCGATGTAGCGGTCCGGGGGGAGCGCGGCGAGCGCCGGGACGACGCTCACCGCCACCGCGAACAGCACACCCGCCGCCACGCCGGTGCACAGCAGCGCCACCAGCGCCACGCCCTCGCCCAGCACGTCACCCACGACCGCCCTCCCCGCTCATGATCTCGGCCACCAGCCCGGTGGAGTGCGAGCCGTCCCGGAACCGGGGATGGTCCAGGACGTCGCGCAGGAACGACCCGGTCGTGCGGACGCCGGGCCCCGACACGCGCAACTCGTCCAGCGCCCGCCGCATCCGGGCGATCGCGAGGTCGCGGTCCGGCGCCCAGACGACGACCTTGGCCAGCAGCGGGTCGTACTCGGCGGCGACGGCCGCGCCGGGGAACACGTGCGCGTCCACGCGCGTGAACGGGCCGCCGGGCAGGACGAGCTCGTCCAGCCGCCCCGGCGTCGGCCGGAAACCGGTCGCCGGGTCCTCGGCGTTGATTCGGCACTCGATCGACACCCCGGACGACGCCACGTCCTCCTGCTTCATCGACAGGGGCAGGCCGGCGGCGACGAGGAGCTGCTCGCGGACGACGTCCACGCCCGTCACCATCTCGGTCACCGGATGCTCCACCTGGATCCGGCAGTTGATCTCCATGAAGTGGAACGCGCCGTCGGCGTCGAGCAGGAACTCGAACGTGGCCGCGCCCGCGTACCCGATCTCCCGCGCGCCCCGCACGGCCGCCGCGCACAGCTCCTCGGCGGCGGCCGGGTCGAGCCGCGGCGCGGGCGTCTCCTCCACGAGCTTCTGGTAGCGGCGCTGCACCGAGCAGTCCCGGGCGCCGAGGTGGACGACGCCGCCGTGCTCGTCCGCGAGGATCTGCACCTCGACGTGCCGCGCCGGATTCACGTAGCGCTCGACGTACACCCGCGAGTCGCCGAACACCGAGTGCGCCTGGGCGCGGGCCTCGCTGTAGGCGCGCATGAACGCGCCCGGCCCGTCCACCACCCGCATGCCGCGCCCGCCGCCGCCCGCCGTCGCCTTGATGATGACGGGGTAGCCGATGTCGTCGGCGACGGCCTTGGCCTGCGCGGCGCCGTCCAGCGTGCCGGTGCTGCCGCCCAGGACCGGCAGCCCGGCCTCCGCCATGATCGCGCGGGCGGCGGACTTGTCGCCGAGCCGCGCCATCAGCGCCGGCGGCGGCCCGACGAAGGTGAGGCCGTTCGCGTCGCAGATCTCGGCGAAGTCCGGGTCCTCCGACAGGAAGCCGTAGCCGGGGTGGATCGCCTCCGCGCCCGTCGCCGCGGCGGCCTCCACGATCGCGGGCACGTTCAGGTAGCTGGCCCGCGCCGGGGACGGCCCGATGTGCACCGCCTCGTCGGCGAACCGGACCACGGCCGAGTCGCGGTCCGCGGTGGAGTACACCGCGATCGTCCGGATGCCCATCTCCCTGCAGGTCCGCGCGACCCGCAGCGCGATCTCGCCCCGGTTGGCGATGAGCACGCTGCGGAACGGGACGGCCGGCCCGCTCATCGCACCCACTCCCGGTGCCACTCGACGTCGCCGGCGACGAGCCGTTCGGGATGGCCGGCGGGCGGCTCGTCCAGCAGAGGGCCCGCGGCGGCGCGGTCCGGCGGCAGCCAGCCGTGCGCGACGGTCACGCACGCGAGGCCCTCGAACCAGCGCCGGACGCCCAGGGCGAGGACCGTGCCGAGCTCCTTCACCGCACGCCCCTTCACCGCACGCCCCCGATCTGCAGCCTGCTGTGGTCGCCCACCACGACGCGGCTCGCCGTGTGCGCGCCGCGCGGGCGTCCCATCGTGGTCTCCCGGCCGAGCAGCGAGCCGTGCAGCCCGCGGACGCCGTCCACGGTCGAGCCGTCGAGCAGGATCGAGAAGTCCAGCGACGAGTCGGTGACCCGGCAGTCGGCGCCGACGGAGGTGAACGGGCCGACGTAGGTCCCCGACAGGCGGCTGCCCCGGCCGATGACCACCGGGCCGACGATCCGGCAGCCGCTCACCTCGGCGTCCTCCGCGACGACGACCCGGCCGATGATCTCGCTGGTC
This sequence comes from Spirillospora sp. NPDC052242, assembly GCF_040679555.1. NCBI lineage: Bacteria > Bacillati > Actinomycetota > Actinomycetes > Streptosporangiales > Thermomonosporaceae > Spirillospora > Spirillospora sp. NPDC052242. The sequence goes on from NZ_JBFAUZ010000054.1 coordinate 15,952, forward strand.
GAGTCGACCTTGCCGCGCACGTCCGGGACGATGCCCTCCAGGACGGCGCGGTTGCACTCCAGCAGGTCCTCGACGCGCCCGGTGTCCTTCCAGTAGCCGTCGAACCGGTGCGACGCGATCGGGCGGCCCCGCGACAGCAGCCACTGGATCGCGTCGGTGATCTCCAGCTCGCCGCGGTCGCTCGGCTCGATCGCCCGCACCGCCTCGTGGATCTCCGGCGAGAACACGTACACGCCGATGAGCGCGAGGTCGCTGCGCGGCTCGGCGGGCTTCTCCGCCAGCGCGATGACCCGGCCCGACCGGTCCACCTCCGCGACGCCGTAGTGCTCGGGGTCGGGCACCGGCGCCAGCAGGATCTGCGCGGCGGGCCGGGCGCGGCCGAACGCCCCGACGATGCCGGCGACGCCGTCCAGGATGACGTTGTCGCCGAGGTACATGACGAAGTCGTCGTCCCCGAGGAAGTCGCGGGCGATCAGCACGCAGTGCGCGAGCCCCAGCGGCGCGTCCTGCGGGATGAAGGTGAGGTCGAGGCCGAGCCCGTCCACCGCGTCCAGCGCGGCCCGGATCTCGGCGCCGCGGTCGCCGACGATGACGCCGACCTCCCGCACCCCCGCGTCCCGCAGGGCCTCCAGCCCGTGGAACAGCACGGGTCGCCCGCCCACGGGGACGAGCTGCTTGGGCATGCTGTGGGTGAGGGGACGCAACCGCGACCCCGTGCCCCCGGCGAGTACCAGAGCCTTCACGTTGTTCCCATCCCTTGCTCAGTCGGTGATCAGCGGGCCGGTCGTGCGCGGCCCGGCCGCCGGACCGGCCGTCCGGTCGGCGGGCGCCGGCGCGGTCGGCGCCGGCGCGGCGTAGGCGAGACGGCGGGCGGCCGACCCGGCGCGGACCGCGAGCAGGACGGCCACGGCCAGCGCGAGCACGCCCAGCGCCGCGAAGTACAGGGCGGGGGAGACGGCCTCGGAGACGCGCGCGGTGGAGCTGCCGAGGCCCATTCCCATCGCGCAGAACAGCCACCACAGCCCGAGCATCTGCACGCGGAACGCCGGCGGGGCGGCGTCGGCGGCGGCGCTCAGCCCGACGGGGCCGAGCACCAGTTCTCCGCAGGCGTGCAGGAACAGCACGGCCAGCAGCCACAGCGGGGACGCCTTCCCGGATCCGGCGGCGAGCGCCGCGCCCGCCATGACGACGAAGCTCGCGCCCGACAGCGCCATCCCCGTCACGAACTTGCCGCGCACCCCGAACCGGGGCCCCAGCCGCAGGAACACCACCGCGGTGACCGGCGCCACGAGCAGCACGAACAGCGGGGTCGCCGACTGGAACCAGCTCGCCGGGACCGTCCAGCCGAGGACGTCCCGGTCGGTGGACCGCTCGGCGAAGAGGTTCAGCACCGACCCGGACTGGCCGACGAGCATCCAGAACACGGCCGCGGCGAGGAACAGCCACCCGAACGCGCGGACGCGGGCGCGGTCCGCGGCGGTCAGCCCGGGACGGCGCAGCATCCCGGTGTACGCGACCGGCGCCGCCAGGATGATCACCAGCCCGACCGGGACGATCAGGTGGTCGGGGACGAAGGTCCCCGCGGCGACGTCGACGGCGAGCAGCGCCGCCACCGCACCGGCGACCGTCCCCGCCACCAGCCCGACCCGGCGCAGCTCGGCGGGCGCCGCGCGGCGGACGGGCCGGTCGCCGACCTCGCCGAAGTGGCGGCGCCCGGCGGCGTACTGCGCGACGCCGAACGCCATCCCGACCCCGGCTGCGGCGAACCCCAGGTGCCAGTTCACGCTCTCGCCGAGGAACCCGACGAGCAGCGGCGCGGCGAGCGCGCTGACCTGGATGCTCATGTAGAAGACCGAGAACGCGGCCTCCCGCTCGACGGACCGGCCCGCGTCGTAGAAGCGGCCGAGCAGCGCGCTCATGTTCGGCTTGAGCAGCCCGGTGCCCGCCGCGATCAGCAGCAGCCCCGCGTACGCGGCGGGACGCGCGGGCAGCGCCATCGCGAAGTGCCCGCACATGATCCCGAGGCCGCCCCACAGCACGGCGCGGCGCTCCCCGAGGACCCGGTCGCCCAGCCAGCCGCCGGGCATCGCCAGCACGAACACGCCGCCGATGTAGACGCCGAACAGCGCCGCGGCCGTCGGCTCGTCCAGCCCCAGCCCGCCCTCGGCGGCCGGCGCCGCCGCCCACAGCACGAGGATCGCCTGCATGCCGTAGAAGCTGAACCGCTCCCACATGTCGGTGAGGAACAGCGTGCGGTACCAGGGGCCGTGCCCGGTGAACGCGGCCCGGACGCTCATCGCGCCGCCCCCGGGACGGGCGCCGCGAGCGCCTCGCGGAGCGCGCCGGCGAGCGCGCCCGGGTCGTCCGGCCCGGTCGCCGCCCGCCACGCGACGACGCCGTCCGGACGGACGAGCACCGCGCCGTCGCGCGCGACGCCGTGCGCCGCGCACCAGGCGTCGTCGCCGCCGTACGCGTCGACGTCGATGCCCGTGTCCGCCGCCGCGGCCGCGGCGGCGCGCCCCCACCCGTCCCCGGCGGGGCCGTGGCCGAGCACGAAGCGGGTGCCGTACCGGTGGATCGTGGACGTCCCGCCGGGCAGGACGACGTGCGGTGCGCGGCGCCCCGGCGTCCCGTCCGGCTCGGGGCCGAACACGACGTTCTCGTCCGGCTCCAGTTCCGGGTTCGGGGGCGGGGCGTCGCCGCCGCCGACGAACCGGGGCCGGTCCTGCGACCGCAGCACGGCCTGCCGCATCGCGTGGTCGGCGGCGGGGCGGCGCTCGGCGTCGTAGCCGTCCAGCAGCGCGGGACCGGCGGCGCCGTGGGCGACGGCCGCGAGCCGCCAGGCGAGGGCGTGCGCGTCCTGCACCCCGACGTTGGCGCCGAACGCGCCGGACGGCGGCATCACGTGCGCGGCGTCGCCGACGAGGAACGCGCGCCCGGCGGCGAACCCGTCCGCGACGCGGCCCGCCGACACCCACGGCAGGACCCCGTCGATGCGCACGGGCAGGTCCGGCACGCCGGCCGCCGCGCGGACGAGGGCGACGCACTCGTCCGGCCCGGGGAGGGACGCGTCGTCGGCGTCGCGCAGGACGTGCAGCATCCACCGGTCGGTGTTGTTGACCGGCAGCAGCGCCGACCGGGTGCCGGTGCCCGTCGTGTAGCACATGATGAACCGGCGGCCGTCCAGCGGCCCGGTCAGGTCGGCGGTGAAGGCGATGTTAACGAACCGGGCGAGGGCCCCGGGGCCGTGCGTCCCGATCCCGAGCCGCTCGCGCAGCCCGCCGCCCGCGCCGTCCGCGACGACCAGGCGGTCGGCGGCCACCGCGGAGGTCCGCCCGGACGCCGTGTCGCGGACCGTCGCGACGATCCCGTCGCCCGTCTCGGTGTGGTCGACGTACTCCGTCCCGAAGCGGTGCGCGGCGCCGAGCTCGGCGGCCCGGTCGCGCAGCAGCGGCTCCAGCTCGTCCTGGTGGATCATGCACCAGGACTCGGGGGACAGGCCGGCCGGGTCCCGGACGCCGCGGAAGTACGGCTCGGCCAGCTCGCCGAGCCGCCGCCCGGCCAGCGTCTCGACCGCGACGATCCCGTGGTTGCCGGCCAGCGCGCGGGCCGACTCGGCGGCCCGGACGCGGTCGGCGATCCCGAGCAGCCGCAGCAGCTCCATCGTGCGGGGGTTCACCCCGCGCGCCCGGGGGTGCGGAGACGGCCCGGAGCGCCGCTCCACCAGCAGGGCGGGCACGTCGAGCCGGGCCAGGAAGGCCGACACGGCCAGCCCGACGAGACCGCCGCCGACGATCAGTACCGAGGTGCGTTCCTGCGCGTCCATGCCGAGGATGCTGGGCGGCGGGCCTCGACGCCCGGTCGAGGAACGATCGGCGCCGCCGTTCTCGACCGATCCTCGACCGCCCCGTGCGAGGATCGTCGTTCACCGACCGTGAGGCGAGGAGAGCACATGCGCGAGGCGGTACGCCTGTTCCCGTGGAAGATGTCCGCCCTGTGCGCGGCGGCCGTCACCGTGGGCTGGCTGGTGCTGTCGCTGTCCGGCGGGGACTTCCGGGGCATCCTCGTGGCGAGCCCGCTCTGCATCGGGATCATGGTGTTCTTCCTGCTCGGCGGGCTGGTCATGGTGCTCCGCGAGGACGGCGGGAACGCCGCCGCGCAGGACACGGTCCGCCGGCTCGCGCCCGTCCTCGCGGTCGTCCCGGCGGTGCTGATCGCCGTGCTGGTGTTCGCCGCGCGCCGCGCCTGCGCGCTCGCCTGGGGGATGGACGAGACCGTCGCGGGCTCCGCCGTGGACGGTGCGGCGCGCGGCGCGATCGGCTACGTCGTCCTCGTCGGGTCGGCGCTCGCCGCCCGGCACGACGCCCGCAAGAAGGCGCGCGGCTGACGCTCCCGCCCGGCGGCGGGCCGCCGGTCAGCCGGGCAGCTCGACGATGGCGGCGGCGTCCTGGTCGGCGCGGCCCGCCTCCGCCGCCGACCGGTACCGCTCGGCGGCGCGGGTCGTCACCGGCATCGGCGTCCCGCCGGACGCGCCGACGTCCAGCGCCAGCCGCAGGTCCTTGGCCATCAGCGCGGTGCGGAACGCGGCGGGCGCGTACTCGCGGGACCGCATGAACCCGGCGCGGAAGTCGAGGGTCGGGGCGCTGAAGCCGCTGCCGGTGAGCGCGTCGAGGAGCTCCTCACGGGGCAGGCCCGCGCCCTCGGCCATCGTCACCGCCTCGGCCAGCGCGGCGACCTGCACGCCGAGCAGCACGTTGAACGCCAGCTTCAGCACGCACGCGTTCCCGGTCGCGCCCAGGTGCCGGACCTCCCGGCCGAGCGCGGCGAGGACGTCCCCGGCGGCCTCGGCGTCGGCCGGGTCGCCCGCCGTGAACACCCGCAGCTTCCCGGCCCGGGCCATCAGCGGGTTCCCGACGACGCACGCCTCCACCCGGCGCACCCCGAGGGCGGCGAGCCGGCCGGCGGCGTCCCGGGAGTAGCCGGGCGACACGGTCGAGGTGTCCACGAGCAGCGCGCCGGGCCGCAGCCGTCCCGCGAGACTCCCGAACACGACCTCCTCGACGGCGGCCTCGTCGGCGAGGCTGACCACGACGACGGCCGCGCCGTCCACCGCGTCCCCGGCCGTCGGGGCGGCGACGGCGCCCGCCGCCGTGAGCGGCTCCGCGCGGCTCGCCGTCCGGTTGTGGACCGTGAGCGGGAAGCCCGCCTCGAGCAGGGCGTGCGCCATGCCCGAGCCCATGCCGCCCAGCCCGACGAACGCCACCGCCCGCCGTTCCGCGCCCGTCCCGGTGCCCGTCCCGGTGCCTGTCTCGGTGCCCGTCCCGGTGCCGGTCTCCGTGTTCGCGTGCATCGCCCGCCGCCTCCTCGGTGTCGGTCTCCGGCGCCGATGCTGGGCGGCCGGGCTTGAAGGCGGGTCGAGGACCGCTCGCCCCAGCCGCCCTCGACCGGGTCTCGATCCGGCGTTCCTAGCGTCCCGGCCATGACCGACGCAGCGACCGCCGTGCTCATCGTGGGCGCGGGCCCCGCGGGCCTGACCGCCGCCCTGGAACTGACCCGGCGCGGGGTGCCGTGCCGCGTGGTGGACCGGACGCCCCGGCCGGCCGCCGCGACCGGCTGCTACATGCTGTGGCCCCGCACCCTGGGCGTCCTGCACCGGGCGGGCGCGCCGGTCGGCGAGCTGGCCCGCTCCGCCGTGACCCTGCGCCGCAAGGTGTTCCACCTCGGCGGGGAGTCCTTCGCGCACTCCATGGCCGACGAGGACGGCCGCTGGCCGCTGCCGCTGACCCTGCCGCAGCCGGTCACCGAGGACGTCCTGACCCGTGCGCTCGCCGCGCGCGGCGTCCCGGTGGAGCGCCCGGTGCTCGCCGCGTCCGTCCGCCAGGACGCGGACGGCGCCGACGTCGAGCTGCGGCGCCCCGGCGGCGTCGAGCGGATCCGCGTCCGGTGGGTCGTGCTCGCGCAGGGCGCGGCGGACGACGGGCTGCGCACCGCCCTCGGCTTCGGCTGGTCGGGCGAGGCGGTCCCCGGCGTCCGCATGTTCCACCTGGACGTCGACCTCGGCGGCGTGCTCCCGCTGCCGCCCGAGGAGGAGCACATCTTCCTCGCGGACCACCGCAACATCGGGTTCGTCCCGCTGCCGGACGGCCGCCACCGCCTCTTCACCATGGAGCCCGACCCGGACCCCGCCGACTGGTCGGCGCCGGACTGGTCCGTGCTGGCCGGGACGGTCCGCGAGGTCACGGGGATGACCGGCGACCCCCGGTACGCGGGGCCGGTCTGGCGGTCCCGTCCCGCGCGCGGCCTCGCCGGGCGGTTCCGCTCCGGCCGCTGCTTCGTGGTCGGCGAGACGGCCAAGACCGTGCCGATGCCCGTGCACGGGCTGAACGGCGGCGTGCAGGACGCCCACGACCTCGCCTGGAAGCTCGCCGACGTCGAGCGCGGCGTCACCGGCGAGGCGGTGCTCGACGCCTACGACCACGAGCGGCGCGCCGTCGCCCGCGCCACCATCGAGCACGCGTCCCGCATCCTCGCCTACGGCACCCACCCGGACGCCGAGGCGCTGCACGGCCCGCGCGTCCGCACCGCCACCCACGACGTCCGCACCCAGCCGCCCGTCCGCTACCCGGCGGGGGAGCTGTGCCGCGACGCCGCCGACCTGCCCGGCCCCGCCGCCGGGGAGCGGCTCCCGGACCCGCCCGTGCGCGGACCGGACGGCGCCCGGGGCCCGCTGTCGGAGACGCTCGGCGCCGACTGGGCGCTCGTCGCGCTCACCGGGCTCGCCGGCCTGGACGGCCCCGGCACCGACACCGTCCGGGTGCGCGCCCTCGCCGACGCCTACCCGGAGCTGCGGACCTGCCTGCTGACCCCCGGCGAGCCCCGCCCCGGCGAGACCGCCGACCCGGACGGCGTCCTGCACCGCGCCGTCGGCGCGGACGAGCCCAGGGTGTACGTCGTCCGCCCGGACGGCCACATCGGGTTCCGCGGCCCGCTGCACGACCTCACCGCGCTGCGCGGCTACCTCGGCCGCGTCTTCGCCTGACCGCCCCGACCCCGCGCCCGAGAGCAAGGAGCCGCCCCGTGTCCCGACCCCGATCCCGTACCGGCCGCACCGGTGCGGCCGTCACCGCCGCCGCACTGGCCGGGGCGCTCGTCGCCGCGCCGCCCGCGGCGGCCGCCGGCCCCGGATGGTCGCCCGAGCGGCGCCTCGACGGGCCGAGCCCGTTCGCGGACTGCACCGCCGACCAGACCCCCGGCGACACCTTCACCCTGCACGCCGAGTCCGAGTCGCACATCGCCGTCGATCCGCGCCGCCCGTGGCGGCGGGCCGTCGCCTACCGGCAGGACCTGTGGGCGAGCGGCAGCTCGCGCGGCATCGTCGTCGCCTCCACCGCCGACGGCGGCCGCACCTGGCGGCGCACCGTCCTGCCGGGCGTCGGCGCCTGCGCGGGCGGCGCCAACGGCCGCGCCACCAACCCGTGGGTGGCGTTCGGGCCGAGCGGCGTCCTGTACGCGACCGTCAGCGCCACCGGGCAGGACGCGACGGGCGTCGTCGTCAGCCGGTCGTGGAACGGCGGCCGCACCTGGAGCGACCCCGTCGCCCTGACGAACGACCCGCGCCCCCGCTACTTCAACGACAAGTCGACCGTCACCGTCGACCCCCGCGACCCGAGGCGCGTGTACGCCGTGTGGAACCGGCGGGACGTCGAGGCCGGCACCCACGACCTGCTGCTGGCCGTCAGCGACGACGGCGGGCGGACGTTCGCCGAGCCGCGTTCGATCCACCGTCCCGAGACGCCCGGCGCGGGCACGTTCGGCGGGCAGGTCGTGGTGCTGCCCGACGGCCGCCTCGTCACCGTGTTCCTCGAGAACGAGCACCCGGTGGGCGGCGGCCCGCACCCCGGCGACCTGCCCGAACGGGTCCGGGTGCTGCGCTCGGCCGACCGCGGCGCGACGTGGAGCGACCCCGTCACCGTCGCCGACGTCGAGATGAACACGCCGATCCTGCCCGACCACCCGCCGTACGTCCCGATGATGGCGCCCGGCTCCGTCCCCGACATCGCCGTGGACGACCGCACCGGCAGGGTCTACGTCGTGTGGGGCGAGGCGGGGCTGTCGCGGAGCCTCAGCGCGGTCGGCCTGTCCGCGTCCGAGGACGGCGGCGCCACCTGGACGCCGCGCCGCAAGGCGAACCTCACGCCGGATTCGGACGAGTACGGCTCCGGGCAGGCGTTCCTGCCGCAGGTCGACGTCTCCTCGGACGGCACCGTCGGGGTCGGCTACTACGACTTCCGCGGCAACACCCCCGAGGCCGGCGCGCCCGCCGCGGTGTGGCTCGCGACCTGCCGCGGCGACGACTGCGCCGCCACCGGGGAGTGGACCGAACGGCGGCTCGCCGCGCCGGCCGACCTGGCCGCGGCGCCGTACTGGTTCGGCGGCCCCTACATCGGCACCTACACCGGGCTCGCGCACGCCGGACGCGGGTTCGTCGCCGCGCTCGTCACCGGCGGCGCCCCCGGCGACCCCACCGGCGTCGTCGTGACCCGGCCGCACCGCGCCCGCTGACACCAGCACCGCCACCCTCATCCGCGAGGAGCCGACATGCGCCTGTACCTGTTCCGCACCGGGACGCTCGTGGCCACCGGGGCCCCGATCGCCTGCTACCTCATCCAGACCGACGACGGCGTGAACGTCCTCGTCGACACCGGCTACCCCCGGGCGCGCGCCGGCCGGTACGCGCCCGGGTCCCCGGAGCCCATCCGCGTCGAGGCCGGGGAGGACGTCGTGTCCCGGCTGGCCGAGGTCGGGCTCGCGCCGCAGGACGTCCACATGGTCGTCTGCTCGCACCTGGACCCCGACCATGCCGGCAACCACGACGCGTTCCCGGACGCCGAGTTCGTCATCCAGCGCGAGCACCACGAGCTGGCGCTGTCGGGGACGGTGCCCCGGCTGGAGATGACGCGCTCCGCCTGGGACCGCCCCGAGCTGAAGTACCGCCGCGTCGAGGGAGACACCGAACTGCTGCGCGGGATCGACCTGCTGGAGACGTCCGGGCACATCGCCGGGCACCAGTCGCTGCTGGTGCGGCTGCCCGACACCGGGCCCGTGCTGCTCGCGGTCGACGCGATCCCCGAGCGGGCCGCCCGGGACGCCGAGACGCGCCCGATGTACCCGTTCGACCAGGACGAGCCCGCCACCCGCGCCGCCACCGCACGGCTGATGGACCTGGCCGAGGCGACGGGCGCGCTCGTGGTGCACGGGCACTGCGCCGAGCAGTGGCCCGAGCTGACGACCGGGCCCGCCTACTACTCCTGAAGGGGACGACAGATGCGCGTGCTGTTCGTGACGGTCCCGTGGCCGACGAACTTCCATGTCCTGGCGCCGCTCGCCTGGGCGCTGCGCGGCGCGGGCCACGAGGTGCGGATCGCGTCCGGTCCCGGGCTCACCGACGCCGTCGGCCGGTCCGGGCACCAGATCGTGGTGTGCGGGCCGGACGGCGACGTCGCGCCGCTGTTCGCCGAGCGGGTCGGGCCGATGTACGACATCGACTGGAGCGACCGCGAGCCGGCGGCGGCCGAGGCGGACGCGGAGGCGGTCGTCGGCGTCTTCGCCGGCATCGCCGACCGGATGGCGGACGATCTCGTGGCGTTCGCCCGGTCGTGGCGCCCCGACCTCGTCGTGCACGAGCCGACGGCCGCGGCGGGCGCGCTGGTCGCGGCCGTGCTCGGCGTCCCGTCCGTCCGGCACCTGTGGGGACCGGACGTCACCGCGCCCGTCGAGCACCTGCACCGGCGGCTGCTCACCCCCCTGTGGGAGCGGTTCGGGCTGACCGAGGTGGACCTCGGCGGGGAGCTGACGCTCGACCCCGGCCCGGTGTCGCTGCGGGAGGCGGGCACGCCCGACCACCGGCCCGTCCGGTACGTCCCGTTCAACGGCCCCGGCGAGATCCCGCGCTGGCTCGACGCCCCCGCCGCCCGGCCCCGGGTGCTCGTCACCTGGGGCACCGCGATGTCCCGGATGGGACGGCCCGACGCGTTCTGGCTGCGCGAGGCCGTCGCGTCGGTCGCGGCGGAACTCGCCGGGGACGACCCGGAGGTGCTCGTCGCGCGCGCCGCGGACCAGGCGGAGCTGCTCGGCCCGGTCCCGGACGGCGTGCGGGAGCTGGAGCAGGTGCCGCTGCACGCGATCCTGCCGACCTGCGCGGCGGTCGTCCACCACGGCGGCAGCGGCAGCACGCTGGGCGCGGTCGCGGCGGGCGTGCCGCAGCTCGTCGTCGCGCTCTCGCCCGACCAGGTGCGCAACGCGCTGCGGGTCGAGGCGAGCGGCGCCGGGCTGATGCTGCTGCCGCGCGACGGCGGCGCCGCGGCCGTCCGCGCCGGGACCGGCCCGCTGGTGCGGCGGCTGCTGACCGACCCGTCGTTCGGCGCGGCGGCGGCGCGGCTCCGCGCCGAGCTGGCCGCGCAGCCCGCCCCCTGGGAGATCGTCGCCGACCTGGAGCGGCTCGCGCAGCGGGCCGTGCCCGCCTGAGGAGGAGCCCGCCATGCGCATCCTGTTCACCAGCTGGGCCTGGACCACGCACTTCTACCCGATGGTCCCGCTCGCCTGGGCCGCCCGGGTCGCCGGGCACGACGTCCGCTTCGCGGCGCCGTCCGACCTGGTGCCGTCGATCGTGGCGTCCGGGCTGCCCGCCGTCACCGCGGGGGAGGACTTCGACATCGTCGGGGACTTCCAGGAGCGGATCGTCACCGTGATGGACTACGAGAACGACCACGCGCGCGGCGAGGCCGAGCTGGCCGAGCGGCACGCCGCGCGCAGCCGCGCCGTCATGGAGCACTACACGGCGATCGCCGCCGCCATGACGCCCGGCCTGCTCGACTACGCCCGCGACTGGCGGCCGGACGCGGTCGTGTACGACCCGCTCGCGTGGGCGGGCGTCCTGGTGGCGGACGACCTGGGCGTCCCGGCGGTGCGGAGCCTGTTCGGGCCCGACCTGTCGGCCGCGATCCGGCCCGAGCACACCGACGTCCTCGACCCGCTGCTGGAGTCGCTCGGGCTGGACCGGCCGGAGAGCACGCTCGGCGACCTGACCGTCGACCCGTGCCCGCCGTACGTCCAGATCGACGCGCCGGTGCGGCGGCAGCACATCCGGTTCGTGCCCTACAACGCGCTGCCGGTCGTCCCGCCGGCGGCGCACGAGCCCGGCCGGTCCGGGCGTCCCCGGGTCTGCCTGACCTGGGGGACCACCACCGACCGGATGGTGGGGGAGACGGCGTTCCTGCCGCCGAACGTGCTCGAGGCGATGCTGTCGCTGGACGCCGAACTGGTCATCGCGATCGCCGCCCGCCAGGAGCACCTGCTGCCGGACCTGCCGCCGGAGGTGACGATCGCGAAGTCCGTCCCGCTGGACGTGCTGCTGCCCACCTGCGACCTGGTGGTGCAGCGCGGCGGCTCCGGGACGAGCCACACCGCCGCGCTTTACGGGGTGCCGCAGCTCATCCTCCCGCTGATGCCCGACACGCTCCTCACGGCGCGCACGTTCTGCTCGTCCGGCGCGGGCGTTTTCCTGCGGCCGGACGAAGCCGACGCGGAAACAATTCGGGAAAACGCGGCGCGTATTCTGGAGCCCGATTCGTCGTTCCGCCGGCAGGCCCGCGCGCTCGCCGACGACATGGAGCGGCTGCCGCGCATGCCGGACGCGGTGCGGGCGATGGAGGAACTGGCGGCCTGACCGCGCGGCGTCCGTCCCGCCCGGCCGCGGCCGGGCGGGACGGACGTCATGCGCGGGGCTCGGCGAGCGCCCGCGCGGTACGGCGTCCCCAGGTGGTGTAGCGGCGCCGCCGGACGAGGGCGGGCGCGAGCCGGGCGAGCCGCGCGCGGGCCCGGTAGTCGAGGCCCGGGACGTGGATCGGGCGCCCGGCCGCCACCGCCGCCAGACCCTCCCGGACCACGTCGTCGGCCTCCAGCACCCGGCCGATCCGCTTGCCCCGGTGCCCGGACGCGTCGTGGACGCCGGTGCGGACGGCGCCCGGGCACAGCGCCGTCACGTGCACGCCCAGCCACGTCACCTCGCCGTGCACCGACTCGCTGAACGCCACGAGGAACGCCTTGCTGGCCCCGTAGGCCGCGCCGCCGGGCGCGGGCGCGAACGCGCCGGTCGAGGCGACGTTCAGCACCCCGCCGCGGCCTCGCGCCGCCATCGGCCCGACCGCGGCGCGGGTCAGCCGGACCGCCGCCGTCACGTTCAGCGCGACGAGCGCGTCCAGCGCCGCCGGGTCCTGGTGCGGGAGCGGGCCGATGCCGCCGACGATCCCGGCGCAGTTCACCAGCAGGTCGACCGGGCGTTCGGGGTCGCTCAGCCGGGCCTCGACGGCGGCCAGCCCGGACGGGTCCGCCAGATCGGCCGGCAGGGGTTCGGCGGTGACGCCGTGCGCGGCGGAGAGCCCGTCCGCCAGCTCCGTCAGCGCGTCCGCGCGCCGCGCCACCAGGACCGGCGAGGTGCCGCCGGCGGCGAGCGCGCGGGCGAAGGCGGCGCCCAGCCCGCCCGACGCCCCGGTGATGAGTGCGGTCCTGTAGCGAGTCACCCGAGAAACATAACCACGCGAATTTCGAATCGTCCAGGAATGCTTTTCTCCAATTGTCCTCTAGCCGTTTTCGAGCGGTGCGCGGAACGCTGATCCGCGGTGCCGCCCGCAGAAGGCCGGGCGCCCTTTCCGCACGGGACGGTGACGATGATCGAGATTCTGTTGCCGGTGGCGCTGCTCGCCGGCGGCCTCGCCGCGGGAGCACTGGTGCTGTCCGCGCTCGGCGGGGCGCCGATGCTGCTCGCGCTGCCCGCCGACAGCTACCTGCCGGTCCACAAGTTCCTCGTCACGCGGTTCGACCCGTTCATGCCGATCTGCCTGCTGACGGCGCTGGTCTGCGACGCGCTGCTGGCGGCGGTCGGGGACGACGGCGCGACCCGCGCCATGGCCGGGGCGGCCGTGCTCCTGTACGCCTCCGTGGTGATCGTGTCGGTCACCAAGAACGTGCCGATCAACCGGTGGGTGGCGGGCCTGGACCCGGCCGCGCTGCCGGACGACTTCGACAGCATGGAGCCGCGCGTCCGGTGGCGGAACTGGAACCTCGTCCGCACGATCCTCGCGGTCCTCGGCCTCACGGTGAACACGGCGCTCGTCGGGGTCCTGCTGTGAGCCGGGCGCGGGTGCTGGTCCACCACCGGGTTCCGGACGGCCGCCCCGACGCGGTCGAGACCGCCTACCGGGCCGCCGCCCGCGACCTCGCGGACGTCCCCGGGCTGCTGGGCACCGAGCTGCTGGACGTCCCGGGGGACCCCGCGGCGCGCGTCCTGCTCATGGACTGGACGAGCGTCGAGCACTACCGGGCCTGGGAGGAGCGGCACCGCGCGGCGGGGCACCCGTCGCCGCTGCGCCCGTTCCAGGACCGCGACCGCCCCGGCGGCCACCACCACCTGTTCGTCCTGGCGGCGGAATATCCCGCCGCGCCGCCCGAAGACAAGGAGATCCCCATCCCATGACCCGGACCTGGTTGACCACGGCGCGGGCGGCGGCACTGGCCGTGCTGCTCGCGGTCGCGGCGGTCGGCCTGGCGGCGCCCGCGCAGTCGGCGCCCGCCAAGCCGTCCCGCCTCGACCCGGCGCCCGTCCTGAACGTGCACGTCACGCCGCAGGGCTTCGTCGTGCCCGGCCCGAACCCGCGGCCCGGCGGCCCGGTCACCTTCCGGGTGACCGCCGAGGGCGCGCACGGCTACTGGTGGAACGTCTACAAGCTGCTGGACGGCGCGACGATCGAGCAGTTCGTCACCTGGAACGCGGAGCGCGGCTCCGACGACCCCGAGGTGGCGCGCGCCGCGATGAAGAACCTCTACCGCTACGTCGAGTGGTCGGGCGGCGCGAAGGTGTACCCGGGCAAGCCGCTGGAGCTGACCCAGACGCTGACGCCTGGAACGTACTACTTCGGCTCGCTGGCCATCCCCGGCCCCCAGGGCGCCCCCGAACCGGCGGCCGCGGCCGGCGGCGCCCCCGCGGAGGTCGCGGCGCCGACCCCGGACGGCCTCCCGGCCGCGAAGGCCGCCGTGCGGGCGCAGGAGCCGTCGGTCTTCGGCTGGCTGGACATCACCGAGGAGTACCGGCCGGCCCGGCTGCCGCGCATCGACGGCCTGGTCTACATGACCGAGGCCGGCGGGCGCGACGTCATGATCGCCCCGCGCCGGCTGCCCGCGCAGGGCCGGGTGTGGGTGATCAACCACACCCGGCAGCCGCAGGAGACCGTGTTCATGGACCTGCGGGACGGCGCGACGCACCGTGACGTCCGCGCGTACTTCGACGCCCAGCTGGACGGCCGCCCGCTGCCGCCGCGCCCCTTCGGCGACTCCATCGGCGGGATGCTCGCGCTGTCCCCGGACAAGCAGATCATCATGGGGTACGAGATGCCCCCGGACACCTACGGGCTGTTCTCCTGGCTGCGCGACTCCGACACCCTTCTGGACGCCGCCGCGACCGGCATGACCAGTGTGATCGACCTGCGCTGACCCGGACCCGGCGAGACGCCGGAAGCGGCCGGTGGGACCTCCCACCGGCCGCTTCCGCCGTTCCCGCGCCGTCAGACCATGGCGAGGACGCGGTCCACCGCCGTCGCCGGGGCGGGCTGCGCCGCGTTCTCCGCCCGCAGCGCCGCCGCGGCCGCCGCGTACGCGGGGTCGTCCAGCACCGCCGCCGCGGCGGTCCGGACCGTGGCGGGCGACAGCTCGGCGAACGCGATGCCGCGCGCGGCGCCCGCCGCCTCGAGCCGCTCGGTGTTGAGCGGCTGGTCCCCGATCGACGGGATCGTCACCTGCGGGACGCCCGCCGCGACCGCCGCCAGCGCCGTCCCCGGCCCGCCCTGGTGCACCACCAGCGAGCAGCCCGGCAGCAGCAGGCTCAGCGGCATCGACTCCACGACCCGGACGCCGTCCGGGACCGGCTCCACCAGGTCCCGCTGCCCCTTCGCGATCGCCAGCACGATCTCCGCGTCGAGGTCCGCGACGCCCGCGAGGACGGCGCGCAGCGGGTCGAGGTGACCGGCCGTCTTCGCGAAGGTCGTCCCCCACGTGACGCAGACCCGGCGCCGCGCCGGCGGCTCCGCGAGCCACCCGGGGACCGTCTCCGGCCCGTTGTACGGGACGTGCCGGACGGCGTGCGCGTTCCCGGCGCCCGGGATCTGCAGGGTCGGCGGGCACGGGTCGACGGTCAGGTCGCCGTGCGGGCGCACGGCGGTGAGGCCGAGCCGCGCCCACACCGGGTCGAGCAGGTCCCGCTCGTCGGGGTGCCGCGCGTACGTGTAGTCCACCCCGTACAGGTGGCGGACGGCCGGGACGCCGAGCCGCGCCGCCGCGACGAGCCCGGCGTAGGCGCGCGGCTCGTACACCACCGCGTCGCAGCGCCAGTCCCGCGCGAACCGGGTGACGCCGTCGGCCAGCCGCTCGCCGACCGTGGCGAACATCGTCACCGCGCGGGCCGACCGCGCCGCCGGGGCGTCGTCGACCGACGCGCCGCGCCAGAACACGCCCGCGTCGACGTCCTCGCCGATCACCACCGGATGCAGCCCGGTGCCCGCGACGTACTCCGCGAAGGACGGCTGGCACGCCACCCGGACCTCGTGCCCGGCGGCGCGCAGCGCCCAGCCGAGCGGGACCATCGGCAGATAGTGCGACGCGGTCGCCCACGTCGTCATCAGCACCCGCATCGCTTCCTCACTCCTCCACCGGGACGGCGGGCAGGGTCCCGCCGTCGGTCGACCGCCAGGCCACGAACCCGTCCGGGCGCACCAGCACCGCGCCGTCCGGGGGCAGCCCGTGCCGGGCCGGGAACGTCCCGCCCGGGTCCTCCACGTCCACGCCCAGGACGAACGTCCGGACGTCCGGCCCGGCGCCCTTCGCCCAGTGCGCGCCCTCCGGGCCGGTGACCAGCGTGTGCTCCGGCCCGTACAGGTCGAGGCTGGACACCGGGCGGCCGGCCAGCTCCAGCGGGACGTGCGGCGCGCGGGTGCCCGGTTCGCCGGACAGTTCCGCGGGCTCGACGGCCGCCGGGCCGCCGCCCGTCCCGTACCGGTAGCCGAAGATCACCGCCTGGTAGGAGGCGGCGCTGTCCGGGCGGCCCGGCACGTCCCGCCCGGTCCGGACGTGGAGCTGGTGCAGGGCCTGCGCGAGCGTCAGCCACGCGACCGGCCGCCGCTCGGCGTCGTACCCGTCCAGCAGGGCGTCCGCCCGGCGCGCCGGGGCGCCGGCGGCCGCGGCGAGCCGCCACGCGAGGTTGTGCGCGTCCTGCACGCCGGTGCTGGCGCCGAGCGCGCCGCTCGGCGGCATGACGTGCGCGGCGTCGCCGGCCAGCAGCACCCGCCCCGCCCGGAACCGGTCGGCGACCCGCGCCGCGATCTCGTAGCCGAGCACCGTGGTGCCGTCCGGGAGCTGCGGGACGAGCGCGACGGCCGCGTCCGGGAGCCCGGCCATCGCCCGCACCGCCGCGACGCACCGCGCCTCGTCGAAGTCGGCGAGGGACTCGCCGTGCTCGGGCCGGAACGGGACGCTGAGCACCCAGCCGTCCGCGGCGTCGTGCCGCAGCAGGACGGTCCCGGGGGCGGGGCGGTCCAGGTTCGCGATGTCGATCCGGCGGCCGCGCAGCACGGGCTCCAGGTCGGCGCGGAACACGAACGTGGCGGTGTGGCCGAGCGACCCGGGCCCGTCCGACCCGACGCCGAGCGCGGCGCGGACCGGGCTGCGGTGCCCGTCCGCGCCGACGAGCCGGTCGGCGGCGACGCGGTACCCGCCGCCGTCGGCGGTCCGGACGGTCGCGACGACGCCGTCGCCGGTGTCGGTGAAACCGGTCAGCTCGTGCCCGAACCGGAGCGTCGCGCCCAGTTCCGCCGCGCGGTCCGCGACGATCGCCTCGAGCCGGTCCTGCGAGATGGTCGCCCACGCGCACGGCCCGATCCGCTCGTCCGCGGTCTCCGATTCCAGCGGCACCCGCCGCAGCTCCGGTCCGGCGAGGGTCTCCGCGCGGACCAGCAGCGAGTCGCCGCCCAGCTCGTAGGTGCAGGCGGCGCGGATCGCCGGTTCGATGCCGAGCCGCCGGTACAGCTCGACGGTGCGCGGGTTCACCGCCCGCGCCCGGGGGTGCGCGAGCGCGCCCGTCCGGCGTTCCAGCAGCGTCACCGGAACGCCGTGCCAGGCAAGGAAGGCGGCGGCCGACAGGCCGGTCAGGCCGCCTCCCGCGATGAGAACCGAGGTCCGTTCCATTCGCTCCCTCCCGTGCCGCGCCGCGGGCGGACGCGCGCGGCGGCAGTCTCACCGGCCCGGTTCGAGCCCGGCTGGAGCTTCGCTGGGTCCGCGCCGGCGTCCAGCTTCCTTCGAGCGGCCCGCGAACCGGGTCCGGCACTCTCGGGATCCATGGATGGCGAAGAACCTCAGGACGTCGTCGAAACGTTGTGCCGACGCTCGGCGGAGCTGCTGGCGAGCCTGCCGGGCCCGGTCCGGCGGCTCAGCCTCCAGAGCGGGGAGACCCGGCTGGAGCTCGAGTGGCCGGAGCCGGCGGCCGCACCGGCCGCCGCGGCCGCCGCCCCGGCGGCGGGGGCGGGCGGCCCCGCGGTCGTCCCCGCCGCCGAGCCCGCCGCCGAACCGGAGGACGGCCGGGAGTACCTGCGCGCCCCGATGGTCGGCACCTTCTACCGCGCGCCCGCGCCCGGCGCCGACAGCTTCGTCGCCGAGGGCGACGTGGTCGCGGCGGGCAGCCAGATCGCGATCATCGAGGCGATGAAGCTGCTCAGCCCGGTCAACGCCGACCGGCCCGGCCGCATCCTGGAGGTGCTGGTCGAGGACGGCTCCCCGGTCGAGTACGACCAGCCGCTGTTCGCGATCGCCGCCGAACCGGACGAGGCCGGGAGGGCCGCGTGAACCCGGGCGGGCCGCTGCGGGTCCTGTTCACCACCTGGGCGTGGCCGTCGCACTACTTCCCGATGGTGCCGCTGGCGTGGGCGTTCCGCGCCGCCGGGCACCAGGTGCTGATCGCGAGCCAGCCCGCGCTCGCCGAGACGATCGCCCGGTCCGGGCACCCGGCGGCCGTCGTGGGATCCGACCTCGACATCGTCGGCTACCACCGCGCCGAGCACGCCGGGCTGCGGGTGACCCGCGACGCCGAGCCGCCGGCGGCGTGGAACGAGGCGAAGCGCGCCCGCGTCCGGCAGGGGTTCGCGAAGTTCGCCGAGATCGCCGACCTGATGGCCGACGACCTGCTGGACGTGGCGCGCCGGTGGCGCCCGCACCTCGTGGTGCACGACCCGCTCACCTACGCGGGCCCGCTGGTCGCCGGGCTCGTCGGCGTGCCCGCCGTCCGGTCGCTGTTCGGGCCGGACTTCAACGTGGACATCGCCGACCTCGAGTCCGCGGCGGCGCAGCCCCTCGCCGACCGGTTCGGCGTGGACCGCATCGACCCGCTCGGCGACCTCACCGTCGACCCCGTGCCGGGGGCGCTGCAGTTCCCCGCGCCGCTGCGCCGCCTGCACGTCCGGTACGTCCCGTACAGCGGGCAGCCGAACCTGCCGGGCTGGACGCTCGACCCGCCGGACCGCCCCCGCGTCCTGGTGAGCTGGGGCACCACCACCGCCAAGTTCAGCGCGGAGCACGCGGCCCGGCTGCCCGAGGTGGTCGCCGCGCTCGCCGGGCCGGACGCCGAGGTGGTGTTCGCGGTCACCCCCGACCAGCGGGCGCTCGTCCCGGACGTCCCGGACGGCGTCCGGCTCGTGGAGTCGGCGCCGCTGGACGCGCTGCTGCCGGGCTGCTCCGCCGTCGTCCACCAGGGCGGCGCTGGGACGACTCTGACGGTGGCGCTGCACGGCGTCCCGCAGCTCGCGGTCGTGCAGACCCCCGACCAGGTGGTCAACGCGATCCCGCTGGAGAAGTCCGGGGCGGGCGCGTTCCTCGTCCCGGACGAGACGACCCCGGACGCGCTGCGCGACGGCGTCGCCCGGCTGCGCACCGATCCGTCGGCGGCCGCCGCGGCGCGCGGGCTGGCCGCCGAGATGCGGGGCCGGCCGTCCCCGGCCGCCGCCGTCCGGACGCTGGAACGGCTCGCGCACGGCGAACCCGCGCACGGCGAAGGAGAGATTCCGTGAAGCGCACCCTCTCGGACCTCGCGATCTTCGGCGGGGACCCCCTGTTCGGCGAGACCCTGCACACCGGGCGGCCGAACCTCGGCGACACCGAGGCGTTCCTGGACCGGGTCCGGGGCGTCCTGGACCGCCGGTGGCTCACCAACAACGGCCCGCTGGTGGTGGAGTTCGAGCGCCGGGTGGCGGCGCTGGCCGGGGTCGAGCACTGCGTCGCGATGTGCAACGCGACGATCGGCCTCCAGGTCGCCGTCCGGGCGCTGGGACTGACCGGCGAGGTCATCGTGCCGTCGTTCACCTACCCGGCGACGCCGCACGTCCTCGGCTGGACGGGCGCGACACCGGTGCTGTGCGACGTCGACCCCGTCACCGGCAACCTGGACCCGGCCGCCGTGGAGCGCGCCGTCACCCCGCGGACCACGGGCATCCTGGCCGTCCACGTGTGGGGGCGGCCGTGCTTCCCGCGCGAGCTGGAGGAGGTCGCGGCCCGGCACGGGCTGGCGCTGCTGTTCGACGCCGCGCACGCGTTCGGCGTCGCCGCGGACGGCGTCCCGGTGGGCGGCTTCGGAGCCGCGGAGGTGTTCAGCTTCCACGCCACCAAGTTCGTCAACAGCGTCGAAGGCGGCGCGCTCGTGACGAACGACGCCGACCTGGCCGACCGGGCCCGGTCGCTGCGCAACTTCGGGTTCGCGGGCGAGGACGTCGCGGCGGTCGGCACCAACGCCAAGATGAACGAGCTGTGCGCCGCGATGGGCCTGACCTCGCTGGACTCGCTCGACGCGCTGCTGCGCACCAACAGGGCCAACCACGCGGCGTACCGGGAGGGGCTGCGGGACGTGCCGGGGATGACCCTGCACGAATATCCCGCCGACGTCCGGGCCAACCACCAGTTCGTCGTCGCGGAGGTGGACGGGCGGGCCTGCGGCGTCGGCCGGGACGCCCTGATGCGGGTCCTCGAGGCGGAGAACGTCATCACCCGCGCGCACTTCTCCCCGGGCTGCCACCGGATGGCGCCCTACAGCGCCACCGCGGACCCGGCCGGCTTCCCGCACACCGAGGCGCTCGCCGCCCGGGTGATCACCTTCCCGACCGGCAACGCGGTCGGCCCGGCCGAGATCGGCGCGCTGTGCGGGCTGCTGGACTTCGTCGCCCGCAACGGCGCCGATGTCGCCCGCCGCATGGCGGAGCCCGTCCCGGCCTGACACCGGACGCGGACGAGGACGCGGACGAGGACCAGGACGCGGACCAGGACGAGACCGAGGGGCCCGGCGAATCTCGCCGGGCCCCTCGCCTCGTTCGTCCGCCGGACCGTCAGCCGTTCCCCGCGAACGCCTTCGCGCGGATCCGCTCGGCGATCTCGCCGGGCAGCTGGAACTGCTGGATCTCCGCCATCAGCGCCGTCTCGAAGTGCGCGACGAACCCCTCGGGCGTCGTGGTGTCGGTCTCCCGCGGCGTCGCCAGGTACGGCGCCAGCTCCGTCTCGATGAGGTGGACGCCCTCCTGGACGGACATGTGCCGCGCGACGTCCTCGACCGTGCCGCCCTCGTAGTGGATGACGCGGACCATCAGGCCGCCCTGGATGAACAGCCCCGTGCCCAGCAGCATCCCCACCGGGGCGCCGTCCGCGTCGTGCAGGACGGGCGACTCCGGGCGGCGGAACCGGCTGAACACGTCCCGGATCTCCGCCTCGTGACCCGGCTTGACGTCATACGTGATCGCCGCGTACGGCATCGGCGGACTCCCTTCCGTTCTCCCGCGCGGCCTCCCGCGCACCGTCCCGCGCACCCTCCCGCGCGCTTTCCCCGGCGACGACCCGGCACAGCAGCGCCGGCGGGTCGTCCGGCGCCCGGTACTCCCGCAGCGACGCGGTGACCCGGTGCTGCTCGGCGTCGCGCGCCCACCGGTCGAACGCGTCCGCGTCGGCCCACTCGCTCATCACGACCCGCAGGTCGCCGCACTTCCACAGCTCGTTGCCGAGCAGGCCGGGCGTGCCCGCCATCGCGCGGCTGATCCGGTGGTACTGCGCCGCCAGCTCGTCCGCCCGCTCGCCGGGCCGGTGCCAGACCAGCACCCGGACGCGCCCGGTCGCGGTCACAGGCCGCCGTCCACGTTGACGGTCTCGCCGGTGACGAACGACGACAGCGGTCCCGCGAGGAACATCGCCACCGCCGCGACCTCGGCCGGGGACGCCAGCCGCCCGAGCGGGCTGCGCTTGCGGTACTCCTCCAGCCGCGCCG
Source organism: Spirillospora sp. NPDC052242 (assembly GCF_040679555.1). NCBI lineage: Bacteria > Bacillati > Actinomycetota > Actinomycetes > Streptosporangiales > Thermomonosporaceae > Spirillospora > Spirillospora sp. NPDC052242. The sequence goes on from NZ_JBFAUZ010000054.1 coordinate 37,340, forward strand.
CCATCCCCGGGTCGGCGGCGTCCTCCGCGTCCGGCTCGGTCGTGTCGACGATGCCGGGCGCGACCACGTTCACCCGGATCCCGCGCGGCCCCAGCTCCTTCGACAGGGACCGGGCGAGCCCGATCAGCGCCGACTTGGACGCCGTGTAGTGCGCCCGGAGCGGGATGCCCACCAGCGCGGCCTTCGACCCGACGAACACCAGCGACGAACCCTCGCCGAGCAGCGGCAGCGCCCGCTGCGCCAGCAGGAACGCCGAGGTCAGGTTCGTGTCGATCACCCGGCCCCACTCGTCGTCCGGCAGCTTGTCGAACGGGACGTGGCTGATGATCCCGGCGTTGTGGATCAGCGAGTCGAGCCGCCCGAACCGGGTCCTCGCCTCCTCCAGCAGCGCCTCGACGTCCGCGGCGCGGCCCACGTCGGCCTTCACCACCGCGTGGTTCCCGCCGGTCTCGGCGAGCTCCTTGCGGAGCCGCTCGGCCGCGTCCTCGTCGGAGGAGTAGCAGGCGACGACGTCGGCGCCCGACTCCGCCAGGCCCAGCACGATCGCGCGTCCGATGCCCTTGGTGCCGCCGGTCACCAGGTGGGCGCCGCCGGTCACCAGCCGGGCGCCGCCCGGGATCACGGTCGTCATCGCATGCTCCGTTCCGCGGCGGCCTGCTCGACCAGCTTCTTGATCCGCTCCATCTGGACGCGGGTGTTGCGGTTGATGTTGTCGGTCATCCACGCGTCGTCGACGGGCGCCTCGGGGCGCATGTGGAAGTCCTGTACCCAGTGCATCTCCACGCCGCCGTCGACCTCGCGGTACTCCCAGAAGATGCTCATGAACTCGAAGTTGCCGGGCTCGACGCGGCGCGCGCGCACGGTGCGGGTCGCCGGGTCCGGGCGCCGCTCGGACACCCAGCTCCACTGCTTGCCGTTCTCGTCCGGGTGCATCGTCAGCCGGAAACGGATCGCCCCGTCCTCCTCGGACAGGATCTCCGCCTCGGCGTACTCGCTGAACAGCGACGGCCACGACGCGACGTCGTTGGTCATGTCCCAGACCAGGTCCATCGGTGCGTCGATGACGATCGAGTTCTCGGTGTGCCCGGCCATCACGCGGCCGCCGACTTCAGCGAGTTCACGTGGTCCAGGAAGGCGCGGGGCGTCTCGAGCCCCGTCAGCACGTCGTCGTCCACCTCGATGCCGTACTCCTGGAACAGCTGCACCGACAGCTCCAGCACGGCCAGCGAGTCGTAGCTCAGCTCGCCGAACGACCGGTCCAGGATGTCGCCGTCCAGGTCGACGTTCTCGTCGTCGCCCGCGCTGGCCCGCATGAGCCGCCGCAGGTCATCAAGCGTGATCTCGCTCATCGTCCTTCTCGATCTCCCTCGCAGTGGCCGGCCGGGCGTCCCGGCCGGGGGGCGGGTCAGCGCGCCGTCCAGCGGTAGAACGGTTCCGCCATGGCGTCCTTCGGCTCTTTCCAGTTCGGGTCGTAGGGGCGGATGTGCTCGGCCAGCCGCGTGTTGATGTCGCCGTACAGCGGGTGGCTCCGCGCCTTGTACAGCGACGGGGCGATGTCCTCGTCCGCCTCCACGAGGTGGAAGTACAGGTCGTGGAACCGGAACAGGCTCCGCGCGGACACGCCGATCATGTGCGGCAGGTCCGTGGCGTCGGAGTCGGCGAAGATCTTCGCGACGTCGCCGGCCCGGTCCGGTTCCATCCGGGCGACGATCAGTGTCCGGTGCATGCGCGCTCCCTCGTGTCGGCGGGCTCGTCCCCAGGGCACCCGGCGGCGCTAGAGCCGCGCTCGAAGGCGACTGGTCGCACCGCCGGGCGCGGGTCCTTCCAGCGCCGCCCTAGGTTCCTTCGAGGACGCGCCGCGACGATCGGTGGCATGGCCGAAGCGGGAGGCACCACACGATGACGAGCGACGCCGCAGCACTGTTGGAAAGCGTCCGCGGCTACCACCGGTCGCGGCCCGAGCCGCGGTTCGAGCCGGGGGTGACGCCGATCCTGCCGTCCGGGGCGGTCCTGGACGAGGACGACCGGGTCGCGCTCGTGGCGGCCGCCCTCGACCTGCGGATCGCCGCGGGACAGCACTCGCGCCGGTTCGAGAGCCGGTTCGCGCGGGCGGTCGGCGGCAGCCGCGCCCATCTCACCAACTCGGGATCGTCGGCGAACCTGCTGGCGCTGTCGGCGCTGACGTCGCCGCAGGTGGAGAACCGGCTGCGCCCCGGCGACGAGGTGATCACCGCCGCCGCCGGGTTCCCGACGACCGTCAACCCGATCGTGCACAACCGGCTCACCCCGGTGTTCGTGGACGTCGAGCTCGGCACCTACAACGCCACGCCGGAGGCGGTCGCGGCAGCGATCGGGCCGCGCACGAAGGCGATCATCCTCGCGCACACCCTCGGCAACCCCTGGGCCGCCGACGAGATCGCGCAGATCGCCGCCGACCACGACCTCTGGCTGATCGAGGACAACTGCGACGCGGTCGGCTCCACCTACCGGGGGCAGCCCGCCGGCTCGTTCGGGCACATGTCGACGGCCAGCTTCTACCCGGCGCACCACATCACGATGGGGGAGGGCGGCTGCGTCGTCGTCGGCAACCCCAAGCTCGCCCGGATCGTCGAGTCGTTCCGCGACTGGGGCCGCGACTGCTGGTGCGAGCCCGGCGAGAACAACCGCTGCATGAAGCGGTTCGACTACCAGCTCGGGTCACTGTCGTACGGGTACGACCACAAGTACACGTTCTCCCACGTCGGCTACAACCTGAAGAGCACCGACCTGCAGGCCGCGCTCGGGCTGAGCCAGCTGGAGAAGCTCCCCGAGTTCGGCGCGGCGCGCCGCCGCAACTGGGCGGCGCTGCGCGAGGGCCTCGCCGACCTCGAGGACGTGCTGCTGCTGCCGTCCGCGACGCCGGACAGCGACCCGTCCTGGTTCGGGTTCCTCATCACGATCCGCGAGGACGCGCCGTTCACCCGCCGCGAGTTCGTCGCGTTCCTGGAGGAGCGGCAGATCGGCACCCGGCTGCTGTTCGGCGGCAACCTCACCCGGCACCCCGCCTACCAGGACGTCGAGTACCGGATCGCCGGCGACCTCGCCAACAGCGACGTCATCACCGACCGGACGTTCTGGATCGGCGTCTACCCGGGCATCACGCCCGAGATGACCGACTACATGGTGGAGTCCGTCCACGAGTTCGTCGGCGGCCGCATCCGCGCCCGCCAGCCCGCCTGACCCCGCGGTCGCCGCGGCCCCGCGGGAACGCGGGCGCCGCGGAACGCGCGGGCGGCCCCGCCGGGAACTCCCGGCGGGGCCGCCGTCGTGCGCGTCGGCCGCGGGGCTACTTCCGCACCCCCACGAACAGGCCGCACCCGAACGTCTCGTCCGGCTCCTGGAACTCGGCGTCGCAGCCCGCCGCCGTGAACGCGTCCAGGTACTGGTCGCGGGTGAACAGCGACAGCACCTGCGTTTCGGTGAAGTGGCGCATGCCTTCCGGCCCCGCGAGCACCACGTGGATCTCCATGTTGACGTTGCAGTCGGTGCGCTCGTCCCGGGTGGTGCGCGACACCCGGGAGATCGTCAGGTCGCCGTCCTTCACGACGCTGGTGGACACGTACCCCTCCAGGAAGTCCTCCGGGAAGTACCAGGGCTCCACCGCGACGACGCCGCCGTGCTCGACGTGCCGCGCGATGCAGTCGAGCGCCTGGCCGAGCTGCTCGACCGTCCGCAGGTACGCGATGGACGCGAACATCGAGATCGCCGCGTCGAACCGGCGGCCGAGGTCGAAGTCGCACATGTTGCCCGAGTGCAGCGGCAGGTCGTCGCCCAGCTTCCGGCGCGCCACCCCGAGCATCTGCCCCGTGTACTCCAGGCCCTCGACCTCGGCGAACTCCTTCCGGAGGTGCACCAGGTGCTCCCCGGTGCCGCACGCCACGTCGAGCAGCGACCGCGCGTCCGGGCACCGCCGTCGCATCCGCTCGGAGACCGTCGCGGCCTCGTTCTCGTAGTCCTTGCCCCGGCCCCGGTAGATGAGGTCGTACACCTCGGCGAGATTCTGTTGGAACATGCCCGCAGCGTCGCGCGCGGTCCTCACGGGGCGGTCGAGGAGCGTTAGAGCCAGCCGTTCTCCTCCGCGATGCGGACCGCCTCGCTGCGGGTCTTCGCGCCCGTCTTGAGGATCGCCGACGACAGGTGGTTGCGGACGGTGCCCTTCGCCAGGTGCAGCCGCGCGGCGACGTCGGCGACCCGGGAGCCGTCGGCGGCGGCGCGCAGGACGTCGCGCTCGCGGTCGGTCAGGGGGGAGCGGCCCAGGCTGACGCTCGCGGACGCCAGCTTCGGATCGACCACGCGGTCGCCGGCGTGCACCCGGCGGATCACCTCGGCGAGCCGGTCGGCGGGGGTGTCCTTCACGACGAAGCCGGTCGCGCCGCCGTCCAGCGCGCGCTGCAGGTAGCCGGGACGGCCGAACGTCGTGACGATCACGACGCGGCACTCGGGGTGCGCGCGGGCGATGTCGGCGGCGAGGGCGAGGCCGTCGCGCCCGGGCATCTCGATGTCCAGCAGCGCGACGTCCGGCCGGTGCTCGCGGACCGCGGGCAGCACCGCGTCGCCCGTCCCGGCCTCGGCGACGACCTCCAGGTCGTCCTCCAGCGTCAGCAGCGCCGCCAGCGCGCCCCGGAACAGGTGCTGGTCGTCGGCGAGCAGGACGCGGATCATGCCGGCACGTCCAGCGGTACGCAGGCCACCACCCGGAATCCTCCCTCCTCGCGGGGCCCGGCGGTGAGGGTCCCGCCGGCCCCGGTGACGCGTTCGGTGAGCCCCGCGAGCCCGTTCCCGGGCACCGCGGCGCCGTCGCGCGTCCCGGTCCCGTCGTCGGCGACCTCCAGCTCGGCGCAGTCCCCGACGCGGCGCAGCCGGACGGCGCAGTGCGCGCCGCCGCTGTGCCGGACGACGTTCGTCGCCGCCTCCCGCAGCACCCAGGCCAGCAGGGACGCGGTCGCGGGCGGCAGCTCCTCGCCGGGCCGTTCGACGGTGCAGGCGATGCCCGCGGCGGTGAGGACCTCCCGCACGCCCTCCAGTTCCTGCTGCAGCGACCGGGTCCGGTACCCGGCGACGGTCGCCCGGACGTCGTCGAGCGCGCGCCGCGCGACCTGCTCGATGGCGGTCATCTCGGCGGCGGCGCGCTCGGCGCCCCGTTCGGTGTCGCGCTCGACGAGCCGGCGGGCCAGCTCGCTCTTGACCGTGATGGCCGACAGCGTGTGCCCGAGCGTGTCGTGCAGGTCGCGGGCGAACCGCAGCCGCTCGCTCTCCACCGCGAGCCGGGCGATCTCGGCCCGGGCCGCCTGCAGCTCGGCGACGGTCTCCGCGAGCTGCACGAAGATCCGCACCGCGACCGCGATGATCGTCGCCTGGCCGAGGATCGCGACCAGCTCCGCGAGGGAGAACCCCACCGCCCAGGCCAGCAGCGGCTGCGAGCCGAGGACGAGGGCGCAGCCGAGCAGGTACCCGCGGGCCCGGAGGCTGACGGCGAACGCCGCGAACAGGTAGTAGGGGTGGGCGATCAGCCAGTCCTGCGGGAGCTCGAACACCAGGCCGATCGACACGGCGACCAGGCAGGCCAGCGCCACCGGCGTCCGGTTCTGCCCGAAGCGGTCGACGGACGCCCACATCACCCGCAGGTAGAGCAGGGCGAACGCCGCGATGCCGGCCAGCGTGATCGCGACGTCGGCGGGGGAGTGGGCGCCCTCGAGGAAGACGATCGTGGGGAACACCAGGTAGACGAGGAACAGCGCGAACCAGATCCGCTTGGCCGCGGCGGTCCGCCACCACGCGCCGTCCAGTGTCTGTTGGTCCACGGTCGTCATGGTGTCATCCCGCGGCGGCGACCCGCTTGTAGCGCCATGCCGCGATTGCGGCGAAAACGACCGTCCATGCCGCCAGCCCGCCGATGGCCGTCAGGTTCACCGGCTCGCCGTCCACCGCGTCCCAGCCGAGCGACCCCGCGAAGTACGCCGGGGACGCCTCGGCGAACGGCCGCAGCCCCTCGGGGAACAGCGACGTCGGCCACCACAGGCCGCCGAGGATCGCGAGCGCGAAGTAGAGGCCGACGGTGAGGCCCTGCGCCGCCTGCCCGGCGGCGAGGTAGCCGATCGTGACGCCGAGCACCGCGAACGGCGTCGCGGCCAGCCACACCAGCACGATGATCTCGATCCACTGCAGCGCGTCCAGCCGGACCTCGCCGACGAACGCGCCCGCCAGCAGCACCAGGCCGAGCGCCAGCGGCACCACGAACAGCCCGGACAGCGTCTTGGCGATGACGTACGCGCGGGTGGTCAGCGGCGTGATCGCGAGCTGCCGCGTCCAGCCGCTGTGCCGCTCGGTCGCGATGCTGCCCGCCGCGAGCAGCGCCATGCCGAGCGACCCGTAGGTCGCCATCGACACCATGACCGCGGCCGGGTCGGCGTTCGGGTCGTCGGCGCCGATGTCGAGGACCTTCACCAGCATCAGGTACATCCCGACCGGGAACGCGGCCAGGTACATCAGGAACTGCGGGCTGCGCAGCAGCCGGATCACTTCCAAACGCAGCAGGGCGCTCACGACACCTTCTCCCCACGGGTCAGGGCGACGAACGCCGCCTCCAGGTCCACGCCGCCGACCTCGATGTCGCGGGCGTCGTCGTGCTTCGCCAGCAGCGCGCGCAGCGTCGCGTCGGCGTCGGTCGAGGTGATGTGCACCCGGGTGCCCTCGACGTCCAGGTCGGTGACGCCCGGCAGCGCGGCCATCGCGGTCGCGTCGGGGGCGTCGAGGGTCACGTGGACGGCGCGGCCGGGGACCCGGTTCTTGATCTCGGTGCCGCTGCCCTCGGCGACGACGCGGCCCTCGGTGATCAGCGCGATCCGGTCGGCGTACGCGTCGGCCTCGGCGAGGTAGTGGGTGGCGAACACGATGGTGCGGCCGTCCTCGGCGAGGCGGCGCAGCTCGTCCCAGAACGCCTGGCGGGACGCGACGTCCATGCCGACGGTGGGCTCGTCGAAGATCAGCAGTTCGGGGTCGCCGATGAGGGTGAGCGCGAACCGGACGCGCTGCTTCTGGCCGCCGGACAGCTTGAGCACCCGCCGGTCGCGCTCCGCGGTGAGCCCGGCGCGTTCCAGCACCTCCTCCACCGGGCGCGGGGACGGGTACCAGGCGGCGAACGCGCGCAGCAGGTCGGCGATCGTCGCCTCGTCCACCAGTCCGTTGTCCTGGAGCATCGCGCCGACGCGCCCGGCCGCCAGCGCGGCCCGCGGCGGGCCGCCCAGCACCTCGAGGGTGCCGGAGTCCGGCCGGGTCAGGCCGAGGACCGCGTTCAGCGTCGTCGACTTGCCCGCCCCGTTGGGACCGAGGATCGCGACGACCCGGCCGCGCTCGATCTCCAGGTCTATTCCGTTGAGCGCCGTGACCGGGCCGTACGTCTTGCGCACGCCCGCCAGGCGGATCGCGAGGTCCGTCATGGCACCAGCGTCCCGCCCGCGCGGTCGCCGTGACAGTGCGAAATGTCATGGACCGCGGCGGCGCCGTCACGATCATTTTGCGAAAGCTCGAGATCGCGTCCGGCGGCGGTGGGAAGGCCGGGGGAGGACGTCCGGTGATCGGTATCGGCGCCGATCGGCGAGGCCGGGAAGGGACGGGCATGCAGGGGTTCTCCGCCGCTCCGGTACGCGAGGGACCGCTGGACGAGGTCCCGCCCGCCGGGCTGCGCAAGATCTGGACGTGGGGGGTCCTCATCGCCCTCGGCGGCTTCCTGTTCGGCTTCGACACCGGGGTGATCTCCGGGGCGCTGCTGTTCATCCGGCCCGACTTCGGCCTGAACTCCTTCCAGCAGGGCAGCGTCGTCAGCGTGCTGGTGCTCGGGGCGATGGTGGGCGCGCTGACGTCCGGCCGCATCGCCGACCGGTTCGGCCGCAAGCGGGCGCTCGAGGTGGAGGGCCTGGTGTTCCTGGCCGGGACGGTGATCGCCGTCTTCGCCCCCGGCTACGGGACGCTGCTGGCGGGACGGCTGGTCCTCGGGCTCGCGGTCGGGGCCGCGTCCGCGACCGTCCCGATCTACCTGTCGGAGATCTCCCCGAAGGACATCCGGGGCCGCCTGCTCACCCTCAACCAGCTGATGATCACGGTCGGCATCCTGGTCGCGTACCTGGTCAACCTGGCGTTCTCCGGATCCGGGGACTGGCGCGCCATGATCGCGATCGGCGCGATCCCGGCGTTCGTGATCGTGGCCGCGGCGGTGCTGGTCCTGCCGGAGTCGGGCGTGTGGCTGCTCGAGCACGGGCGGCGCGGCCGGTGCCGGGAGCTGATCGCCTCGGTCACCAACACGGCGACCGCCGACCGGCTGATCGAGCGGTACGAGCGGCGGACGAGCGAGGAGGCGGCGCGGCGCGGGCCGCGGGAGACCGGGGCGCGGGCGCTGCTGGGGGCGCGCGTCCGCCCGGCGCTGGTGGTCGGGCTCGCGCTCGCGGCCCTGCAGCAGTTCGCGGGGATCAACACGATCATCTACTACGCCCCGACGATCATCGAGCAGACCGGGCTGACGGCGTCGAACGCGATCTTCTACTCGATCGCCATCGGCGTCATCAACCTGCTGATGACGATCGTGGCGATCCGCGCCATCGACCGGGCCGGGCGGCGCCGGCTCATGCTGGCGTCGCTGGCCGTGATGACGGTGACGATGGTCCTGCTCGGCCTGTCGTTCGTGGCGGACTGGTCGTCGGAGCTGTCGCTGGTGTTCATGGTCGTCTACATCGCCGGTTACGCGGCCGGGCTGGGGCCGGTGTTCTGGACGATGATCGGCGAGATCTTCCCGGCGCGGGCGCACGCGGCGGGCTCGGGCGCCTCGACGGCCGTCAACTGGGCGTCCAACTTCGCGGTCAGCCTGGCGTTCCTGCCGATCGCGGGCGCGATCGGCCAGGGCGAGACCTTCTGGATCTTCGCCGCGATCTCGCTGCTCGGACTGCTGTTCGTGGTCCGCTACGTCCCGGAGACCAAGCACCGCGACTACGCGGCCATCGACGCCGAACTGCAGCGCCGCTTCGGGCGCCGTCCGCCGGAGAACACCGCTGCCGGCGGCTGACCCGGGGGCCCGCCCGCGCGCCGCGGGCGCCGCGGCCCTGCACCGGCCGGCCGGCGGGTTCTGGCCGCTGCCGCAGCAGACGGCGGCCGCCGTCCTCGCGTGGGTGATCGCCGACGCCGTCGGCGGCGCGCGGCAGCCGTTCTTCGCGCCGATCGCCGCCGTGGTCGCGCTGAACGCCGTCCGGGGACGGCGCGGGGTGAACGCGCTGCACCTGCTCACCGGGGTGATCCTCGGGATCGGCGTGGGGGAGCTGACGCCGGGCGCCCGGCCGCCCGGTTCGAGCCCGGTCGACGCGCCGTACGCGAGGTGCCCGGCGGGCCCTTTCCCGGGGCGCGGGAGCCCCCGCGCAGGCGGCGCGGGGGGCCCTTGACCGCCCCCGAGGGCGATGCTAAGCATATGCTCAGCATCGCTGAACGAGAACGACATTACCGGCACCGCCCGAGGAGGCCCCGGATGGCACACGTCCCGCCCCGACCGCCCGGACCGGACCGGTGACCGGAGTGCGGGCGGCCGCGGCGCGCTACGCGGGCGCCCGGGTGCCCCGGGTGGAGGACCCCCGGCTGCTCACCGGCCACGGCACGTACGTCGACGACGTGGTGCGGCCCGGGATGCTGCACGCCTGCTTCGTCCGCAGCCCGCTCGCCCGCGCCCGCGTCCTCGGCGTGGACGCCGCCGAGGCGCTCGCGCTCGAGGGCGTCCACGCGGTGTTCACCGCGGCGGACCTCAACCCGGACGTCCGCGAGCAGTGGTACACGCTGATCGGCCGGGACGTCCCCGACACCCCGCGCCCGCCGCTGGCCGAGGGCGAGGTCCGCTTCGTCGGCGACCCGGTCGCGCTGGTCGTCGCCGCCGACCGCTACGTCGCCGAGGACGCCGCCGAACTGGTGGCCGTGGACTACGAGCCGCTGCCGCCCGTCGTCGACTACGCCACCGCGCACGAGTCGGACGAACTCGTGCACGAGGGCTACCCCGGGAACGTCGCGGGCACGCTCGGCGGCCCGCCCCTCGACGAGCTCGCCCCGGTCTTCGACGGGGCCGCGCTCGTGGTGCGGGAGACGATCCGCCAGCAGGCGTACGCGCAGGTGCCCATCGAGACGCGCGGGCTGGTCGCCGAGTGGTCCGCGCCGGCGGGCGAGCTGACGATCTGGACCGCGACGCAGTCGCCGCACGAGGTCCGGCTGTTCTGCTCGCGGCTGCTCGGGCTCCCGGAGCAGCGCGTCCGGGTGGTGATGCGCGACACCGGCGGCGGCTTCGGGCAGAAGGTCGTCCCGCAGCGCGAGGACATGTGCGTGATGCTGGCCGCCCGCAAGGTGCCCGGCGCGCTGAAGTGGATCGAGGACCGGCGGGAGAACCTCATGTCCGCCGGGCAGGCGCGGCACGAGCACGCCGACGCCCGGCTCGCCTTCGCCGCGGACGGGACGATCCTGGCGGCGGCGGTCGACCACGTGCAGGACGTCGGCGCGTACCCGGTGCCGTGGCCGGTCGGCACGGCCGCGGCCGTCGGGATGTTCTTCCCCGGCCCCTACCGCGTCACGCGGGCCACCTGGACGTCGACGTCGGTGTTCTCCAACACCGTCGGGCGCAACGCCTACCGGGGCCCGTGGCAGCTCGAGTCGCTCGCCCGCGAGGTGCTGCTGGACGTCGCGGCCCGCCGGATGGGCCTCGACCCCGCCGACCTGCGCCGCCGTAACCTGCTGCGCCGGGACGAACTGCCGTACACCAACCCCAACGGGATGCCGTACAGCGACATCACGCCGCTGGAGACGTTCGAGCGGGCGCTGGAGATCCTCGGCTACGAGGAGTTCCGGAAGGAGCAGGAGCGGGCCCGCGCCGAGGGCCGGTACCTCGGCGTCGGCACCTGCACCTACGTCGAGCCCACCACGGCCGCGATGGCGCTGCACGCCACCGAGGGCGCGACGATCCGGATCGAGCCGTCCGGCAAGGTGAACGTCTACGTGTCCGGCGGGTCGAGCGGCAACAGCATCGAGACGACCGTCGTGCAGCTCACGGCCGACGCGCTGGGCGTGGACATCGCCGACGTCAGCACCATCCAGGGCGACACCGCGGTCACCCCGTTCGGTGGCGGCGCGGCGGGCAGCCGGTCGGGGTCGATGACCGCGGGCGCCGTCGGCGAGACGGCGGCCGTGCTGCGGGAGCGAATCACGGCGATCGCCGCGCACCGGCTGGAGGCCGCGCCTGGCGACGTCGAACTGACGGGCGGACGGGCGCGGGTGCGCGGCGTTCCCGGCGCGGAGGTGTCCCTGGCCGAGATCGCCGAGCTGGCCTACTTCCGGCCGGACGAGCTGCCGCCCGGCGTCCCGCCGGGGCTGGAGCACAGCGGCCGGTACCGCCCCGCCACACCGGTGATCTTCGCGAACGCGACGCACGTGTGCACCTGCGAGGTGGACGTCGTGACGGGCGCGGTGACGCTGCTGCGCTACGTCGTCGGCGAGGACTGCGGCCCGATGATCAATCCGAACGTCGTCGAGGGCCAGATCGCGGGCGGCGTCGTCCAGGGCATCGGCGGCGCCCTGTTCGAGCACCTCGCCTACGACGGCGAGGGCAACCCGGTCGCGACCACGTTCATGGACTACCTCCTCCCCACGGCCGGCGACGTGCCGGTCATCGAGTACGGGCACGTCGAGACCCCCGCCGCGGGCCCCGGCGGCTACAAGGGCGTCGGCGAGGGCGGCGCGATCGGCGCGCCCCCGGCCGTGGTGAACGCCGTGGCCGACGCCCTCGCCCCGTTCGGCGCGCAGATCACCCGGCTTCCCCTGACCCCGGAGTCGATCGTGGCGCTGGTGCGCGCCGCGGACGGGACGGTGCCGCGATGAAACCGGCCGCGTTCGACCACCACGCCCCCGCCGACGTCGGCGAGGCCGTCGCGATGCTGGCGGACCTCGGCGAGGACGCCAAGGTCCTCGCCGGCGGGCAGAGCCTCGTCCCGATGCTCGCGCTGCGCCTGGCGGTCCCCGAGCACCTGGTCGACCTGCGCCGGACGGCCGGGCTGCGCGGCGTCGCCGAGCACGAACCGGCGGACGGGTGCGAGGGCGTCCTGCGGGTCGGGGCCTGCACCACGCAGACCGCGATCGGACGGTCCGCCGACGCGGCCCGCGCCGTCCCGCTGCTCGCCCGCGCGACCCCGCTGATCGGGCACTTCCAGATCCGCAACCGCGGCACCGTCGGCGGATCGCTGGCCCACGCCGACGCCGCCGCCGAGTACCCGTCGGTCGCCCTGGCGCTCGGCGCCCGGATGCACGCCCGGTCGCCGCGCGGCGCCCGGACGATCCCCGCCGACCGCTTCTTCACCGGCATGTGGACCACCGACCTCGCGGACGACGAACTGCTGACGGCGGTCGACTTCCCGGTGTGGCGCGGCCGCCGCGGGTTCGCGATCGAGGAGTTCGCCCGCCGCGGCGGCGACTTCGCGATCGCGGGCGCGGCCGTCGCCGTCGAACTCGCCGGCGACGACCGGGTCCGGCGCTGCGGCATCGGCCTGTTCGGCCTCGGCCCCACGCCGCTGCGCGCCGCGGCGGCGGAGGAGGCCGCGACCGGTATGGCCGTCGCCGACATCGCCGCCGACGAGGTGGGACGCGCCGCCGTGGCCGGGCTGGACGTGGTCCCGGCCGACCTGCACGCGTCCGCCGACCACCGCAGACACGTCGGGGCCGTCGTGACGGCGCGCGCCTGGCGACGAGCCGTCCGGGAGGCCGCGCATGCCTGACGCCGACATCCGGGTGCGGGTCAACGGCGCGCTTCGCCGCGCGACCGTCCCGCCCCGGCTCACCCTGGCCGACTACCTGCGGGAACGCTGCGGCCTCACCGGGACGCACCTGGGCTGCGAGCACGGCGTGTGCGGCGCCTGCACGGTCCTGCTGGACGGCGAGGCCGTGCGGGCCTGCCTGGTGTTCGCCGTCCAGGCGGACGGCGCGGACGTCACGACCGTCGAGGGCCTCGCCGCGCCCGACGGCGCGCTGTCGCCCGTCCAGGCCGCGTTCCGCGACGAGCACGGGCTGCAGTGCGGCTTCTGCACGCCCGGGTTCGTCGTGTCGGTGACCGCGTTCCTGCGCGACACCCCCGACCCGACCGACGAGCAGATCCGCGAGGCGCTGTCCGGCAACCTGTGCCGCTGCACCGGCTACCAGGGCATCCTCAGGGCCGTCCGGACGGCGGCGCGGACGGCCGCCGCCGACCCGCCCGCCGCCGGCGGCGAGTCCCGCTGAAGCACCGCCACCCCTTCCGGAGAGAGAAGAGGACCCCCATGCCCGGACGAGTCGAAGGCAAGGTCGCCTTCATCACCGGCGCCGCGCGCGGCCAGGGACGCAGCCACGCCGTGCGCCTCGCGCAGGAGGGCGCCGACATCATCGCCGTCGACGTCTGCGAGCAGATCGACACCGTCCCGATCCCCATGTCCACCCCCGAGGACCTCGCCGAGACGGTCGCCCTGGTCGAGGCGACCGGGCGCAAGATCGTCGCCACGCGGGCGGACGTGCGCGACTTCGACGCGCTGAAGGCCGCGGTGGACGACGGCGTCGCCCGCCTCGGCCGGCTCGACATCGTCGTCGCCAACGCCGGGCTCGCCGCCGACGGCGACGAGATCCACAAGATGGACGCGAAGCTCTGGCGCGACTCGATCGACGTCAACCTCACCGGCGTCTGGCACACCGGCAAGGCCGCGATCCCGCACGTCATCGAGGGCGAGCGGGGCGGCTCCATCGTCCTGACCAGCTCCGTCGGCGGGCTGAAGGCCCACCCGAACATCGCCAACTACGTCGCCGCCAAGCACGGCGTCGTGGGACTGATGCGCTCGATGGCGGTGGAGCTCGCGCAGTACGGCATCCGCGTCAACTCCGTTCACCCCACGCAGGTGAACACGCCGATGCTGATGAACGACATGACCTACCGGATGTTCCGCCCCGACCTGGAGAACCCGACCCAGGAGGACATGGCGCCGATCTCGCAGATGATGAACGCGCTGCCCGTCCCGTGGGTGGAGGCCGAGGACATCAGCAACGCCGTCCTGTTCCTGGTCTCCGACGAGAGCCGCTACATCACGGGCGTGCCGCTGCCGATCGACGCGGGCTCGATGCTCAAGTGACCGGACGCGCGCCGCTCACGGCCGCCGACACGCGAGGAGGGCACGTGCACACGGACGAGCCGCTCTACTGGGACCCCTACGACACCAGGTTCACCCGCGACCCCTACCCGACCTACCGGCGGCTCCGGGAGGAGGCGCCGCTCTACTACAACGAGAAGCACGACTTCTACGCGGTGAGCCGGTACGACGACATCGAACGCGGCCTGCCCGACTGGCGGACGTTCTCCTCGGCGCGCGGCGGCATCCTGGAGATGGTCAAGTCCGGCATCGAGATGCCGCCCGGCACGCTCATCTTCGAGGACCCCGAGATCCACGACGTCCACCGCCGCCTGCTCGTCCGCGTGTTCACCCCGCGCCGGATCGCCGAGCTGGAGCCGCAGGTGCGCGACTACTGCGTCCGCACCCTCGACCCGCTCGTCGGCGCGACGAACTTCGACCTGATCCGGGAGGTCAGCGCGGAGCTGCCGATGCGGGTGATCGGGATGCTGCTGGGCATCCCGGAGGCCGACCAGGAGGCCATCCGCGACTCCGCCGACGCGAGCCTGCGCACCGAGGCCGGCGGGCAGATGGACCTCCAGGACATGGCGATCATCAGCAGCGAGCTGTTCCGCGACTACATCGAATGGCGCGCGAAGCACCCGTCCGACGACCTCATGACCCGCCTGCTGACCGCCGAGTTCGAGGACGAGGACGGCAGGACCCGCACGCTCACCCACGACGAGGCCCTCACCTACACCACGGTCGTCGCGGGGGCGGGCAACGAGACCACCGGGCGGCTCATCGGCTGGCTCGGGTCGGTGCTCGCCCAGCACCCCGACCAGCGGCAGGCGCTCGTCGACGATCCGTCGCTGATCCCCGGCGCGATCGAGGAGGTGCTGCGATACGAGCCGCCCGGCCCGTTCATCGCCCGGTACGTCACGAAGGACGTGGAGTACCACGGACGGACGGTGCCCGAGGGCAGCGCGATGATGTTCATCGTCGCCGCCGCCAACCGCGACGGGAACCGGTATCCCGACCCCGACCGGTTCGACGTCCGCCGCAAGGTGGGCCAGCAGCTGACGTTCGGCCTCGGCGTCCACTACTGCCTCGGCGCCGCCCTCGCCCGGCTCGAGGGCCGGGTGGCGCTGGAGGAGATCCTCCGGCGCTTCCCGCGCTGGGACGTGGACTGGGACGGCGCCCGGCTGGCGCAGACCTCGACCGTCCGGGGCTGGGAGACCCTCCCGCTCGTCATCGGGTGAGCGCGGATCGCCGAGCTCCCGCCCCGGCGCGCAGGGTCCGCGCCGCGCGCGCCGGGGCGGGCCGGCCGGCCGGACACTAGGACGCCCGGGACGTCTCGGACGCCCCGGCGGCCGCACCGGCGAGGAGCCCCGGGACGATCCAGCGGCGCGCGAACGGGCGCGGATCGGCGCGCGCGGCCTCGGGCACCGCGAGGAAGGAGAACAGCAGCCGCATGAAGAACTCGGCGAGGTCGTCGAGCTCGGCGGTGCCGTAGCCGAGGGCCGCCCAGTCGATCCGCAGCCGGAGAAAGAACGCCTTCATCTCGGCGAGCGCGACGCCGGAGAGGATGTCGGAGCCGAGGCTGGCCGTGTGCCCGCTGGTGAGCTGCATCCCGACGTACGGTTCGCGGGGCAGCTGCTCCACGGCGCGGGCGAACAGCTCGACGACGATCTCGGCCGGGTCGGCGAGGTGGGCCAGCTCCGCCGCGATCCGCGCCTCGAACTCGCCCGCGGCGGCCAGCCCGGCGGCCGTCATCAGCTCCTCGATGTTGCGGTAGTACCGGTACACGGTCGCGCGCGTGACGCCGAGCTCCTCGGCGACCTGGGTGAAGCCGACCTTGCGCGCGCCGTACCGGTCCACGCACCGGGTCATCGCGTCGATGATCCGCCGCCGGGCCTCGTCGTCGTCCCGAGGAGGATCGCCCTGCCAGCCGTGCGTGCGCATGAGTGAGCTCCCCCTTGAACGCTCGGGTCGATCGGGTCCGTTGGAACGCTACACGGCCCCGGGGGCTAGGGCCGCCCGGTGGACGGGAGCCCGCCCGGCAGCCCGGAGCCCGCCGACCCTTCCGCGCCTTCCGAGCCGTCCGCGCCTTCGGCGCCGTCCTGGCCGGGCAGCGGCTCGCCGTTCTCGTCCGTGACCGACTCCGCCCCCGGGCTGAGCAGCGTGATGTTGCCCGCCAGCCACCTTCCCGACGCGTGCTCCATGCTGAGCGCGACCGTGGCCCCGTTGTTGCTCTGCACGGTCTCGGCCGTGGTCACCTTCGTGTTGATGACGACCAGCACGTTCGCGGCGCCGTCCTCGATCTCACCGGGGTAGACCCCGTGGACGCGGGCTTGCGAACTGACCTTGTTCTTCGTGAAGTAGCTCGTGAGGCTCGCGGCGGTGGGACGGATCGCGTCGGCGGCCTTCTCGGTCAGCAGCGGGTACTTCGCCGCGAACGACTCGTCCATGCGCCGGTAGTCCCAGTTGAAGAAGGTGTCCGCGACCTTGCCCGCCGCGCCCGCCAGGTCCCGGCGCAGCTCCGCCTCGCGCGCCAGCTCGCGCTCGTCCTGCCAGACGACGCCGAGGGCGGCGCCCACCGCGACGAGCGCGACAGCCGGGACGACCCGCAGCGCGAGCCGGACGCGCGGCCCGCGGGCGCGCGCGCCGCTCCCGGCGTCCGCGGGCTTCACGGCGGCGTCCGCGGGCCCGTCGGCGTCCTCGTCCTTGCTCCCGCCCTTGCTCTCGTCCTTGCTCTCGTCCTTGCTCTCGTCCTTGCTCTCGTCCTTGCTTTCGTCCTTGCGGAACGACGCGGCCAGGATCGCGGGCGGGACCTTCGGCGGCCGCCGTCCGTCGAGCCCGGGAGCGGTCCGCCGCCGGGGCCGCCCCGCGCCGCCGTCCCGCCCGTCCTCGGTTCGCCCGTCCTCGTCGGCGGTGCCGAGCGTCAGCCCGTACTCGTAGACCGCGGTCTCGCCCTTCATCGGCTTCTCCTCCTCCAGGTCGTGCGCCGGGCCGCCCCGAGCATGCTCAAGGCCGCGCGCAGCAGGATCAGGCCGGCCACGGCCGGCGGCAGGTAGACGAGCCACGGCGTGCCGTCGTCACGGCCCGCACCGGCGGCGCCCGTCGGAACCGCGGTCCGCGCCGCGGTAGCGGGTCCGGTGTCCGCGCCGGGCGCCGCCGACGCCCCGGGCTTCGGCGGCTTGTGCGCCGCGGGCGGGTCGACGCCAGCGCAGGACGGGACGGGCGGGATCTCGGGCAGCGGCGCGAGGTTCCGGTACTCGACCGCGCCCTCGACCGGCCCGGGAGTGATCACGAAGTTGATGTTGAGGTTCGGTTCGCCGTCGACGAACGTGACCGCGCCCCGCATCGCCTCCGCGAGCCGCGGCGACCACGCCAGTCCCTCGGCGAGGGCGGCGACGTTGCCGTCCGACAGGGCGACCGGCAGCGCGGCGCCCAGCGCGCCGAGCGCGCACCGCGCGGCGGGCTCGGACGCGCGCAGCAACCCGGCGAACTTCGCCGCCAGATCGGGGGACTCGTCACGGATGCGGGCGAGGTCCGCCTCGACGTCGGCGAGGGCGGCGGTGAGCCCGGCGGTCGCCGACACGCCCGCCGCCAGCTCGCCGCGCTTCGCCGCGAGCGTGCCGGTCAGCGCGCTGAGGTCGCCGATCAGGTCGTCCAGGACGCGGGTGTCCTCGGCGAACGTGCCGGCGAGGCGGGCGGCGCCGTCGACGGTCGTGCGGAGCGTGCCGCCGCGGCCCTCGAGGCCGTCGGCCAGCTCCCGGGTGACGACGCGGAGGTTCTTCGGGTCGAGGCCGGTCACGGCGTCGGTCACGGCGTCGAACAGGTCGCCGTAGGTGCGGGCGACGCTCGTCCGGGACAGCGGGATGACGGTGCCGGGACGCATCGGCGGGGCGTCCAGCCGGCCCCGCGCGGGCGCGAGGTCCACGTACGGCTCGCCGATCGCGGATTTGAGACCGGCGGCGGCCGTGGCGCCCTGCGGCACCCGCTCGCCCTTGTCGATGGTGAGGTCGACCGCCACCAGCCCCTTCTCCAGCCGCACGGACCCGATCTCCCCGACCGCCACGCCGAGGTAGGTGACGTCGAAGCCGGGCTGGAGCCCCGGCGACCGCGCGAACTGCGCGGTGATCCGGTAGGGGCGCGAGAACGGGTCGAACTCGAGCACGTTGCGCACCGCCCACACCGACAGGACGGCGGCGAGGAGCGCGAAGACCGCCAGGTTGAGGCGGACGCGGCGGGTCACGGCCGCGGTCCCAGCATGTCGACGAGCCCGGCCAGCGTCGACGGCGCCGCGGCGCCCGCGCCGGTCGCCGACCCGTCGAAGTTGATCACCGTGTAGACGAGGAGTTGCCCGTTGTAGACCTGCCGCGGCATGCGCTCGACGAACTCCTGGAGGCGGGTGATCAGGGTGCCGAGCCGCGTCCGGTCGTCCGCCAGGACCTGGAAGGTGGGGCCGAGCCGCTCCACGAGGTGCCGCAGTTCGTCGGTGTACCCGATCAGGACGGTGTCGTTGACGGTCTTCGCCATGCCGGAGAGCGAGCGGACGGCGGTGAGCAACCGCTCGCGGTCGTCGGCGAGCACCCGGGTGGCGTCGGCGAGCCGCCCCGGCAGCCGGTCCAGCGACTCCTCCCGGGCGGCCAGCTTCTCGCCCAGCTCGGCCAGGTCGTCGACGGCGCGGGCGAGTTCCCCGCGATGCCGCTCGAACGTCGCCACCAGCTTCGCGGCGTCCCCGATCATCGCGTTCATCGTCGGGCCGCGCCCGGCGAGGGCGGTGGCGGCGGTGTCGACGAGCCGCGGCGCGTCGCCCGCGGCGAGCGCCCCGATCAGCGGGGCGGCGCCGCCGACGACGTCCTCGAAGCCGGGGCTGGTGCCGGCCGACGCGACCCGGGCGCCGTCCGGCAGGAAGGGTCCCCGGTTCAGCGGCCCGCCCTGCGGCGGCCGCAACCGCACGTAGTTCTCGCCGAGCAGGGACGTCACCGTGATCTTCGCGGTCGTCCCGACCGGGACCCGCACGCCCTCCTTGATCGACATGGTGACGCGGGCGCGGTAGCCGGCGGTGCCGCCGCCCACCAGGGCGACGCCGGAGACCGACCCGACCTCCACGTCCGCGATCTTGACGGCGTGCCCGGCGACGAGGTTCTGGACGTCCGCGAACTCGCTCGTCAGGGTGAGCGGGCCCGCGGTGGCGGAGAGCGTCTGCAGGGAGCATCCGGACAGGCTTCCGGTGAGCACGAGCACCCCGGCGAACAGGAGGTATCTCACGGCGGCTCCTACTGGCAGTTGGAGTAGGGAGGCGGGAGCGGGCACGGCACGTTCTCGTTGATCGTGGGTTCGCGGAGGACGGCGGCCAGGTACGACCGCGCGAAGTTGTCGAGGGTGACCCGGAGGGTGATCGCCCGCTTCTCCGGGTCGTAGGCGTTGACGAACTGGAAGCCGGTGCCGGGCAGCGACCGCAGGAGCTGCCCGAGCCGGTCGGCGTTCCCCTTGATCATCAGCGCGACCTGCGCGAGCCTCGCCAGGTCGCCGGGCAGGGTGTTCCGGTACTCGTCGATGAGCTCCTCGCCGCGTTCGACGAGGTCGGCGATCTCCCGCACCAGCGTGCGGATGCTCTGCCGCTCGTCCGCCAGCGTCGTGGACGCCCGCGAGAAGTGCTCGACCAGCGCGCCGAGCGTCTTCTCCCGGCCCCGGACGACCCCGGCGAGCCGGTTCAGGTTGCGCGCGATCTCCAGCAGCCGCTCGTCCTGCCCGGCGAGGTCGTTCATGAGACGCCCGGCCTCCTGGAACGCCTGGTTGAAGGCGGTCCCGTTGCCGTTCATGCTCTCGGCGGCGGCGCCCAGCGCCGCGTCGGCCTTCGCCGGGTCGACGCCCTCGAGCAGCCGGCCGAACGACTGGAGCGCCTCGTTCACCTCCACCGGCACCCGCGTCCGGTCGGTGCGCAGGACGGCGCCGTCGGCGAGCCGCGGCATGCCGGGACGCCACGCGGGCGCGAACGTCAGCGTCCGCTCGCCGATCAGGCTCAGCGGGACGATCGCCGCGTTCGCCGTCGCGGGCAGCGGCACGTCCTCGTCGATCTCCGCGACGACCCGCACCCGGCCGCCGACGGGGGTGACCGACGCGACCGTGCCGACGTCGATGCCCATCACCTGGACCTGCGAACCGGGATAGAACGACACGGCCCTGACGAAGTAGGCGGTGACGCGGTAGCTCCCCGAGGAGAAGGGGCCGACCGGGACGCTGCACGCGCTCAGGGCGAGGACGAGGGCGGCCGTGACGAGCGCGGCCGGGGAGCGTCGGGCGCGCGCCGTCATTCGACCTGTCCCGTCGGGACGAGCGGGTAGTTCGGCGGGTTGAAGTTCGGCTGCGGGCCGACCACGCCCGGCTGCACCGGGCCGAAGCCGACGAAACCGCCCTCCATCCACCGGCCCTCGCGGCTGCCGCTGGTGCTCATGCCGAAGAAGGCGGGGCCGAACCAGGCGAGGGCGGTGTTCAGGGACGGGAGGTTCTCGCCCGTCAACGTCTCCATGGCGAGGTGGAAGTCGTCGAGCACCGTCTCCAGCTGCTTCCGGTGTTTCGTGAGCACCTCGTCGAGGCTCCGTACGACCCTGCTCCCGGCGCCGAGTGCCGCGGCCAGCTCGTCCCGCCGGTCCGCGAGCTCGTCGAGGAGCGCCTCGCCGTACCTCAGCAGGCGCGCGAGCTGCTCGTCCTTCGCCGCCAGGGCGCCGGTGAGCTTCTCCCCGTTGGCGATGATCGCGCTGATCTCGGGCCACGACTCGTTCAGCCCCGCGCCGACCTTCCGCAGGTCGGCGAGCATCTCCGCCGTCCTCTCCCGGGACGGCAGCTCGACCTCCGCGGCCTCGGTCAGCAGCCTGTCGATCGCCTTCGCGTCGAGCCGTCCCGCCATCTCGGACGCAGAGCCGAGCGCGGTGCTCAGCGAGTAGGGGACGCTCGTGCGCTCCAGCGGGATCCGCCGTTCGCCGTCCGGCCGGGACTCGAGGTACGGCTCGACGACCGGTCCCGAGAGCTGCAGGACGTGCCCGCCGAGCAGGTTCGACAGCCGGATGTCGGCGTGCATCCGCGGCCCCAGCTCGACGCCCGACTCGACGTTCCAGGAGACGACCACGTGGCCGCGGCCGAAATCGGGGGCGATCTCGGTGACCTCGCCGATCCGCACCCCGGCGAGCCGCACCTCGGCGCCCTTCCTGATGCCGCCCGACCCGGCGAACACGCCGCTGACCGTGTAGCCGCCGCGCAGCAGGCCGAGCGACCCGTACGCGTAGGTCGCGACCACCAGGACGGCCAGCACCGGGATCGTCACCACCGCGAGCCGCACCGGATCGCGGTCGCGGAACGACCGGGCGAACGGGTTCGCGCGCCGGCTCATCCCCGGCCCCCCGTCCGTCCGGTCCCGGCGGCACCCTGCCCGCCGGTTCGTCCGCCGGTCTGGTCGCCGAGAAAGAGGATCTGGACCATCGCCCGGAAGACCCGCTGCTGGTCGGGCGTCAGCCGCGCCTCCTCCGCGCTCACCGCCGGGTCCGGGCCCCCGCCCGTCCCGGCGGCCGGAGGCGGCGGCAGCCGCATCGGGAACGGGCACGTCTCGGCGTAGACGACGTTCATGCACAGGGCGTTGCCGCGCAGGAACCTGCCCCCGGACATGAGCGTGAGGAGCGCCTGCAGCGCCGACGGCAGCGCCTTGATCATCCGGTCGATGTCCTCCATCCGGCTGTGCGCGACCTCCATCAGCTCGGACGTCCCGTCCACCAGCCGGCCGAGCCGCGGCGCGGCGTCGCCCAGCACCTCGTCGAGCCCCGACGCGAGACCCTCCAGCCGGACGGCCGCGTCCCCGATCGCGGCGCGGTTCTGCGCGAACGCCCGGGTGAGGCTCGTCAGGTTGTCGATCGTCTGCCCGATCTGCCGGTCCCGGGCGGCCAGCGCGTCGGTGACCGTCCGGTAGTCGGCGAGCATCTGCTCGACGGTCCCCGTCCGGGAACTGAGCATCCTGAGGAGCGACGCCAGGTTCACGGTCATCTGCCGGATCTCGTCCTGGTTGCCGTCGAGCGCGACCGCGAACGACCGGAGGATCTCGTTGACCTGCTTCGGGTCGATGCCGCCGAGCAGCGGCGCCAGGTCGTCGACGAGCGCGCCGAGGTCCGCCGCGGACCGCGTGCGGGTCAGCGTCCCGCCGTCCGCCAGCATGACCGGGCCGGACCCGGCCTCCAGGTAGACCTCGCGGTTGCCGATGAGGTCCCGCCAGCGGACGACCGCCGCGGAGTCCTCCGGGAGCCGCAGCGACGCGCGCACCTCCATCCCGACCACCGCGCGGCCCTTCACCACCTCGACCGACTCGACCCGGCCGACCTCGGTGCCCGCGACCTTCACCGGGTCGCCCGGCCGCAGCCCGCTGACGTCGTCGAACCGGGCCCGCAGCGCCATCCCCGAGCCGAGGTCCGTGCCCGCGATCCGGAACGCCAGATAGACGGTGAGGAGGGTCGTGACGACGCCGAACACCAGGAACCTGCGCGCGGCCCGTCCGTCCGGGAGCGCCCCTCGCCGCGCCATCAGTCGCCCTCCCGTCCGGCCGCGCCCGGGTCCTCGGGGATCGCCGGCTCGACCGGCCCGCAGATGCCGGGCAGCGTCTCGCAGAGCAGGGTGCTGGACTCGACGTGCACGGTCACCCGCGAGAGCAGGGTGCCGTGCGGGCCCGGGATGTTCGCGATGCCGGCGAGCTGGGTGAGGATGGAGCCGCTGCTGCTGATCAGGTCGGGGAAGACGCCGCGGCTGCGGTACATGACGCCGACCGCCGGATCGGCCGCCGCGATGATCCGGCCGGGCGCCCCCGGATCGGCGGCGAGGATCCGCTCGACGGTCCGCGCCGACTCGTCGAGGCCGGTGAGCAGCCGGCCGAACTCCTCCGGCTCGCCGGTCACGGCCGGCAGGACCGCGTTCAGGTCGGCGGCGATGCCGCCGATCTCGTCGCCGTGCTCGGCCGCCGTCGCCGCGAGCGCCCCGCCGTCCGCGACGGCGCCGCCGATCTCGTCCGCGCGCCGTGCGGTGACGCCGAGGAGCGCCGCCGAGTCGTCGATCAGGCCGCCCAGCGTCGCGCCCCGGCCGCCGAGGCCGCCGCCGAGCGCCGCCGTGATCGTGGCGACGTCCCGCGGGCCGAGCGCCTCGAGCAGCTCGACGGCGGGCGCCGCCACGTCCGTGAGCTCCTGCGGGTCGGTCGTCCGCGCGATCGTCCCGCCGTCCGCGAGGAAGGGGCCGTTCGCCTCGTCCCGCCCCAGGCGCAGGTCGACGTACTTGGGCCCGAACGCCGACAGCGGGACGATCGCGGCCTCCGCGGCGACCGGGACGCGGACGCCCGGGTCGACGCGGAGCGTCACCAGCGCGCGGCCCGCCTCGGTGAGGCGGATCGACGCGACGCGTCCCACGGTGACGCCCCGCACCCGGACGTCCGAATGGGTCGTCAGGCCCTCGCCGGCGCGCCCGAACGCGGCGCGCAGATGGATCGACCCCGGGTGCGTCTCGCGCGCGGCCAGGACGGACGCCGCGAGGCAGGCCGCGAGCACGGCCGCCCCGACGGCGCCGAACCGGAGCCGGGAGCGCGGTGTCAGGTCAACGGTCTTCATCCCGTCAGGCTCACTGTTCCGCCGTCGCCCCAGAAGATGTAGGACAGCAGCAGGTTGGCCATGATGATCGTCACCATGGACTCGCGGATGGCCTGCCCGGTCGCCAGTCCCACGCCGACCGGGCCGCCGCCGGCGTTGTAGCCGCGGTAGCAGTGCACGAGCACGATGATCACCGTGAACACGACCACCTTGACGACGCTGTAGAACACGTCGATCGGCGGCAGGTAGAGGTGGAAGTAGTAGTCGTAGATCCCCGGCGAGATGCCGAAGAAGTGGATCGAGATCAGCCGCGTCGCGAAGAAACTGGCGAACAGCGCCAGCAGGTACAGCGGCACCAGCGTGATCAGCGCGGCGGCGAGCCGGGTGCAGACCAGGTGGGCCAGCGAGTTGATCCCCATGACCTCCAGGGCGTCGATCTCCTCGGAGATCCGCATCGCGCCCAGCTCGGCGGTGAACGAGCCGCCGAGCTGGAAGATCAGCGCGACCCCGGCGATGATCGGGGTCACCTCGCGCACGTTGGCGTAGCTCGCGATGATCCCGGCGAGCGACTCGACGCCGACCCGCTGCAGCCCCGGAACGGCCTGCAGGCCGACCGTCGTGCCGGTGAAGAACGACATGAAGAAGATCACCACGACCATGCCGAGGCCGAGGACGACCGCGCCGACCCCGGCGCTGATGTCGCTGACCTGCGCGACGACCGTCTTCAGGTGCCGGCCGCGCGCGATGTCCACCACCAGGTGGTGCAGCACCCTGCCGCAGAACACGACGAACTCGGCGAACTCCGGCGTCCGCCGCGGGCGGGCGCGGCGCAGGACGACGGCGGCGCGGTGCGGGACGATGGCGGTCATCAGATCCTCGGGGGGAAGAGGCCGTACGCCAGGGTGGAGATCACGTAGTTGGCCGCGAAGACGAGCATCGCCGCGATGACGGCCGCGCGGTTGACCGCCCGTCCGACGCCGCTGGCGCCGTACCCGCAGGTCATGCCCTTCCAGCAGGCCACCGCCGCGGCGATGAAGCCGAACACCCACGCCTTGAACAGGGTGATCAGCAGGTCGGAGAGCCGCAGCAGCGAGGTCGCCTCGCCGAAGTAGGAGCCGGGCGTCACCCCGCCCCGCACGACGTTGAAGAAGAACCCGCCGGCGACGCCCGCGAGGATGATCAGCGAGCAGAGCATCACGCCGACCGTGCTGGCCGCCCACAGCCGGGGCGTCACCAGCCGGTGGACGGGGTTGATGCCGAGGACCTCCATGGCGTCCAGTTCGTCGCGGATCCGCCGGGAGCCGATGTCGGAGGTGATGGCCGACCCGGCCGCACCCGAGATCAGCAGCGCCGCCGCCATGGGGGCCACCTGCGTCACCAGCGCCTGCACGACCGTGGCGCCGGTGCCCGACTCCGCCCCGATCTGCCGGACGATCTGGCCGACCTGGAGCGCGATCGTGCCGCCGAGCGGCAGCGCGATCAGCATCACCGGGAGCGTCGTGACGCGGGCGACGAACCAGCACTGCTCGACGAACTCGGCGCCCCAGCGGCGGACGTCCCACGTCTTGCGGAAGCCCTCGAGCGAGATGGCGAGCAGCACGCCGGTCTGCTCCAGTGCACCGAAGGGCCGGCCGCGGCGCGCGCGGAGGCGGGTGGTCACCATGAGAAACAGTCGCTCCTAGATTGAGATCGACATTCTCGTTTTGGTGCAACTCGTTTGCAGATATTCGATGTGTGATTTTCAACGCAGAGATCGACAGTACACTCTGGAGCGAGTAGTACTGTCAAGAGGCGGCGCCGAAGTCGGACGCCGGCGGCTGCCGGAATCGGTCCGCGCCGAGGGCAGGCTGAAGCAGGTGGTGGCGGGCGAGTTCGGCGCGTGCGCTACGTCAGAGGCGTGCGCTCAGAAAAGGCCGCCGCCGCTCGTTGACGGCGGTGCCCGAACGGTCGGCTAGGCGCGGCCCGCGTGGGCGTCCGTTCCGCCGGACGCGGTTCCGGCGGGACGGCCGTCCAACGCGCCGTCGGGACGTTCGGCCGCGGGGTCCGGTCGCCGGCCGGGGCTCGCCGCGGGCGTGCCGCGGCCCGGCCGGGAGTCGCCCCACAGCCCGCGGGCCAGCGCCCGCGTGACGTACCACATGAACCGCATCGCGCCCCCCGATCATGATCATTGTAGAAACGATCATGGCGCGGCGGTTCGTTCCGTCAGACGTCGGCGAGCAGGACCGCCGGGTTCTCGACGAGATCGGCGACGTGGCGCAGGAACCCGCCGGCGGCGCCGCCGTCGCAGACCCGGTGGTCGAAGGTGAGGGACAGCTGCGTGACCTGGCGCGGCACCACCGCGTCGCCGACCACCCAGGGGCGCCGGGCGACGCGGCCGACGCCCAGCAGCCCGGCCTCGGGATGGTTGATGATCGGGGTGGAGCCGTCCACGCCGAACACCCCGTAGTTGTTGAGGGTGAACGTGCCGCCGGTCAGCTCGCCGGGCGGCAGCCGCCCGTCCCGCGCGAGGCCGGTGAGCCGGGTCAGCTCGGCGGCGAGCCCCGCCGTCGTCAGCAGGTGCGCGTCCCGGACGACGGGCACGACGAGCCCCCGGTCGGTCTGCGCGGCGAACCCGAGGTGGACGTGCCCGTGCCGGACGATCTCGCCGCGTTCCGCGTCGACCGACGCGTTCAGCTCGGGGAAGCGCCGCAGTCCGTCCACGCAGATGCGGGCCAGCAGCGCCAGGAGCCCGATGCCGAGGCCGGGCCGCGCCTCCCGCAGCGCGTCCCGCACCGCGAGCAGCCCGGTGGCGTCGGCGTCCACCCACGTGGTGGCGTCCGGGATCTCCCGGCGGCTGCGGGCCGTCCGCTCGGCGACCGTCCGGCGCAGCCCGCGCAGCGGGATCCGCTCCGCCGCGAACCCGCCCTCGGCGGGAGCGGGCGGCGGCGCCTGGGCGGCGATGGCGCGGTCGACGTCGCGGCGCAGGATCACCCCGCGCGGCCCGGTCGGGCGGACGTCCGCGAGGTCGACGCCGTGCTCGCGGGCGATCCGGCGGACGAGCGGGGAGATCACGCGGGGCGCGTGCCGCTCGGGACGTGCGGCGGGCGCGCCCCGGGCGTCCCGCCGGGCGCCCCGGCGGCGCCCGCCAGTCCGGGACGCGCGGCCGGTGCCGTAGCCGATCAGGACGTTGCCGGACCCGGCCCGCTCCTCCTCCCGGTAGCGGGCGGCGTCCGGTGACTCGCCCGCGGACCCGGCGGCCTCCGGGGACCCGTCGCCGACCTCGATGAGGGGTTCGCCGACCGCCAGGACGGCGCCCGCCTCGGCGTGCAGGCGGAGCACGGTCCCGGCGTAGGGGACGGGCACCTCCACGACCGCCTTGGCCGTCTCGACCTCGACCACGACCTGGTCGATCGCGACCGTGTCGCCGACCGCGACCTTCCAGTCGACGATCTCGGCCTCGGTCAGCCCCTCGCCGAGATCGGGCAGCCGGAACACCCGGCCCGTCGCGGTCGCCGTCACGACGCCTCCCGCGCGAGGTGGAGCAGGTCCGGTTCGTCGCCGAACTGGAGCCGGTCGACCGCGTCGAGGATCCGGTCGACGTCGGGCAGGTGCGCGTGCTCCAGGTGCGGCGGCGGGTAGGGGATGTCGAAGCCGGTGACGCGCAGGACGGGCGCGGCCAGCGAGTGGAAGCAGCGCTCCTGCACGCGCGCCGCGATCTCCGCGCCGACCCCCGCGAACCCCTGCGCCTCCTGGACGACCACGCAGCGGCCCGTCCGGCGGACGGACGCCACGACGGTGTCGTCGTCGAACGGGACGATCGTGCGCAGGTCGACCACCTCGAGGTCGATGCCGTCGCGGGCCGCGGCCTCGGCGGCCTGCAACGCCACCGGGACGGTCGGCCCGTAGGCGACGAGCGTCGCGTCCGCCCCGGCGCGCCGCACCGCGGCCCGTCCGAACCCGGCGGCACGCCGGACGGCGGCGGACGTCTCGTCCTTGGCCCAGTAGAGCCGCTTGGGCTCCATGAAGACCACCGGGTCGGGGTCGGCGATCGCGTCGCGCAGCAGCCAGTAGGCGTCGTCGGGGGTCGCGGGGGTGACGACCTTCAGGCCGGGGGTGTGCGCGTAGTAGGCCTCGCTGGAGTCGCAGTGGTGCTCGACGCCGCCGATGCCGCCCGCGTAGGGGATGCGGATCACGATCGGCAGCGACAGCAGGCCGCGGGTGCGGTTGCGGGTCTTGGCCACGTGCGAGGCGATCTGCTCGAACGCCGGGTAGGCGAACGCGTCGAACTGCATCTCGACGACCGGGCGGAAGCCGCCCATCGCCATGCCGACGGCGAGGCCGACGATCCCGGCCTCGGCCAGCGGGGTGTCGAAGCACCGGTCGTCGCCGAACTCGGCGGTCAGCCCGTCGGTGATGCGGAAGACGCCGCCCAGCGGGCCGACGTCCTCGCCGAAGACGAGCACCCGCTCGTCCTCGCGCAGCGCGTCCCGCAGGGCCGTGTTCAGCGCCTGCGCCATCGTCAGCGCGGTCATGTCACTCCTCGGCGGCGAGTTCGGACGCCAGCAGGTCGCGCTGCTCGCGCAGTTGGGGGGTGGGCTCGGCGAAGACGTGGTCGAACAGCTCCAGCGGGTTCGCCTCCGGGTCGGCGTTCATCCGCTCGCGGAGGCGCGCGGCGAACTCCTCGGCGGCCGCGTCCGCGGCGGCGGCGTCCTCGGAGCCGAGGAGGCCGCGGCCGCGCAGGTGGGCCTCCAGCCGGGCGAGCGGGTCCGCGGCCGCCCACCGCTCGACCTCCTCGGCCGTCCGGTACCGGGTGGCGTCGTCGGCGTTGGTGTGGGCGTCCATCCGGTAGGTGTGGGCCTCCACGAGGAACGGGCCGCCGCCCGCCCGCGCGTTCGCCACGGCCGCGTCCAGCACGGCGAGCACGGCGACGAGGTCGTTGCCGTCCACCTGCTCGGACCGGACGCCGTAGCCGACGCCCTTGTACGCGAGCGCGGGCGCCGCCGTCTGCTTCGCCAGCGGCACCGAGATGGCGTACTTGTTGTTCTGCACGAGGAACACGACGGGGGCGCGCAGGACGGCCGCGTAGTTGAGGGCCTCGTGGAAGTCGCCCTCGCTGGTGCCGCCGTCGCCGACGAACGCCATCACCACGCCGTCCCCGCCCTTGCGGCGCAGCGCGTCGGCCAGGCCGACCGCGTGGACGGTCTGGGTCGCCAGCGGCGTGCACTGCGGGGCGACCCGGACGGCCGCCGGGTCGTAGCCGCAGTGCCAGGAGCCGCGCAGCAGCGTGAGCACCTCGACGGGGTCGAGGCCGCGGGCGACCAGCGCGACCGAGTCCCGGTAGGTGGGGAAGAGCCAGTCGTCCTCGCGCAGCGCGAGGACGCCGCCGATCTGGCACGCCTCCTGGCCGCGGCTCGACGGGTAGACGGCGAGCCGTCCCTGCTTGGTGAGCGCCGTCGCCTGGGCGTCGAAGCGGCGGCCGAGGACCATGCGGCGGTACGCCTCCAGCAGCCGCCCGCCCTCCGGCGCCGGGTAGCCGGCGGGCGGCTCCACGGGCGTGCCGTCCTCGGCGACGAAGCGCACCGGGACGGGTGAGGGAAGCAGCCGGTCGGCCCCGGGCGGATGTGCGGCCACGGACATGGGGTCGCTCCCTTTCGCTGGACGCTTTTAGGGAGAGCGTCCGCCGCGTCGACCATCCGTTCAAGACTTCGGGCACAATGAGCGACAAGTAAGCACTCGCGTGGCGTGTGGAGGGCCGAATGTCCAGCGACGAAGGTGGTGCGGGCGGTGCGCCGGGACGAATGGCCGGCGGCCCGCTGGACGCGGTGGACCGCGCGATCATCGCGGAGCTGCTGCGCGACGGGCGCATGTCGGTGCGGGCCCTCGCCGAGCGCGTCCACATCTCCCGCGCCAACGCCTACGCCCGGCTGACCCGGCTGACCGACGACGGGGTCATCACCGGGTTCACGGTCGAGCTCGCCCCGCACAAGGCGGGCCTGGGCACCAGCGCCTACGTGTCGGTCACGATCGAGCAGAACTCCTGGCGGGAGCTGTCGGCCCGGCTGCGGGAGGTCCCGTACGTCGAGCACTTCGCGATGGTCGGCGGCGACTACGACGTCCTGGTCCTGGTGAGGGCGCCGGACAACGCGGCGCTGCGGCACGTGGTGCTGGAGTGCATCCAGGACATCCCGGGCGTCCGCGCCACCCGCACCTGGCTGGTGTTCGACGAGGCCCACGGCCGCGGCGCCGGCTGGGGCATGGACGGCGGCTGAGGGGCCGCCGGTCCGCCGTCCCCCCGGAGGACGCGGCTCGCCCGGGCCGCCGGCCCCCCCCCCGGGGGGGGGCGCGGGCGGGGCGGGGGGCGGGGGGGCCGCCGGGGGCCGGGGGGGGCGGGCCCCGGGTTG
>NZ_JBFAUZ010000055.1:0-67138 GCF_040679555.1 Spirillospora sp. NPDC052242
CATGGGAGACTGTGTGGGAGAGTAGGACGCCGCCGGACCTTTTTTGCAGGGAGGCCCCGCCGATTTTCGGCGGGGCCTTTCTCATTTCTGGGCGGGTACCTGGCGGTGTAGGTATGCCGTGAGCAGGGCGATCAGTTCGTCGCGGAAGACGCTGACGTCGTCCGTGGGGCGGTCGGCGAAGTAGCGGTGGGTCAGGGATTCGGTCGTGCTCACGAGGAACCAGGCGGCGAGGCGGGCGTCTGGCAGATGGTCTTCGACGTCGGCGCGAAGCAGTTCCGCGATCGTCTCGACGAGGGCTTTCTGGAGCGAGTGGAGTTCGGCCAGCAGCGCGGGCGGGCGTGGTGACTCCTCGAACAGCACCTGGTGGAGACGAGGGTCGCCGCGATGGGCTTCGAGCGCCGTGTCCACGAAGAGGGCGACGCGCTCGTCCCAGTCGGCGGGGAGCCCGCGGTCGAGCGCGGCGGCGACGGCGCGCCTGCCCTCGTCGATGTGCCGCCGGGTGAGCTCCAGCAGAATCGCGTCCTTGTTCGGGAAGTACTGGTACAGCGAGCCGATCGACAGGCCCGCCTCGTCGGCGATGCGGTTGGTGGTGCCGGCTGCGTAGCCGTGCTCGATGAAAACGCGAGCAGCCGCCTGGACGATCCGCTCACGCGTCTCGGCAGAGCGCTGCTGACGTGGGGATTTGCGGGGTCGGAGGGGCTTGGGAGTGCCCGGCATCAGGGGCCCTAACGCGAGTAGAAAAGCGAGTTATTCCTCAGTATTTTTGCGGCTGCCGACCGATCGACGCAAGGAGCGGGGCATGGCCGTCGACTATCTCGATTTCTTCCCGGGATGGGTTCGCGAGGCGGAGGGGCCGCCTGCCGAGACGCAGTGGTGGAAGTGGAGGGGCATGCAGGTCCGGCTGGAGCGCACGGTCAATCCGGCCGCGCCTGTGAAGTACGTGGTCCTGCACGGAGCGGGCGGGCACGCACGGATGCTCTGGCCCTACCTCAGGCTGATGGGGCCGGTTGAAGGCGTCGCGCCCGACATGCCGGGATACGGGCTGACCCGATGCGCGGGGCGTCCGGTGACATACGGGTTGTGGGTGGAACTGGCGGCGGAGCTGATTCGGCTCGAGAGAGAACGCGACGACCGTCCGGTGGTGGTCCTGGGTGCCAGCATCGGCGGAATGCTCGCCTACAGTGCTGTCGCGCATGCCGGCGCGGCCGGACTGGTCGTGACGTGCCTGCTGGACGTGCGCGACCCGGAGGCGCGTGCGGCCGCTGCACGCTTCCGCTGGCTGGGACGTTACGCGCGGCCGCTGATGAACGGCCTGCGGGCCCTGGACGGCGTCAGGGTGCCGGTTCGGTGGCCCGCGCGGATGTCGGCGATGTCGAACCGGCCGGAGCTGAACGCCGCGGTGGCGGCCGATCCGCTCGGCGGCGGGGGACGGGTCTCCTTGCGGTTTCTGCGCACCTACATGAGCTCCGTGCCGGAGGTGGAGCCGGAGGAGTTCACCGCCTGTCCGGTGCTGATGGTCCACCCGGGCGCCGACCGGTGGACGCCCGTGGAACTGAGCAGGCCGTTCTTCGATCGGCTTCCGGGGAAGCGACGGCTGGTGATGCTGGACGGCTGTGGCCACATGCCCGTCGAAGATCCCGGACTTCGTCAGATGGCGGACGCCCTGCGCTCGTTCGCCGACGAGGTGACTTCCACCTGCGCCTGACCAATCACGAGCGATCCGCCTCTTGCGTGATCTGGCCTGACGCGCCGGAACGGGGCGAGCCGGGAGTGGGGGGTCTGCGACTGGTGGAGGCCGAAGCCGAACCGGTTCGGCGTGGTTTCCATGTCGACCTTCTGGGGAGCCGCCCAGAGACCCCGAGGCGGGACGACTCCAGTAAACGTGACACGGGCGCTTCAAAGGAGCCGTCCGGGGAGGAGACGAGAAGAACGGGCCGACCGCGTCGGCCTCCGGTGGGCGTCAGAACGAAGTTCCCGGCGGGTATTGCGCCGGCCGCGCGCAGGACGTAGGCGCTCGGTGCGGCCGCGCTGTAGATCATCCAGCGATCCGGCCTTGGCGGGCGAAGCGCCGTGCGAAGACCAAGCATGCGATGCCGAGCGCCCGGCCACTCCTGTCGGGGGCGACGTTGTGCAGCATCGGTGCCAGCTGACCTCTGTGGCCGGGCTATCCCTGCTCCAGTCCAGGCTCGCGCCGTAGACGGCGATGATGCGCGGTGCCGCTGTAGCGCAAGGGGAGGCGGGCGCGAGCATGCGCCGCAGCCCGGCGGTGGCGACAAGCACCAGCACCCTGCCGACAAGGGAGTTGGCCGTCTGGAACCAGCCGTGCTTGCCGAGGCGCGCATGCTGAGCGGGTGGCGCGGGGGGTCGTGGCCGATGGCCTGGGCCGCGATCGTCAGCGAGAACAGAGGCCCGGCGGCGACGCCGTAGGCAAGCAGGGGACGGACGCGGTGATCGACGGGGATCGCGCGTGCGCCGGTGGGGGAGACGACGGAGCCCGGGCCCTCCTCGGTCTCGTAGGTGAGGCGGGTGGCGGGCTCGTCGAAGTACAGGGCGCGGCAGGTCTGGGTGAGCCTGTGCGGCGGCTTAGCCTCGATCACCTCGCCGTCCAGGAGGACGCCTGGGCACCCTGCTCCTTGTCTCGTCGATGGCCAGCCCGCGAAAACGGCCACCGCGACGCAGGTCGTACTTGTGGTCCCGGTCGTCGTGCTCATCTCCAGTTCTCGGTTCAGGTCGGGTGGCGCCGCAGTGGGGCCCTCGGTGTACTTGTCGATCCACCGGTCGTGTACTCGGGAGGGATCACGGGCGCGCGGGGAAGCGGCGGCGGGTCAGCGGCCGAGGGCCGTGTCGAGGGTCGCGGCCCACTGCCGCAGCAGCCGGCCCCGGCGGGCCGAGTCGTCGGTGAGCAGGTCGGCGAGCCCGAGGCCACGGACGAGGTCGAGCGTCGCCTGCACGGTTTCGCGAACGCCCGGCACCGACTCGTCCGCGCCCAGGGCCTCGACCGTCAGCCGGTGCGCCTCCCGGCCGACCCGCGCCTCCAGCGGGACGACCTGCGCGCGCAGCTGTTCGTCGGAGCTGGCGGCGACCCACAGCTGCAACGCGGCCCTGAACAGCGGCGTCGTGTACATCTCGCCGAGCAGCGTCACGACGTCGAGGGTGCTCGGGCGCCGGCCGGCGAGTTCGTCCAGCCGCTCGCGCATCTGTGACATCCGGACCTCCGAGCCGTACTCGACCGCGGCGGTCACCAACTCCTCGCGGGTGCGGAAGTGGTGCTGCGCCGCACCTCGCGAGACCCCGGCGCGCTCGGCGACGACGGCCACGGTCGTCCCGGCCCATCCGGCGGAGGCCAGGCATTCGACGGCGGCCTCCAGGAGGCGTTGGCGCGTCGCGCGGCTGCGGTGCTGCTGGGGTTCGCGGGGAGCTGCCTGCGTGGTCATCTCTTCCTCGGCTCGACGGACCTCCAGTCAATCAAAGGCTCGGAAGGGAAAACAATCAAGCGCGCTTGATTCTTTCCGCCACGCCGCTCGCCGGGGTGCGCGCGGCATGCCCTGACGATTTCGCTCTGGCGTGGCGGGCTCGCGACCATGCGGCGTCCTGGGGGTGTGCCGTCTGGCCGATCGCGGTTGTCGGGCACGCCAGCCCACTGTGCCAGGTGCTTCCAGGTAGGGGAGTGGTGTAGGGGACAGGTGGCGCGATCGCCTTGCAGTAGGGCTGTCCTTGGGGCGTCCCTAACGGTTCGGGCGCGCGCGGGCGATTTGCTGTGGGGCGATGCAGGATAATTCTGTGTTCCCCCATATCTATTTCTCTGTGTGAAGCAGTGAAAGTGGATGTTGTTATTTCATGATCATCCGCTTTCTCGAAAAACTTTGAGTTCGGTGGTTCAATCGAGCGCTGCGGCGACTACTCTCGGCTATGAAGCAACCCCGGTGCGTCATCAGTCGAGGGCGCGACATCGTACAGATTGGAAGGTCGTCATGCCTACCCCGAACCCCACCGAGTCCCTTCGCGCGTTCTTCGCCTTCCACCTCAAGCGGAACCGCGAGCAGAAGGGTTGGTCGCAGCCCGAACTGGGCGCGCGGGTCAACCTCCCGAGCAGCCTGGTCGGTGGCATCGAAGTCTGTACCCGGCGCCCGACGCGCAAGCTCGCCCAGAGCCTGGACGAGGTCTTCGGGCTGGAACAGTTCTTCGAGGCCCTCTACCCTCGCGTCATCGAGGAGATCGGTATTCCGCCGGGCTTCTCCGAGTTCGTGGAGGCGGAGGCCGAGGCCGCGATCGTCAAGGTGTACGAGAACTTCGCGATCCACGGGCTGTTCCACACGGAGGAGTACGCGCGAGCGATACTGCGAAAGGGGAGGCATCCGGACAAGGTCGAGCAATTGCTGGCGGCACGGATGGAAAGAACAGAGATCCTGCAGCGCGAGGATCCGCCCGTCATCGTCGCGCTCATCGACGCTTCGGCGCTCCGCCGGTCGTTCGGCGGCCCCACGGTCATGCGAGGCCAGCTCGAACATCTGCTGAGTCTGGCGGAATCGCCCAACGTTCACGTCCACCTGGTGCCGGAGGACGCCGAAGTGCTCCCCGAGGGGGCGTTCACACTCCTTTCTTCCTCAAGCGAGCCCGACGCCGGCTACATCGAGACGGCGGGCGGACGCGGGCACCTGATCGACGACCACGGGTACATCGCCGAACTCGGCACGCTGTTCGAGAGCATCAGATCCAAGGCGCTGAACGCCGAGGATTCCCAGGTCGCCATCCTCAAAGAACTGGAGGACCTATGAAGGTGCGCGGCTCCTCCTCCGTCCGACGAGAGAGTCGCCACAGCCGAAGCCAGACCGGCCGATGCGTGGAGGTGGCGCGGATGGCCACGCTGATCGGCGACCTGTGACGGTGAACGCCTCGAAGCGGAACTCTGCTCGCCGCCGGCTGGCGCGTTCCCTGGGCCGCTGGCTCAACGAACGCGGGCGCTCTCGCTCATGACGCGCCAAGGGGCGCCGACTCGCTGAATCGCGGCATGCGCCGCGCCGTTCCCCTGGTGCCTGGTGCACCGCGCCAGGGGGAGCGGCGGGGCCTGCACACTCGGCAGCCGCGTCGGTCGCCGCGCCCTCCGTGATGGACGTTGCTTGCTTCGCGAACGCATGGAGGACGGGTGGAGAACACGTGTGCCGACTCCGCCGAGGATCGGCGGAACCAGGCTGCCGTGGTGGTGATGATCAGGAAATGGGCCCGGGAGACGATCGGTCCGGATATGTGGGAGACGTGCCGGTAGTCGAACCCGGCCGAAAGCGAGGTCGCCCGTCTGGTCGAGCGCCGACAGGGTTTCGCCGGGCTTCGGGACGCTCACCGGCTCCAACGTTCACAGGCTCGGCGTGGGCAACGGCGGCGGCGCCGGTTCCCGGCAGGGATGTTCGCCGACATGTGCCCGTCGACCAATGGTTCGCCGGCATGGGCTCCGGCCAACGGATCGTTGGTATGGGCCCCGGCCGACGGTTCGCCGCCATGTGCCCCCCGGCAACGGGTGGCCGCTATGTGCCGAGGCCCACCGGGCCCGAGAACCCGAGCGCGCGCCCAGGCTGGTCTCCGGCGGCTCGGCCGTGCACTTGGCCCACGGCCGGGGGCCCACAGCCGGGGGCCCCGCGGCCGGGGGTGCCGGCCCGGGCGTTGCCACAGGAGCCCTGCCGACCGTCCGGCCCGTGCCGCCGAGCGGGCCTGACCGGCGGGTGAGGCCGCGTCGGCCTCGGCGAGCGGCGGTCCCGTCTGGCCAACGGGTGGACGCCCATGTTGGCCCGGAGTCTGGCTGTGGCAATCCGGCTACGGCACGGAGGAGTGGCCTGTGGGGCGGGTCGGACGCATGTCCTTGGTTGTGAGCCAGGACGTCGAACCGGTTGACGGGGCCTACGGCCGTGACTTGTGGGAGTCGTGGCCGCGTGGTTTGCGGGCGTGGGAGGTCGGCTTCATCGGGGTCGGATGTCCACCGGAGGGTCGGGGCGTTTGGTGCGGCTTGTCAGGCGGGCGGCCGTGGAGGCTCGGGGGCGGTTGGTGCTGTCGGTGGGAGGGAGTGTTGGTGTGCTGGTCCTGTTGGAGGGCGTGTGGTCCTGGGGAGTGCTGGGGGAGCGTGTTGGGGAAACAATCATGCGTGATTGATTTTTTCTTGGTCGGGTGGCAGGGTGCTGGCCATGAGTCGACCGTTGCGGATCGGTAACGCCTCGGGGTTCTACGGGGATCGCTTCTCCGCCGTGCGGGAGATGCTGGAGGGAGGGCCGCTCGACGTCCTCACCGGCGACTATCTCGCCGAGCTGACGATGCTCATCTTGGGGCGCGGGAAGATGAAGGACCCGGACGCCGGATACGCGACGACGTTCCTGCGGCAGATGGAGGAGTGCCTCGGGCTCGCGGCCGAACGCGGGACGAAGATCGTCACCAATGCCGGCGGGCTGAACCCGCGGGGGCTGGCCGCGAAGCTGCGCGAGCTGGCCGACCGGCTCGGCGTGGCGGTCGAGGTCGCGTACGTCGAGGGCGACGATCTCCTCGCCCGCGTGGACGAACTCGGCCTGGCGTCCGTCCGGTATGGGCGGCCGCTCACCGCGAACGCCTACCTCGGGGCGTGGGGGATCGCCGAGTGCCTGCGGGGCGGCGCGGACGTGGTCGTGACCGGGCGGGTGACGGACGCGTCGCTCGTCGTCGGGCCCGCGGCGGCGCACTTCGGGTGGGCACGTGATGACTGGGACGCTCTTGCCGGTGCGACCGTCGCCGGGCATGTGCTCGAATGCGGAGCGCAGGCTACGGGCGGGAACTACGCCTTCTTTCAAGAAATCTACAACGTAAAGGCGCCGGGTTTTCCGCTGGCCGAGATTCACGCGGACGGCTCCAGCGTGATCACCAAGCACGACGGGACGGGCGGCGCCGTCACGGTCGAGACCGTCACCGCCCAACTGCTGTACGAGATCGGCGGCCCGCACTACGCCGGTCCGGACGTGACCACGCGGTTCGACACGATCGAACTGCACGGCGACGGTCGCGACCGGGTCTCGATCGGTGGGGTGCGGGGAGCGCCGCCGCCTCCGTCGACCAAGGTCTGCCTCAACCACCTCGGGGGGCACCGTAACGAGATGACGTTCGTGCTCACCGGGCTGGACATCGAGGCCAAGGCCGAACTCGTGAAGGCGCAGATGGACGCGGCCTTCGGTGAGGACCGTCCGGCGAAGGTCGAGTGGACGCTGCTCGGGAGTCCCTCGTCCGCCCCGGCCACGCAGGGCGAGGCGACGGTGCTGTTGCGCTGCGCGGTCCTCGACCCGGATCCGGAGAAGGTCGGGCGAGGGTTCAGCGGCGCGGCCGTGGAGATGGCGCTGGCCGGGTATCCCGGGTTCACGATGACGTCCCCGCCGGGGAAGGGGAGCCCGTACGGGGTGTACTCGCCCGCGTTCGTCCCCAACGACGAGATCGAACACGTGGCGGTGCTGCCGGACGGGACCCGTGTCGCCATCGAAGGGCCTTCCGTCACCCGGGCGTTGCCGGCCGACGGGACGTCGCGGCGTCTCGTCGAAGACCCTCCTGCGGGTGCGACCGTGCGGGTGCCGCTGGGGCGGATCGCCGGGGCGCGCAGCGGCGACAAGGGCGGTGACGCCAACATCGGGGTCTGGGCCCGCACGGACCTCCAATGGCGGTGGCTGGAGCCCTTCCTCACCGTCGAACGGCTTCACGAGCTCATGCCCGAGACGCGGGCGCACGCCGTCACGCGTCACGTCCTGCCGAACCTCCGCGCGGTCAACTTCGTCGTCGAAGGGCTGCTGCAGGAGGGCGTGTCCGCCTCGACCCGGTTCGACCCGCAGGGCAAGGCCCTCGGGGAGTGGCTGCGGTCCTGTCTCGTCGACGTCCCGGAGGCCGTCCTGTGAGATTGAAGAGTTCGCTCGATACCCGGGGTCCCGAATACCGGGAGCGGCGGGCGGCGATGCTGGAGAAGCTGGCCGCGCTGGACGCCGAGCACGCGAAGGCGCTCACGGGCGGTGGCGAGAAGTACGTCGAGCGGCATCGCAGGCGAGGGAAGCTGCTCGCGCGGGAACGGATCGAGCTGCTGCTCGACCGCGACTCGCCGTTCCTGGAGCTGAGCCCGCTCGCCGCGTGGGGGAGTGACTTCCCGGTCGGTGCCAGCGTGGTGACCGGCATCGGCGTGGTCGAGGGCGTCGAGTGCATGATCGTCGCGAACGACCCCACGGTGCGGGGCGGCGCCAGCAACCCGTGGACGGTGAAGAAGAGCTTCCGGGCGTCCGACATCGCGCTGGAGAACCGGCTGCCGGTGATCAACCTGGTGGAGTCGGGCGGCGCGGACCTGCCTTCGCAGAAGGAGATCTTCATCCCCGGCGGCAGGATGTTCCGGGACCTGACGCGGCTGTCCGCGGCCGGGATCCCGACGATCGCGCTGGTGTTCGGCAATTCCACCGCGGGCGGGGCGTACATCCCGGGGATGTGCGACCACGTCGTCATGGTGAAGGAACGCGCGAAGGTGTTCCTCGGCGGGCCGCCGCTGGTGAAGATGGCGACCGGCGAGGAGGCCGACGACGAGGAGCTCGGCGGCGCGGAGATGCACGCGCGGACGTCCGGGCTCGCCGACTACATGGCCGTGGACGAACCGGACGCGCTCCGGCTGGGCCGGCAGATCGTCAAGGGGCTGAACCACCGCAGGCTGGGGCCGGAGCCGGGGGCAGTCGAGGAGCCGCTGTACGACGCGGACGAACTGGCGGGGATCGTCCCCGAGGACCTGAAAACCCCGTTCGACCCGCGCGAGGTCGTCGCCCGCATCGCGGACGGCTCGCGGTTCGACGAGTTCAAGCCGCTGTACGGGACGAGCCTGGTCACCGGGTGGGCGCGGGTGCACGGCTACCCGGTCGGGGTGCTCGCGAACGCGCAGGGCGTCCTGTTCGGCGCCGAGGCGCAGAAGGCCGCCCAGTTCATCCAGCTCGCGAACCGGGCCGACACGCCGCTGATCTTCCTGCACAACACGACCGGCTACATGGTCGGCAAGGAGTACGAGCAGGCGGGGATCATCAAGCACGGCGCGCTGATGATCAACGCGGTGTCGAACAGCAAGGTCCCGCACATCTCGATCGTGATGGGCGCGTCCTACGGCGCCGGGAACTACGGCATGTGCGGCCGGGCGTACGACCCCCGGTTCCTGTTCGCGTGGCCGAGCGCGAAGTCGGCGGTGATGGGGCCGCAGCAGCTCGCCGGTGTCCTGTCGATCGTGGCGCGGCAGGCGGCGGAGGCGCGGGGCCAGGTCTACGACGAGGACCAGGACCGCGCGATGCGGGAGATGGTGGAGGCGCAGATCGAGGCGGAGTCGCTGCCGTTCTTCCTGTCCGGCCGGTTGTACGACGACGGGGTGATCGACCCGCGCGACACCCGGACCGTCCTCGGCCTGTGCCTGTCCGCCGTCCACAACGCGCCCGTGCGCGGAGCCGACGGCTTCGGCGTCTTCCGGATGTGAGCGTGATGATCAAGAGACTGCTGGTCGCCAACCGGGGCGAGATCGCGCGCCGCGTCATGCGCGCCTGCCGGGACCTGGGCGTCGGTACGGTCGCGGTGTTCTCGGACGCCGACGCGGACGCGCCCCACGTGCGGGACGCCGACGTCGCCGGGCGGCTGCCCGGCGCGGCGCCCGGCGACACGTACCTGTCCGCCGAGCGCGTCCTCGAGGTCGCCCGCGCCGCCGGGGCGGACGCCGTCCACCCCGGGTACGGGTTCCTGTCGGAGAACGCGGAGTTCGCGCGGGCCGTCGTCGCCGCGGGCCTGACCTGGGTGGGGCCGCCGCCGGCGGCGATCGACGCGATGGGCTCGAAGATCGAGGCGAAGAAGCTGATGGCGGCGGCGGGCGTGCCCGTGCTGCCGGAGCTCGACCCCGGCCGGGTGACCGAGGACGATCTGCCGCTGCTGGTGAAGGCGTCCGCGGGCGGCGGCGGGCGCGGGATGCGGGTCGTCCGCGCGCGGGCGGAACTGGACGACGCGGTCGCCGCGGCGCGCCGCGAGGCGAAGTCGGCGTTCGGTGACCCGGCGGTGTTCTGCGAGCCGCTGCTGGAGCACGCCCGCCACATCGAGGTGCAGATCCTGGCGGACGCGCACGGCACGGTGTGGGCGCTCGGGGAGCGCGAATGCTCGATCCAGCGCCGCCACCAGAAGATCGTCGAGGAGGCGCCCTCCCCGGCGGTCGGCCCCGGACTGCGGGACGAGCTGTGCCGTGCGGCGGTCGACGCGGCGCGGGCCATCGGCTACGTCGGGGCGGGGACGGTGGAGTTCATGCTCGCGCCGGACGGCCGGTTCCACTTCCTGGAGGTCAACACCCGGCTGCAGGTCGAGCACCCGGTGACCGAGTGCGTGTACGGGGTGGACCTCGTCCGGTGGCAGCTCGCCGTGGCCGAGGGCGCCCGGCTGCCGGAGGCGCCGCCGGAGCCGCGGGGCCACGCGATCGAGGTGCGGCTGTACGCGGAGGACCCGGCGCTGGACTGGCGTCCGGCCAGCGGCGTGCTGCGCACGTTCGAGGTGCCGGGGGTCGACGCCGAGTTCGCGGTGCCCGCGTCGCACGGGCTGCGGCTGGACGCGGGCGTGGAGAGCGGGTCGGTGGTCGGCGTCCACTACGACCCGATGCTGGCCAAGCTGATCGCGTGGGGGCCGACGCGGGACGCGGCGGCGCGGCGTCTGGCGGCGGGTCTGCGCGGCGCCCGGATCCACGGCCTGGCCACTAACCGTGACCTGCTCGTCCGGATCCTGGAGGAGCGGTCGTTCCTGGAGGGCGACACCGACACCGGCTACCTGGAGCGGGTCGGGCTGGACGTGCTGGCCGCGCCGATCGCGGACGAGGAGGCCGTCGGGATGTCCGCGCTGGCCGCGGCGCTCGCGGGCGCGGCGGGCGAGCGGGCGGCGGCGCGGGTGCAGGGCGGGTTGCCGTCCGGGTGGCGCAACGTGCGGTCGCAGCCGCAGCGCAGGTCGTTCGAGGGTCCCGGCGGGACGATCGACGTCGACTACCGCCTGGGCCGGGACGGCCTGGTCTGCGAGGCGTGCCCGGGGACGTCCGTGGTGTCGGCGGCCCCGCGCGAGGTCGTCCTCGAGCGCGGCGGGCTCCGCGAGACCTTCGCGGTGACGGCCGTGGACGGCGAGGTGTTCGTCGACTCGCGGTTCGGGCCGGTCGCGTTCCGGGAGGTGCCGCGGTTCGCCGACCCGAGCGACCAGATCGCCCCCGGGTCGCTGCTGGCTCCGATGCCGGGCACGGTGGTGCGCGTCGAGACCGAGCGGGGCGCGCGCGTCGCCGAGGGGCAGGCCCTCGTCGTCCTGGAGGCGATGAAGATGGAGCACCGCATCGCCGCCCCCGCCGCCGGGACCGTGGCGGAACTGAACGTCGGAGCCGGGCAGCAGGTCGAGGCCGGTGCCGTCCTCGCCGTGATCGAAGGGAACAGCGGGTGAGCTTCACCGAGACCGAGGAGCGGCGGGCGCTGCGCGCCGCCGTCGCCGAGCTGGGCGCGAAGTACGGCTCGTCGTACTACGTGGAGAAGGCGCGGGCGGGGGAGAAGACGGACGAGCTGTGGGCGGAGGCCGGGCGCCTCGGCTACCTCGGCGTCAACGTCCCCGAGGAGTACGGCGGCGGGGGTGGCGGCATCGGCGACCTCGCCGCGGTGTGCGAGGAGCTGGCCGCGGCCGGCTGCCCGCTGCTGCTCATGGTCGTGTCCCCGGCGATCTGCGCGACGATCATCGCGCGGTCCGGCACCGAGGAGCAGCGCAAACGGTGGCTGCCGCGGTTCGCGGACGGGTCGGTGAAGATGGCGTTCGCGATCACCGAGCCGGACGCGGGCTCCAACGCGCACCGCATCACCACCACCGCGCGCCGCGACGGGGACGGCTGGGTGCTGAACGGGCAGAAGACGTTCATCTCGGGCGTCGACGAGTCGGACGCCGTGCTGTTCGTCTGCCGCACCGAGGACCAGAAGGGCAACCTGCGGCCGTCGCTGTTCATCGTGCCGACGGACGCGCCGGGGTTCGCCTTCACGCCGATCGACATGGAGATCGTGTCGCCGGAGAAGCAGTTCGTCTGCCACCTCGACGACGTGCGGCTGCCCTACGACGCGCTCGTCGGCGACGAGGACGGCGGGCTGCTGCAGCTGTTCGCGGGCCTCAACCCCGAGCGGATCATGGCGTCGGCGATGGGCGCCGGGATCGGGCGGCTCGCCCTCGGCAAGGCGACCGCGTACGCGAAGGACCGGCAGGTGTTCCGGTCGCCGATCGGCGCGCACCAGGGCGTCGCGCATCCGCTGGCCGCCGCGAAGATCGAGCTCGAGCTGGCGCGGCTGATGGGGCAGAAGGCCGCCGCGCTGTACGACGAGGGCGACGACATGGGGGCGGGGGAGGCGGCGAACATGGCGAAGTACGCGACGGCCGAGGCCGCGATCCACTGCGTCGACCAGGCGATCCAGACGCACGGCGGCAACGGCCTGACGAGCGAGTACGGCGTCGGGATGCTCGCGGGGGTGGTGCGGCTGATGCGGATCGCGCCGGTCAGCCGGGAGATGATCCTCAACTTCGTCGCGCAGCACTCGCTGGGGCTGCCGAAGTCCTACTGATCCCGCCTCCACGGTCGGTTCCCGATCGCCGGTCCGCCGGCGGCGTCTCGCCCCGCAAAGATCGTCCTGCGTGGCGGCCACGACTTTGCTCACTCATAGTGATATCAAGGTGACATTGCGTGGTGCTCCGAGTGAGGATTGCGGAGCAAGCGCCAGACAACCGGCGAAAGGGAGATCATGAAGCGCATTGTCTCGGTTCTGGTTCTGACCGCGGCGACCACGATGGCGGGCTTCGGCCTGTCCTCGGCGGCGTCCGCCGAACCGGTCAAGGGCGACTGCGGCTGCCACTGCTGCGGGAGCGAGAACGAGAACGAGAACCTCAACATCAACATCTTCTGATCCGCGCACCGGCCGCCGCGCGTGCGGCCGGTGCTGGGAGACGTCCGGCGGGGTGCGTTCGCCCTCCGCCGGACGATCATTTAGGGCCGCGCCACCGGCGCACGAGCGCGTCCACCTGGGCGGCCGGCGGCACCGGCGCGGTCAGGCGGTTGTCGACCGCGTCGTGCGGGACGGGCGGCGGCTCCTCCGGCCGCATCCGCGCGACGAACGCGGCGAACGCGGCGAGCTTGCCGGTGTCGCGCGGCGAGCCCCGCCGCTCCAGGCGGTGCCGCAGCGTCGCCGCGTCCGTCCGGACCCACACCAGCCGCACCGGGTCGCCGCCGAGCGCCCGGACCCACTCCGCCCAGCGCTCCGGCGCACGGATCTGCCCGGTGAACGGGCCGCTCAGCAGCACGGGGCAGCCGTGCGCGCGGACCTCCCGGGCGGTCGCGGTCATCCCCGCGTACTCGTGCGGCTTGACGTGCGCGTCGTACCAGGGGCCCTCCCGCTCGCCCGGGTCGCGGCCGCCCGCCGCCAGCGTCGCCGCGACGAACTCCCCGTACATGGTGTCCTTGTCGAGCAGCGCCGGGACGGGACGCAGCCGCGCCAGCAGCAGTCCGGCCACCGTCGACTTCCCCGCGCCCGGCGGGCCCGCCACCACCCACACCGTCCCGGGGACGACCGGCGCCGCGTCCCCCGGATCCCGCCCGCCCGTCACACCGACAGCCGCATGCGGCGGGTCGCGAGCCGTTCGATCCGCTCCTCGTCGACCTCGTGCCCGAGACCCGGCTGGGTGAGCGGCACCCCCACGACGCCGCCGGACGAGCGCACCGGCGGCGTCACGTACACCGGGCCGTGCGCCGGGTCCGACACGTCGCTCGGCAGCGTGCAGCCGGGCAGCGCGGCCAGCGCCACGGCGGCGGCCTGCCCGATCCCGAACGCGCCGACGCCGCTGCACCACACGTCCCAGCCCGCCGCGTACGCGCGGTCGTGGGCGCTGCGGGCGGCGGTGAGCCCGCCGAACCGGTCCGGGCGCAGGTGCAGGGCCCGTCCCGCCTCCAGCAGCAGCGCGGCCTCGAGGGTGTCGAGGTCGCCGACGTCGGGTGCGACGGCCGCGCCGATCCGCTGCTGCAGCTTCGCGTGCGCCGCCAGGTCGTCGGAGGGGAACGGGCGCTCGACCGCCGCGAGCCCGTAGGCGTCCAGCCCCGCCAGCACCTCCAGGTGCTCGGGCGTGTCGCGGTAGGCGTGGCCGGCGTCGGCGACGAGCGCCAGCGCGGGGTACGCCTGCCGGATCAGCCGGATCGGCTCGATGTCCCACCCGGGGCGCACGTCCACGGTGACGCGGGTGTGGCCCGCGCCGACCGCCTGGTTGACGCGGGTGGGCAGGGTCTCCAGCACCTGCGCGGGGGCGATCCGCGCGCCGGTGACGATGGACGTGCGGGTGCCGCCCAGCGCGTGCGCGAGCGGCAGCCCGCGGACCCGGCACCACAGGTCCCAGCAGGCGGTGTCGATGGCGGCGGCCGCCTCGTGCGCGCCGAGGTCGGCGGCGGCGGACACGTCCTCGGGACGGTCCCATTCCAGCCCGATCAGCGCGGGCCCCATCCGGTTCTCGATGTCGGCCCACGGGTCGGCGCCCGTCCCGTCCCGGCCGGACCCGTCCCGCCCGGTCGCGCGGCCGCGGCCGCGCGCGTCCGGGACGGCGACCTCGCCCCAGCCGGTCGCGCCGTCGCCGTCGGCGAGCCGGACGAGGATGCTCTCGGCCCGCCGGCCGCGCGGCATCGCCACCCGGTAGGCGTCGCAACCCTGGATC
Source organism: Spirillospora sp. NPDC052242 (assembly GCF_040679555.1). Taxonomy (NCBI): domain Bacteria; kingdom Bacillati; phylum Actinomycetota; class Actinomycetes; order Streptosporangiales; family Thermomonosporaceae; genus Spirillospora; species Spirillospora sp. NPDC052242. The sequence goes on from NZ_JBFAUZ010000055.1 coordinate 14,722, forward strand.
CGAGGCACCTCGCACCCGCCCCTCTCACGCTCGGAAGACGTCTCCCCTCCATGATCCCCCCTTCGGGGAGCAGGGAGAACACGCCGGAGCGCGCTCAGGGGCAGCTCGCCTCCAGCGACACCGGGTCGGTCTCCGGGGCCTCGGACGTCGGCGTCGTCCCGAGGCTCGGCGTGCCCTGCGCCTGCACCGGCGGCTCGACGGTCACCGCGCCGGACGGCGTCCGCGACGGGGAGCCCGAGGACGACGGCGACGGGCTCTTCGACGCGACCTGGTCGGCGGTGCCGACGGCCTCGGCGGCGAGCCTGCGGATCTTCGCGAAGTCGGGGTTGCCGGTGTGGATCAGCGGCGGGACGAACTGGAGGCTGTCGATGCTCGCGTCCTCCTTGATCTCGCCGGACAGCTGGATCAGCGCGGGCAGCAGCTCCTGCGGGATGTCGGTGGACAGCGTCTGCTTGGCCGCCGAGGCCAGCGCGTCGAACTTGGTGAGGACGGTCCGCGGGTCGGCCTGCTCGGCGATCGCGGCCATCAGACACTTCTGCCGGCCCATCCGGACGTAGTCGCTGCTGTTGGTGCGCGACCGCCCGTACCAGAGGGCCTCCTTGCCGGTCAGCGTCCGGTGGCCCGGCTGGAGGACGTCGCCCCGCTGCCCGTAGGGGATCGGCTGCAGGATGTTGATCTTCACGCCGCCCATGGCGTCGATGATGTCGGCGAAACCGAACATGTCGACCAGGATGTAGTAGTCGACGGGCAGGCCGAGGATCCCCGAGATGGTCGCCTTCAGCAGCGTCGGGCCGCGCTCGCCTTTGGGCACGCCCGGAACCACGTCGGGGTGCTCCTCGGCGTACTGGTACACCTCGTTGAGCAGGCCGGGCGTCATCGGGCCCCCGCCGGTGAACCCGTACGGGAACCGGTCGCGCGCGGGCCCCGGCGGCATCGGGAAGCTCTCCAGATTGCGCGGGAGGCTCAGCAGGACGGTGTCGCCGGTCTCGGTGTCGACGCTGGCGAGCGTCATGCTGTCGGTGCGGACGCCGGGGCGGTTCTCGGCGGCGTCGCCGCCGAGCAGCAGGATGTTGACACGCTCCTCCCCGTCCCACGGGTCGTCCGCGTCGATCTTCTGGCCGTTGTGGCCGCCGGCCTGGAAGATGCTGGTCAGCGCGTCCCGGTAGACGTACGTGCCGCGCACCGCCCACGCCGTCGGGACCGCGACCCCGAAGCACATCAGCGCGACGGCGGCGGCGCCGAGCGACCGCGCGCTCAGCCGCATCCCGTCCGGGCGGAGCAACTGGTAGGAGCGGACCACGACCGCGACCCACAGCACGCCGAGCAGGATGAGGCCGCCGGTGATCTGCTGGAGGACGTCCGGGCGGACGACGAGGTCCAGCAGGTCGCCGCGGTAGATCGTGGCGGCGGCGGCGAGCGCGGCGGCGAGGACCGTGTACACCGCGAGCAGCAGGCCGCCGACGCGGCGGCGGCCGGTGACGATGTGGGCGACGCCCCAGACCAGGGCGGAGACGAGGGTCAGCGCGAGCGCGCGGGGCAGCCCGCCCGCCCCGCCGGGGGATCCGTCGCGGTCCGGCCGCCGGGCGCGACGACTCGCCCATCCACCCATGTGACTCCGATCCCCGCCCACGGTGATTTAATCCTCCGGCCTCACATTATGGACGCACGAAACCCGTCAAGGGTTTCTCGAGCGCACATTCGTGATCTTGTTGAGGACGGATCGAGACCCCGTGTTCGCGCGCGCGTCACCCGGCCGTCGCCTCCCGTACAGCGGGCCCGGAGCGCGGGACCGGCCCGGCGGGGCGGGGCGCCGGGGACCGGCCCCGGGCGGGACGGCCGGTCAGCCGCAGCCGTCGGTGAGGACGGGCAGCGGGCGCGCGCCGCCGTCCGGCCCGGTCCCGTCCCGGACCGCCCGCGCCGCCATCCGGCGGATCGCCGCGTAGTCCGGACGTCCCGGGGAGATCACCGGCGGGACGAACTGCAGGCTGCGGACGTCGGCGTCGCGGATCTTCGCCGACAGGTCGACCAGGGCGGGCAGCAGCCGCTGCGGGAGGTCGGTGCCGACCGACTCCTTGAACACCTCGGTGAGCCGCTGGAAGCTGCGCAGCACGGTCAGCGGGCCCGCCTGGCGCGCCAGCGCCCACATCAGGCACTTCTGCCGCCCCATCCGGACGTAGTCGCTGCTGCCGGTACGTGACCGCCCGTACCAGAGGGCCTCCCGCCCGGTCAGCGTGCGGCAGCCGGGCCGCAGCACGCCCGCCGGGACCTGCGACCGGGGCACCGGGACCGGCTCGGCCACGCAGACCCGGACGCCGCCCACCGCGTCGACGATCTGCCGGAAGCTGCGCATGTCGACCATCACGTAGTAGGGGACCGGCAGGCCCAGGATGTGCGACACCGTCCGCTTCAGCAGCTCCGCGCCGGGGTCGCGGACGGCGCTCCCGCCGCGCGCGAGCAGGTCCGGGCGGTCGGAGCCGAGGCCGTAGACGGCGTTCAGCAGCCCGTCCGCGGGATAGGGGACGCGTCCCTGGCCCGACCACACCGGCACGTGCTGCAGGTTGCGCGGGAGGCTCAGCAGGACGGTGTCGCCGGTCTCGGTGTCGACGCTGGCGAGCGTCATGCTGTCGGTGCGCACCCCCGGCCGGCCCACATCGGCGTCGCCGCCGAGCAGCAGGACGTTCAGGCGCGGCACGCCCGCCCACGAGTCCCCGCCGGGGCGCGCGCCGCCCGCGGCGGGCGCGGGGGCGCGGGTGCCGCCGGCCTGCGCGGCGGGCGTCGCGGGCCCGTCGGCGAAGACGCTGTCGACGAGGTCGCGCTGCAGGTGCCCGTAGTGCGCCACGGTCAGCGGAGGGACGATCACCAGCAGGCACAGCACCGAGACGGTCGTGCCGCCCGCGAGCCGCCACGGCGGCGACAGGTCCTCGGGCAGCAGCGCCAGGTAGGAGTGGACGATCAGCAGCGCCCACAGCGCCGCCAGCACCACCGAGCAGGCCGTCGCCGCCGTGAGCCAGCCGGGACGCACCGACAGCTGCAGGAACAGCGGACGCAGGTGCGCGAACGCCAGCGCCGCGGCCGTCAGCAGCACCGCCTGGGCGCCGAGCAGCGCCCCGCCGAGCCGGACCCGCCCGGCCCGCAGGTGCGCGAGGCCGGGCAGGGCGGGGGACACCGCCGCCATCAGCAGCGCCTCCGCCACCGCGAACGGCGCCGCGTTCCGCCCGCCGGGACGGCCGCGCCGGGCGGCACGGTGATGCCCGCCGCGCGCGCCGGGCCGCCGTCCGCGCGCGCCGCCGGGCCGTCCGCGCCCGTCCGCCGGTCCCCGCTCGGGCCTCTCGTCGCGCATGCTCCGCCCCTTCCGGGCGCGGTCCCCCTGCCGCGTCCTCAGGCGAGCGTGCAGCCGCGGACGCCGCGCGCGCGGCGAGCGCGCGCGGCGTGTCGCGGAAAAGCGCGGGCCGCTGACCGGCCCGAACGCGTCCGTTTACCAGCTGCTGGACAGCGGCATGCCCTCGGCGTAGCCGGACGAGCTCTGGATCCCGACGGCCGCGCGCTCGTGGAACTCCTCGAGCGTGCGGGCGCCCGCGTAGGTGCACGAGCTGCGCAGCCCGGCGACGATCGAGTCGATGAGGTCCTCCACGCCGGGACGCTGCGGGTCCAGGAACATGCGGGAGGTGGAGATCCCCTCCTCGAACAGCGCCTTGCGGGCGCGGTCGAACGGGGAGTCCTCGGCGGTGCGCAGCCGCACGGCGCGCGCCGACGCCATCCCGAAGCTCTCCTTGTAGAGCCGTCCGTCGGCGGCGCGCTGCAGGTCGCCCGGCGACTCGTAGGTCCCGGCGAACCAGGAGCCGATCATCACGTTGGCGGCCCCGGCGGCGAGCGCCAGCGCGACGTCGCGGGGGTGCCGGACACCGCCGTCCGCCCACACGTGCCGGCCCAGCCTGCGGGCCTCGGCGGCGCAGTCCAGGACGGCGGAGAACTGCGGGCGCCCCACGCCGGTCATCATCCGGGTGGTGCACATCGCGCCCGGCCCCACGCCGACCTTGACGATGTCGGCGCCCGCCTCGATCAGGTCGCGGGTGCCCTCGGCCGTCACCACGTTGCCGGCCACGACCGGCACCGCCGGGTCCAGGCCGCGGACGGCGGCGAGCGCGGCGATCATCTTGTCCTGGTGGCCGTGCGCGGTGTCGACCACGAGCAGGTCGGCGCCCGCCTCCAGCAGCGCCTTCGCCTTCCCGGCGACGTCGCCGTTCACGCCCACGGCGGCGGCGATGCGCAGCCGCCCGCGGCCGTCCACGGCGGGGTCGTACAGGGTGGCGCGCAGCGCCCCGGTGCGGGTCAGGACGCCGGTGAGGCGGCCCTCGTCGTCGACGACGGGCGCGAGCCGGTGGCCCCGCTCGTGCAGCCGGTTGAACGCCTCGCGCGGGTCCACCCCGGCGGGCAGCGTCACCAGGTCGCGGGACATGATGTCGCGCAGCTGGGAGAACCGGTCGACGCCCTGGCAGTCGGCCTCGGTGACCACGCCGACGGGACGGTCGTCGGCGACGACGATCACGGCGTTGTGCGCCCGCTTGGGCAGCAGCGCGAGCGCGTCCCCGGCGGTGCTCGACGGGTCCAGCGTGATCGGGGTGTCCACGACCAGGTCGCGCCCCTTGACCCAGCCGATGACCTCGGCGACGACCTCCACCGGGATGTCCTGCGGGAGCACCGCGACGCCGCCGCGGCGGGCGACGGTCTCGGCCATCCGGCGGCCGGACACCGCGGTCATGTTCGCGACGACGAGCGGGATCGTCGTCCCGCTGCCGTCCACGGTCGACAGGTCGACCTCCAGACGCGAGCCGACCGACGAGCGGCCGGGCACCATGAAGACGTCGTTGTAGGTGAGGTCGTGAGCGGAGTGCTCACCGTTCAGCAGGCGCACGGCTGTCTAACACACCAATCGATGATGAAAGTGGCTGGGCCACCGTACATTGTGTGCCATACCCCCCGATGCTCCGCACACGCACCCGTCTCTTCCGGGCGGCATGCCCGCACCCAGGGGTGATGACCCTGTGTCCCCGGGGCGCGTCCGACCCTTCCGCACCGGTTTTCCAGCCGCCTTGCAGGCATAACGGAACTGAACGCCCGCACATGAGGGAAAGTCGTGCAACGTGAGGCTTAGCTCTCTGTAAAGTTACCTCTTGACGTAATCGCGCCCCCGATGCACTTTTCTTACATGTGCCTCGCGCGGACGGCCGTCCTGCCGTAGGGGCGTCACATCAGAACACCGGGAGAGGCGCATGCAGGCCACGCACTTGGACCCGGTCCGCGTCATCGTCGGGGGCGCTCCCGCCGCACCCCCCGCCCCCGCGCAGCTCTTGCCCCGCGGGGGCTCCCGGTCCGCGCGCGGCGATCCCGGGCCCGCCCCGCCGGGCGCTTCCCGCGAAGCCCTGTGGAGTGCCGGCGTGCGTCCCGCCCGGCCGCCGCCGGGACCGCCGGACGGCTCATGCCTCCGGCGGCGTTCGCACGTTCGAAGGGGGTCGCGCGACGTCGGAAACGGCACCGCGCGCGACCGCTCATAGACGCTTCGACGGCCGCCGGGCGGGGCGAACACGAGCAAGATCAATATTTGACGTCATCCCGTCCCGAAATGGAATGATCTTGCAGTTGCTGGCAAAACGATTCATCGCATGTCGAGGAGGACAGCCGTGCTGGATGCGGTCGACGCCGTGCTCGTCCGCGAGCTCCAGCGGGATGGCAGGGCCACGTTCCAGGCGCTCGCCGATCGCGTCGGGCTATCCCGCACGGCCGTGCGGGCACGCGTGCAGAACCTTCTCGAAACGGAGGTCGTCCGCGTCGTCGGCATCGTGCACGCCGCCGTCGTCGGCGCCGAGGCGACCGGGCACGTCTCGGTCACCGTGGACGGCTCCGCGCGGGAGGTCGCGAAGGCCGTCGCCGAACGGCCGGCCGTCGGCTTCGCCGCGCTGACCGCGGGCCCGCACGACCTGGTCGTCCAGGTGCGCACCAGGGACGACGCCGCCCTCGCCGCCGAGGTGGACCACCTGCGGTCCGTCCCCGGCGTGCGGACCGCGGAGGTGTTCCGCTCCGTCGCCACGGTGCGGGACGCCCACACGGTGGTGCGGGAGCTCGGGGAGGTCACCCTCGACGACATCGACTGGCGGCTCCTGCGGGAGCTCCAGCGCGACGGTCGCGCCCCCTACACCCGGCTCGCGCACATCATCGGGCTGTCGCAGGCGGCCACCCGGGCCCGGGTGGTGCGGCTCATGCGCACCGGGGTCATCCAGGTGACCGGCCTCGCCGACCCGCGGGCGCTCGGCGCGGCCGAGCTCGGCGGGTTCGGCCTGCTGGTCGGCGGCGGCCTGCGCAAGACCGCCGAGGCGGTCGCCGCGCTGGACGGCGTCCGCTACGTGGCGACCGGGTTCGGCCGCTACGACATCGTCGGGCAGGCCGAGGCGGCCTCGCGCACCGAACTCGTCACCGTGCTCGACGCGGTGCGGTCGGTGCCCGGCGTGACGGTCCGGGAGTCCTGGCACCACCTCGACGTGGTGAAGGAGTCCTACGCCGCCGACCTCCCCGACGGCCCCGCCGGCGGCGCGTCCTGAGGACGCGCCCCACGCGGTGCCGGGGAGGCGCCTCGGCCACGGCGAGCTCGTGGCCGGGGCATCGGTCCACCGGCCCCCGCGTCCGGGAACCGGCGCTCAGGCGCCGCGACCGCCCGGCGCCTCGCGCACCGGCTCCCCGACGGACTCCTTCACGTGCTCCTTGGCGAAGGCCAGGAAGTCGCGGCCCGCGGGCGGCGTCCGGCGGTGCAGGTGCACCAGCCCGGCCCGCGGGGTCAGCGGGTGGACGGCCAGGCCGGCCGGGGCGGGCGGCTCGGCGAGCCCGAGGTCGGCGCGGCCCGCGCGCAGCGCCGCGGCCACCGCGGCGCGGTCCGCGCACCGCACCACCCGGATCCGGACGGCCGGCTGCGCGCGGGCGAAGAGCGGGACGAGCCGTCCGATCAGCTCCGGTTCCAGCGCGGCGGTCGTGGCGATGCGCAGGTCGGCGCCCTGCCCGCGGCCCCGCGCCGCCGACAGGGACTCGATCGCGTCCACGGCCTCCAGCGCCGCCCGCGCCCGCCGGACGACCTGCTCCCCGACCGGGGTGAGGACGACGCCGCGCCCCGAGCGCGCGAACAGTTCGAGGCCAAGCTCGCGCTCGAGCTCCCGCACGGCCCGCGACAGCGCGGGCTGGGCGACGTAGAGCGCCTGGGCCGCCGACGTCATCGTGCCGTGGTCGGCGGTCGCCACGACGTAGCGCAGCTGCCGCAGATTCATGTCCCGACGGTATGCCAACCGGCCGCCGCGGTCCGGACAACGGCGGAACCTGACCCGAAACGGCCTCAGCCGGCCTCGCCCGCGCGCCCGTCCCCGCGCCCCTCGTCCGGGCGGCCGCCGTCCCCGTACCCGGGACCGGCCGTGTCGGGGACGGTCTCGGGCTCCGGCTGCAGCTGCGGCGCGCCGACCGAGCAGTGGCTCCGGGCCTGCGGCTCGCAGTGCACGCCCTCCGTGACGACCAGCGCGCCGTCGGAGACGGTCAGCACCGTCAGCACCGCGCCCGCCGCCAGCAGCGCCGCGCACACCGCCATGGAAAGGCCGAACCCGTCGGCGAACGCCTCCGGATCACGCAGCGCGCCGCCCGTCAGGCCGGTCAGCGGCGGGATCGCCGCGACCGCGAGCAGCCCCGCCGCCCGCGCCACCGCGTTGTTGACGCCGCTGGCCACCCCCGCGTGCCGGGACCGCGCCGTCGCCAGCACCGTCGCCGTCAGCGGCGCCACCACCGCCGACAGCCCCAGCCCGAACACGGTCACCGCGGGCAGCACGTCACGGACATAGGACGCGCCCGTGCCGATCCGGCCGACCAGCAGCATCCCCGCGGCCGCCACCAGCAGCCCGCCCGCCATCGGCCACCGCGGCCCGGTCTTCTGCGCGACCGCGCCCGCCCGCGCCGACAGCAGCAGCATCAGCGCCGTCACCGGCAGCAGCGCCGCGCCCGCCGCGACCGGCGAGAACCCGCCCACGACCTGCAGGTGCAGCACGAGCAGGAAGAACATCACGCCCATCCCGCCGTAGACCAGGAACGTCACGGCGTTGACCGCCGAGAACTGCCGGGAGGCGAACACCTCCAGCGGCAGCATCGGCCGGGGGACGCCGTCGCCCGGCCGCCCGGACAGCCGCCTGCCGCCGCCGCGCCACCGCTCCACCGCGAGGAACCCCGCCGCGGCCGCCACCCCGAGGATCCCGGCCGCCGCGACCACGACCGGACGCGCGTGCCCGCTCGGCGCCTCCGTCAGCGCGTACGTCGTGCCCGCGAGGGCGAGGGCCGCGAGCACCGCGCCGAGCACGTCGAACCGCCCGCCCGCCTCCGGGTCGGCGCTCTCGGGGACGTGCCGCGCCGCCACCAGCACCACCAGGGCGGCGAGCGGCACGTTGAGCAGGAACACCCACCGCCAGCCCGCGGTCTCCACCAGCCACCCGCCCGCGAACGGCCCGACGGCCCCGGCGATGCCGCCGAGCCCCGACCAGGCCCCGACCGCGCGCGGCCGGTCGTCCGCGGTGAACGACGCCTGGATGATCGCCAGCGAGCCCGGGGTGAGGAGCGCCCCGCCCACCCCCTGCAGCGCCCGGGACACCACCAGCATCCCGACGTCCTGCGCGACGGCGCACAGCACCGAGGCGGCCGCGAACCACAGCACGCCGAGCAGGAAGATCCGCCGCCGCCCGTACCGGTCGCCGAGCGAGCCGCCCAGCAGGATGAACCCGGCCAGCGTCAGCGTGTACGCGTTCACGGTCCACTGCAGGCCCGTGATGTCCGCGCCGAGGTCGTCGGCGATGGCGGGCAGCGCGACGTTGACGACCGTGGAGTCGAGCAGCGCCAGTCCCGACCCGAGGACGGTCGCGAGGAGGATCCAGCGGCCCGGCCCGGTGCCCAGCCGGACGTTCCCCGGATCCGCGGCGACGTCAGCCATGGTCGCATCGTGTCACGCCGCCGCCACGCCGCGCCCGTCCGGGGGCTCGCCCGCGCGGCGGGTCCCCGCCGACGGGTGTCGTGCCGGACGTCAGCGCGGGGGAGGGGTCACCAGTGGTCGGGGCTGAACGGCTCGTCCTCGGGGCGCGCGGACTCCGACAGCAGCCGCAGGTCCGACTCCACCATCATCCGGACCAGGCCCTCGAAGGTGACCTCCGGCTCCCAGCCGAGCTGCTCGCGCGCCTTCTTCGGGTCGGCGCACAGCAGGTCCACCTCGGCGGGCCGGGTGTACTTGGCGTCCAGGACGACGTGGTCCTCCCAGTTCAGGCCCGCCGTGCCGAACGCGAACTCGACCAGTTCCCGCACCGACTGGGTCTGGCCCGTTCCGATGACGAAGTCCTCCGGGGACTCCTGGGCGAGCATCAGCCGCATCGCGCGGGCGTAGTCGCCCGCGTAGCCCCAGTCGCGGCGCGCGTCCAGGTTGCCCAGGCGCAGCTCGGAGGCCAGGCCCAGCTTGATGCGGGCCACGCCCAGCGACACCTTCCGGGTGACGAACTCGGCGCCCCGGCGAGGGGACTCGTGGTTGAACAGGATCCCGCTGACCGCGAACATGCCGTACGACTCGCGGTAGTTCTGGGTGATGTAGTGCCCGAAGCTCTTCGCGACCCCGTACGGGCTGCGCGGATGGAACGCCGTCCGCTCGTTCTGCGGCGTCTCCCGGACCATGCCGAACATCTCCGAGGACGACGCCTGGTAGAAGCGGATCTGGTCGGGGCCGGGCGTCCGCGACTGGCTGATGCCCGACACCACGCGGATCGCCTCGAGCATGCGCTGCACGCCGACGCCGGTCACCTCGGTGGTGAGCTCCGGCTGCTGCCACGACATCGGGACGTAGGAGATCGCGCCCAGGTTGTACACCTCGTCGGGCTGGACCTGTTCCACCGCGGAGATGAGGCTGCCCTGGTCCAGCAGGTCGCCCGTGGTGATCCGCACGTCGCCGATGTGCTTGCGCAGCCGCGAGACGTGCGGGTTCGCCTGTCCCCGCACCAGACCCCACACCTCGTACCCCTGTGCGAGCAGGTGCTCGGCCAGGTACGAGCCGTCCTGTCCGGTGATGCCGGTGATGAGTGCTCGCCTGGTCAGCGGATCCTCCATGCTGCTCGGTCGGGGCTGCTCGGTCCGGGCCGCGACCACCGGGTCGGCGGCCCACCGCGGGGACGCAATCCCGCAACGAGCATGACATATGAGGTTAGCGACCTCGTTGGGTTGCTGACGAGCGAGGGCGGCATTTGAACCGAATTCGCTTCTAGTGCCGGTCGAGTGCCGGATGCGGCCTCGCACGTCCCGCCCCGGGGACCGCTTGGCGCCCCGGCCCGGGGGTGTGCGAATCTGTGATCATCATGGGCTCTCCGGAAACGACGCCGCTGCGGCTGAACGGGCGCGAGCTCGGCCCGCACGCGATCATGGCCGTGGTCAACCGCACCCCCGACTCGTTCTTCGACAAGGGCGCCACCTACGGCTTCGACGCGGCGCTGGACGCGGTCGGTCGGGCCGTGGCGGCCGGCGCCGACATCGTCGACATCGGCGGGGTGAAGGCCGGGCCGGGCGAGGACGTGGGCGTCGCCGAGGAACTGCGCCGCGTGGTCGACCTCGTCGCGGCCGTCCGGGAACGCCACCCCGGCGTCGTGATCAGCGTCGACACCTGGCGCGCCGAGGTCGGCGAGGCGGTCGCCGCCGCGGGCGCCGACCTGCTCAACGACACCTGGGGCGGCCCCGACCCGCGGCTCGCCGAGGTCGCCGCCGCGCACGGCATCGGCCTGGTCTGCGCCCACGCGGGCGCGCTCGAGCCGCGCACCCGCCCGCACCGGACGGCCTACGCCGACGTGGTCGCCGACGTGATCGCGCACGTCACCGCGGAGGCCGAGCGCGCCGTGTCCCTCGGGGTGCGCCGGGACGCCGTCCTCATCGACCCCGCGCACGACTTCGGCAAGAACACCCGGCACTCGCTGGAGATCACCCGGCGGCTCGGCGAGCTGACCGCGACCGGCTGGCCGGTCCTGGTGGCGGTGTCGAACAAGGACTTCATCGGGGAGACCCTGGGCCGGCCCGTGAACGGGCGCGGCGCCGGGACGCTCGCCGTGCTCGGGGTCTCGGCCGTCCTCGGCGCCCGCGTGTTCCGCGTCCACGACGCGGCCGCCGCGCGCCGCGCCCTCGACGCCGTCGCCGCCCTCGGGCCGCCGCCCGCGGCGGGCGGTTAGCGGCGGCCCGGCCGGCGGGCGGACCGCCCGGTCAGAGCGCCGCCTCGCGGCGGCGGGCGCGGTACGCCGCGACGTGCATGCGGTTCCCGCACGTCCGGCTGTCGCAGTAGCGGCGGCACCGGTTGCGGGAGAGGTCCACCAGCACCCGGTCGCAGTCCGGCGCCTCGCAGGTGCGCAGCCGGTCCAGTTCCCCGGCCGCCACCACGTACGCCAGGGCCATGCCGCAGTCGGCCGCCAGGTGCTCGGGGAGCGGGGCGCCGGGCGCGAAGAAGTGGACGTGCCAGTCGTAGCCGTCGTGGTCGGTCAGGTGGGGGGTCGTACGGACCTCGCCGACGATGTCGTTGATGAGCCGGACGGCCGACGGCACCTCTCCGGCCAGGAACACCGCGTGGAAGCGGTCGCGCAGCCGCCGGACCGCGGCGACGTCCTCGCCGGTCACCTCGCCCAGGTCGCTGAAGGAGTTGCGCTCCACGAACGCCCGCAGCCCGGGCAGCCCGTCCAGTTCCTCGGCGCCGGACGCGGCGGCACCGGTGTTGATCAGGTCGACGACCACGGCGAGCGCGTGCTCGGTGTCATGAGTGAAGATCACGGTGAGTCCAGTCTTCAGGGAACCGGGGCGGTCGTTGCGCCGGACGCCGCCGCGGGGGCCGGAACGCGGCCCGGCCTCAAGCCTATGCCGCCGGGACGGCCCCGCGCCGCCCGCCCCGCGAGGACGCGCGGGCGCGGACGCGGCCGGGCGCGGGCCCCGCACCCTGCGGGAACGTTCCAGTATCGGGCCGGCCGGGGACGCGTACCGCGCCGCGCGAGGCCCGCGCCGACGCCGTCCCGATCATCGCGCTGGCGTTCGGGCTGACCACCCTGACCACCCTCACCACGCTCGCCGTCGCCGCGACCGTCACCGCGCTGCTGCCCGAGGTCGGCTGGACGGCGGCGCTGGCGTTCGGCGCGGCCGTCTCGCCCACCGACCCGGTGGCCGCCACGTCGGTGATGCAGCGCCTCGGCGCCCCGCCCCGGATGGTCACGATCCTGGAGGGCGAGTCGCTGATCAATGACGGCGCCGCGCTGACGATCTTCGTGCTGGCGGTCGAGGCGCTGAACACCGGGTTCACCCTGGCCGACGGCGTCGAGCGGACCGTGCAGTACGTCGCGGGCGGGCTGGCCTACGGGTTCGTCCTCGGCGCCGTGATCCGGCGGGTGCGGCGCAGGATCCGCGACCCGGTCAGCCAGGTGATCGTCTCCCTCGTGACGCCCTACCTGGCGTTCGTGCCCGCCGAGCACGTCGGCGCGTCCGGCGTGCTCGCCACCGTGGTGACCGGGTTCACCATCGGCACCCACGGCGAGGGCGTGCTGCAGCCCGCGTCCCGGCTGGTCGGCGCCACCTTCTGGCGGATCCTGACGTTCCTGCTGGAATCGACCCTGTTCGTGCTGCTCGGGCTGGAGATCCGGCCGATCGTCCGGGAACCCGGCGGGCAGACGTGGGCGATGGTCGCGGCGACGACGCTGGCGGTGTCGGCCGTCGTGATCGGCGTCCGGCTGCTGTGGGAGCTGGGGTACGGCCCGCTCGCCCGGATCGCGCCGAACCGGCGCGGCCGGGGCGGCCAGCGCGGCCTCGACCGGCGGCAGCGCATCGTCATCGGCTTCGGCGGCATGCGCGGCGCGATCACCCTGGCCATCGCGCTGTCGCTGCCCGCCGCCGTCGGCCCGCAGCGGGGCCTGCTCGTGCTGCTCGCCGCGCTCGTCGTCCTGGTCACGCTGATCGGCCAGGCGCCGCTCCTGCCGCCCCTGCTGCGGCGGCTCGGGCTGATCGAGTCCGACCGCCGCCGGACCGAGGCGATGCGCGCGCGCCAAGCGGGCCTCCAGGCCGCGCTCGCCCGCCTGGACGAACTCGCCGAGGACGACGCCGTGGACGTGCGGACCGCCGACGCGTACCGGCAGATGCTCGAACTGCGGCTCGACCGCGTCCGCTACTTCCTCGACGAGGAGGACGGCGGGCACGCGGCGGACGGGCCGCCGCCGAACAGCCGACGCGTCCGCGCGGAGCTCGTCCGGGCGCAGCGGGCCAAGCTGACGGGCCTGTACCGCCGGGGCAAGATCGGCGCGGAGACGCTGCGGGAGATCAGCCGCGAACTCGCTTTCGAGGACCCGATCGTGATCCGCAGGTCGCGCCCCTAGCGCGTCCGTCCGGCGGCCGGGGAGGGGCGAGGGGACGGGGCGGCGTGCTCGGCGCGCGGTGGATCAGCGGGCGTAGTGGGGGTCGGCGACGACGGGGTAGTACGCGTCGGCGTGCTGCACGCGCATGGTCACGACCGAGCCGTCCAGCGCGTAGTCGGCCTTGACTTGGCGGAACATCGAGTCGCTCGCCCACGGGTTGTAGAGCCGCCCCACGGTCGCGCCGTAGCGCAGGTGGACGACGTCGTAGCCGCCGGACGGCATCGACTCGAGCGCGAGCCCGTCGGCGAGGGACACCGGGAACCGGAACTCCGCCGGGGCGCCCGGACCGTGGATCACGGTCAGCAGCCGCACCCCGCCCGCGGTCGTCTGCGCCACGATGTCGGTGTCGACGTCCACGCCCACGAACACCCGCAGGGTGGGCCGCAGCAGCTGGGCGGGCGTGTCCGCCGCGGCGGTGTCGATGCCGAGGTGGATCCGCTGGCCGTCCTTGGTCGGCACCCACACCCCGTCGCGGGCGCGCTGACCCCAGGCGACGTCCGGGTTCTCGACCTCCTGGGGCTCGTTCTTGCCCCGGGCGACGAGAATCCGGGAGGCGGCGCTCATCGCCGCGGCAGCCCCGTCCTGTGCATGCCTCATGGCGGGCCCCCTCGCCTTCTTTCATCACTTATGTGACATCACGCTGTCATGGGTTTACCACGAGAATGCCGGGCGGCACGCCCCATGCCCGTTCCATGGCCCGTGATGGCCGCTTCACGGCGTTCGCCCGGTGTGCCGTAGGACCTTACACCACGCTTATCCGGGCCGGTCGGGGATGCTGCGGGTTCGCCGGGCGCCGCCGCCGCGGGCCCCGTGGAGCCGCGCCTTCCGGCGCCGCCGGGGTGGTCCGAAAATCCTTTGCCGCCCCCGGCGATCGAAGGGATCATTGAACCCATCGGGTGATGAATGCCACGAAGGGGTGAGCCACCGGTTAGGCGGCTGGTCTCCAAAACCAGCGGAAAGTGGGTTCGACTCCCTCCGCCCCTGCAAGTCGTCACGGAAAGCGCCGTGTTCCCTTACGCTCCGCAATTCCTTTCGGAGCGTCCCGGGACGGCGGGAGGGCCGCCGCGGCCCGGGCCGGCCGCGGCGGCCCTCCGTCGGGGCCGTCCTCCGCTCAGGCGAGCGCGGGCTCTCCCACCGTCTCCGCGAGGTCCGCGAGGACCTCGCCGAGCCGGTCCAGGGCGCCGGCGATCCACGGCAGCGCCGCCGGGTCCGGGGACGCCAGCGCCGCGAGCCGCTCCTCGTCGTCCCGCCCGTACAGCAGGCTCGGCGCCACCCGCATGCGCAGCGCGTCCGGGTCGTCGCCGAACGCGCAGCCCGGCAGGACGCCGACGCCGTACCGGTCGAGGAGCAGGCCGGTCAGGTCCGCCGCCGTCCGGACGCCGTGCCCCGCGCGCAGCGCCTCCCGCAGCGGGCCGAAGTCGGGGTACACGTAGAAGGCCGCCTCCGGGCGCCGCACCCGCGCACCCGCGGCGGCGAACCGGTCCGCGACGGCGCCGGTGATCGCGGCGTGCAGGCGGCGGCTGCGGTCGACGTGCTCGACCAGCTCGGGCGGCTCCGCGAGCGCGTACGCGGCGGCGTGCTGCATCGGGGCGGGCGCGCTCGACCACACCTCGCTCGCCACGCCGAGCAGGCTGTCGCGCAGCGCCCGGCCGAACGCGCCCTCCGGCAGGCGCGCCACCCCCAGCCGCCACCCGCCCGCGGCGAGGCTCTTGCTCAGCGCCGTCGTCACGACCGTCCGCTCCGGCGCGAACCGCGCGGGCGAGTGCACCGTCCGGGCGGGGTCGTGCACGAGGTCGCGGTAGATCTCGTCGGAGACGATCACGAGGTCGAGGTCCCGCGCGACCGCGCACAGCCGCCGGACCGTCTCCTCGGACGCGAGCGTGCCGGTGGGGTTGTCGGGCAGCGTGACGATCACCGACCGGACGCTGCGCCCCCGCGCCCGCGCCCGCACCACGGCGTCGGCGAGCAGCGCCGGACTCGGCACCCCGCCCTCGCCCGGCGCGGTCGCGACGTGCAGCGGCTCCCCGCCGAGCAGGGACGCCTGCGCCGCGTAGGACACCCAGCTCGGCGCGGGCACGACGACGTCGCCGCCGATGGACGCCAGCAGCGCGTACAGCAGCGGCTTGCTCCCCGGCCCGCACACCACCGCCTCCGGGACGGTCGGCACGCCGCGGCGCGTCCAGTACCCGGCGGCGGCCGCGCGGAGCTCCTCGGAACCGGCGACCGGGCCGTAGGCGCCCCGGTCCGCGGCGGCGGCCAGCTCGCGCGCCAGCGAAGGGTGGATGGGGACGCCCGCCTCGCCGAACCCGAGCGGCAGCACCCGCACCCCCTCGCTCCGCTTGCGGTCGAGGGCCTCGTTCACCGCGAGGGTCGGCGACAGCGGCACCGGGCGCGGCGCGAACGGGACGGGACGGACGTCCCCGTCGCGGCGGGCCCGGCGGGCGCCCGGACGGCCGAGGACGGACGCGTCCAGCGGGGGCGCGTCCAGGACCGGGACGGCGTCGAGTTCGGCGGCGTCGAGTTCGGAGGTGCGCAGGTCGGGGGCGCCGAGGGCGCTCGGATCGAGCGGGGTGTCGGACTCCGCCTCGGCGGCGGAGGCGTCCGGCACCGGCGCGTCGGCCGCGGACGGGTTATGGGCAGGCATGAAAGCCTCCAGAGGGCATGCTGAAATAACGGATGGTGAAGTAGTGGTCCCCGTGTGTGACCCTTGCGGGCTCGCAGTCATACTTCCCCGCCGACAGCATCACTACAAGCGAGTCTCATCGATGCTGACCGTAAGATGTAGTGATGCTCGAGCTGCGCCGCCTCCGCCTCCTCGCCGAGTTCGCCCGCCGCGGCAGCATCGCCGCGACCGCCGCCGCGCTCGGCTACACCCCCTCGGCGGTCTCCCAGCAGCTCGCCGCGCTCGAACGGCAGGCGCGCGTCCCGCTGCTGGACCGCACCGCCCGCAGTGCCGAGCTCACCGACGCCGGGCGCCGGCTGGCCGCGCGCGCCGAGGAGATCCTGGGGCTGGTCGAGACCGCCGAGGCGGAGCTGTCCGCCGCGTCCGACACCCCCACCGGACGGGTGGTGGTGACCGCGTTCCCGACCGCCGCCGTCGCGTTCGCGCCCGCCCTCGCGCACAGCCTCGGGGAGCACGAGGGGCTGACGTTCGTCCTGCGGCAGACCCGCCCCGTCGACGGCATCCGGCAGGTGCAGAACGGCGAGGTCGACATCGCGCTGATCGACGACTGGACGGGCACCGTCCCCCACCAGTCGCCCGCCGCGCTCGAGTTCTTCCACCTGCGCCGCGACCCGCTCGTCCTCGTCGTCCCCGCCTCCCACCCGCTGTCGGACCCGCGCCTGCCCGTCGACCTGCAGCGGCTGCGCGAGGAACCGTGGATGGCGGCGCCGAGCGGCGAACCGTCCCGGGACGCCGTCGAGCGGCTGCTCGACACCGTGGGCGGCCACCGGCCCGTCCCGTGGGAGTTCGAGGGGCTGCACACGATCCTCAGCCTCGTGGCCCGCGGCATCGGCGTCACCGCCGTGCCCGCCCTCGCCCTCGCCGCGGGCGACCGCGGCGTCGCCGTCCGCCGGATCCCCGAGTGCACGCTGGCGCGCGAGGTGTACGCCGTGACCCGCAGCGCCAGCGTGCGCCGCCCGTCCGTCGCGGTGACGCTCCGTGCCATCTACGCCGCCGCCCGTGACGTCCAGCCGGCGGCGCCCGAAGGGTGACCCGCGGCGCCGGCCCGATTTCCCCGACCGGAGCGCGGTTGCGGACGTCTCCCCAGGTCGTGCGGGTGTGCGCCGGTGCCTGCGGGGGACACGGTGCGGGACGGCACGCGCGAGTTTTGACCTCGAATCGGCCGGATTCGCGCGGATCATCACGTACGGTGGGGCGAATCGTGACGACATCCGAGACTTTGCACACCGATCGGGGAGCGCAGCGCTCGATGGAACGACCGGCGACCACGCACACGGAGCCGTCCGCGGTGACGGCGCCGTCCGCTCCGGCGGCACCGGCCGAGCTCGTACGGCCTCGGCACGCACACCTCCAGGACGCGTCCCTCGACGCGTCCCTCGACGCGGCGCGCGCCGAGGGGGCATGGGCGGACGACGGACGGCACGGGGCGATCGTCCCCGAGCCGGGCGGGCCCGCGCCCGCGGAGACGGCGCCCGCCGCGGGCGCCGGGGCCACGGCCGCGCAGGACGTCGAGGGCGAGGGACACCACGTCTTCGAACTGCCGCGGATCCGGGCCCTCCTCGTGCACGCGCTGCCGCGCTTCTTCGAGGGCGTCATCGCCCCGGTCCTGGTGTTCTACGCCGCGCTCACGCTGCTCGGCCTGAACGGCGCGCTCGTCGCCGCGGTCGCGTGGGTGTACGGCGGCATCGCGTACCGGTACCTGCGCGGGCATCCCGTCTCCGGGATGCTCATGCTGGCCGCGGTCGGCGTGACGGTCCGCGCGGGCCTGTCCGCCGCGACGGGCAGCGCGGTGGTCTACTTCCTCCAGCCGACCCTCGGCACGCTGATCGTCAGCATGTCGTTCCTGGCGTCGGTCCCGCTGGGCAAGCCCCTGGCGATGAAGCTCGCCAAGGACATGGCCCCGATCCCGGAGGCGTTCCTGAAGCACGGCAGGGTTCACCGCTTCTTCCTGCGGATCTCCCTGCTGTGGGCGATGGTCCTGTTCACGAACGTGCTCGTCAGCGTCTGGATGCTGTTCAACCAGTCGATCGGCACGTACCTGTGGCTGCGGACCAGCATCGTCGCCGCGCTCGGCGCGGTCGGCGTCGTCATCTCGGTGTGGGGGTTCAAGCGGCTCCTGCGCCACATCAACTGGAAGCCCGCGGGCAGCGCCTGAGCCCCGCCGGGCCTACCATGTCCCGCCGCCCCATGTGGGCGGCGGGGCGTCTTTTTTGCCATGTCGAGGACCTGAACCTTCCCGCGTGTACCCTCGTCTATCTGGCTTAGATAGGTTTGTAGAACACTGAGCCGATCTTGGTGAATGGGGGAGTTTGTGGCTGGCAAGAGGCGGTTGGGTCTTGCGGTGACCGGGGGCGCGGGCGCGGTGGTGATGCTCGCCGCCGGTTGCAGCGGCGACACCTCCGGTGCGGGTCTGGCGTCCGACGAGACGAAGACCACGGTGACGATCACGCCGGCCAACGGGACGACCCAGGTCAAGCCGGACGGGACGATCGAAGTGAAGGTCGTCGACGGCACGCTTGAGCAGGTCACCGTGCAGGGGCAGGGCGCCCAGATCACCGGGAAGCTGTCCGCGGACCGCACCGCGTGGCGCTCGGACCGGACGTTGAAGCCCGGCTCGAAGTACACCGTGACGGCCGTGGCCGCCAACGACGGCAAGTCCCAGACCACGACGAGTTCCTTCTCCACCCTCGACCCCGCGCAGACGCTCGAGATCGTCGACGTGACCCCGAACCTCAAGGGCGAGGAGGTCGGCGTCGGCGCGCCGATCATCGTGCGGTTCAACCGTCCGGTGGAGAACCGGGCCGCCGTCGAGAAGGTCCTCGAGGTGACCCCGCAGAAGCCGGTCGAGGGCGCGTGGCGCTGGATCGACGACAAGCAGGTCATCTACCGGACCAAGACGTACTGGGCGCCCCACCAGAAGGTCAAGTTCGACGCCGACCTGGCGGGCGTCAACGTGGGCGGCGGCGTCTACGGGGAGGCCGACGAAGAGGCCACCATCACGATCGGCGCCGAGCAGATCACCAAGGGCGACATCAGCGAACACCACATGACGGTGTACCGCGACGGGAAGAAGCTGCGCACCGTCCCGTTCAGCGCCGGCAACGGCACCACCCGGGAGTACACCACCACCAGCGGCGTCCACCTGCTGATGGGCAAGGAGAACCCGGTCACGATGATCTCGCCGGGCCGCAAGCCCGGAGACCCCGGCTACTACAAGACGGTCGTGAACCACGGGGTCCGGTTCTCCAACAGCGGCGAGTACACGCACGCCATGGCGTCCACCGTCGGCGTCCAGGGGAGCGCGAACGTCAGCCACGGCTGCCTCAACCTGAGCCCGAAGAACGCCAAGTGGTACTACGACATCATGCAGCGCGGCGACGTCCTCGAGCTGACGGGCAGCGACCGCGACCTCGAGTGGAACAACGGCTGGGGCTACTGGCAGCTGTCGTTCAACGAGTGGAAGGAAGGCAGCGCCCTGCAGTGAGGGTCCTCCGCTGACCCTCCTCCGCTGCCCCACCTGCACCGAGCAGTGACCGGACCCGGGCCCGGCCGTTCCGACGGCCGGGCCCGATCCGTACAGGCCCCCGCCGTGCAACGCTTTGATCTCGACGGGCGTCGAGCGGCCTGGGAGAAGGCATGGTCGGCGACTTTTGTCGCTAATGTCTCCCTGGTACGGCGGGGTATCTGGAGGTGGCGGTGCAGCACGTGTCCGCACGGCGAACGCGGCGACGGAGCGGGGCCGGTACGGCGGTGGCGGGGGTCGTGATCCTCCTCACCGCCGCCTGTTCGGGAGACGAGAAGGAGGCCGGCGTCGCCGGCGAGCAGGCCGAGGCGGCCGCGCCCCAGGTGACGATCGACCCGGGCGACGGGAACGCCAAGGCCCTCCCGGAGGCGGGCGTCGTCGTGAAGGCCACGGGCGGCACGCTCAAGAACGTCACGCTCTCCTGGCAGAACGGCCCGATCACCGACGCCGGCACCATGTCCGCCGACCGGACGAGCTGGAAGTCGCGGACGCTGAAGCCCGACACGAAGTTCCAGGTGTCGGCGGTCGCGGTCTCCCCCGAGGGGAAGACGACCACCGTCAACGCGAGCATCGCCACCCTGGAGGCGAAGCGCACGCTGGAGATCGCCGACATCGTCCCGCGCAAGGGCGAGAAGGTCGGCGTCGGCATGCCGATCACCGTCACGTTCAACCGTGACGTCGACGACAAGAAGGCCGTCGAGCAGGCGCTGGAGGTCAAGTCGTCCAAGCCCGCCACCGGCGCCTGGTACTGGGTGAGCGACAAGCAGGTCATCTTCCGCACCAAGAACGGCGACTACTGGAAGCCGAACCAGAAGGTGTCCTTCGAGGCCGACCTCGCCGGCGTGAAGTCGGGCAAGGGCACCTACGGCGCCAAGGACGTCGGCCGCGAGTTCCGCATCGGCGACTCCCACATCCTCAAGATCAGCACCAAGTCGAAGAAGGCCGTCGCCTACGAGAACGGCGAGAAGGTCCGCACCTGGCCGATCAGCGCGGGTAAGGGCGGCCGGGTGGTCAACGGCGTCGACACCTTCCTCACCACCAGCGGCGTCCACCTGACCATGGGCAAGGAGAACCCGGCGATCATGACGTCCGAGTGGATGGGCGTCGATCCGAAGGACAAGGCGAACGGCGGTTACCGCGAGGTCATCCCGCACGCCGTGCGGATCTCCAACAGCGGCGAGTACGTCCACTCGATGGCCTCCACCGTGTGGGCGCAGGGCGAGCAGAACGTCAGCCACGGCTGCGTCAACTCCCCGCCCAAGGACGCCCGCTGGTTCTACAACTGGTCCTACCGCGGCGACCCGGTGGTCATCACCGGGAGCAAGCGGGAACTGGAGTGGAACAACGGCTGGAGCTACTACCAGATGTCCTGGGAGAAGTGGGTGAAGGGCAGTGCCCTGAACCGCACCGTGACGACCGGATGATGTTCCGCTGACCCGAAGCGGGTAACAATGCCGGGAACGCCGTCTGCGAACGGGGACCCGGTGAACGACGACCCGGCGAACGGGCGCGCCCGCCCGCTGCCGCTGCGCCGCCGCGTCCGGCGGGGGGCCCACCGCGCGCTCCGCCGGACGGCGCTGGTGGCCGCGCGCCCCGTGCTGTGGCGGCGGCCCCCGCCCCGGGGCGAGCGGCTGCGCGTGCGCATCCTCCTGCAGAACGCCCACGGCACCGGCGGCACCATTCGCACCGTGCTCAATCTGAGCGGCAGGCTCGCCCGCGACCACGACGTCGAGATCGTCAGCGTGACGCGCAGCAGCGCCAAGCCGTTCTTCCCGCTGCCCGACGGCGTCACGATCACCTACGCCGACGACCGCGTCGGCCCGCGCGGGCGCCCCGCGCGGTTGCTGTCCCGGCTGCCGAGCGTCCTGATCCCCAAGGAAGAGGCGTCCTTCAAGTGGATGAACCTCTGGACCGACCTGCGGCTGCTCAGGGCGCTGCGGGCCGCGCCGCCGGACGTCCTCATCGCCACCCGGCCCTCGCTGAACCTGCTCATCGCGGCGCTCTCCCCGCGCGGCGTCACCCTCATCGGGCAGGACCACATGAGCCTCGGCTCCTACAAGCCCCCGCTGCGGCGCCAGATCCTGCGCGACTACCCGCGCCTGGACGTCCTGACGACGCTCACCGAGGCGGCCCGCACCGAGTACGCGGACGCCCTCGCCGGCTCACCGGTCCGGATCGTCCGGATCCCGAACGCCGTGCCGGACATGCCCGGCGGCCCCTCCCGCCGGACGGACAAGGTCGTCCTGGCCGCCGGGAGGCTCGTCCAGAACAAGCGCTTCGACCTGCTCATCGAGGCGTTCGCGCCGATCGCCGCCGAGCACCCCGACTGGACGCTGCGGATCTTCGGCGCCGGAGCCCGGCGCGCCGACCTGCACGACCTGGTCGCCGAGCGCGGCCTCACCGGCCGCGTCGAGGTGCGGCCCGCCAGCCGCCGGCTGCCCGCCGAGATGGAGCGCGCCGCGATCTACGCCCTCACCTCCCGCCGGGAGGGGATGCCGATGGTCGTCATCGAGGCCATGACCAAGGGGCTCGCCGTGGTGTCCACGGACTGCCCGCACGGCCCGCGGGAGATGATCGAATCCGGACGGGACGGCCTGCTCGTGCCCGTCGACGACGGCGCGGCGCTCACCGCGGCGCTCCGCCGCCTCATCGCCGATCCGGCGCTCCGCGACCGCCTGGGCGAGCGGGCCCGCGAGTCGGCGCGCGCCTACGAACCGGCCGGCATCGCCGCCCGGTGGACCGCGCTCCTCGCCGACCTCCACCCGCCGCTCCGCGCGCCCTCGCCGGCCGCCCGCGTCCCGCGGAAACGCCTGGACCGGCAGGAGGAGGAACGCGCCCCCGGCCCCTGACGCGGACGGCGCCCGGCGCCTTGCGTCACCCGCGTTCGGCGAGGCCGCGGACGAACGCGGCCTGGCCCGCGTGCTGCAGGCAGTCGGAGACGACGCTGACGAGACGGACGCCCAGGGTGACGGGCGGGTCCCAGGCGCGGTCGACGACGACGGGCAGGTCGGCGTCGGTGAGGTCCGCGACGTAAGCGGTCGTCATCGCGTGGACGCTGTCGTGGTAGCCGGTCAGCAGGTCCGGGGAGCCGACCCGGACGGACGCGACCTCGTCGGGGCCGTGGCCGAAGCCGGTGTCGGACGGGTCGAGCGGCAGCGCGAAGCGGTCGGCCCAGCCGTCGGACGTCCAGCGCTGGTCGGTGCCGGCGACGTCGGCGACGTGGTCGTCCTGGACGCGGGTCAGGTGCCACAGCAGCCAGGCGATCGAGTTCGCCTCCGGGTCGGCGCGGAACGCGAGCAGGTCGGGCGTGAGGCCGTCCGCGGCGGCGTGGACCTCGTCGCGGATCCGGTCGAAGGCGTCGGTGAGCAGTTCGGCACTGGTCATTGACCCGAGCCTAGTGCGGGGGAGCGCCGATTTCAGGCCCCCGGAGCCCCGGATGCCAGCGTTCCGCTTGATACTGAGCGTGACCGGGTGGATCCTTGGTGTGTCGATGGCCGTGCGAGGGGGAGGGTGTTCGGGCGTGCGGTGGGGTGGAGCGTGCCCGGGGCGCTGAATCCGGGCGTGCCGGAGGGCGCGCGGTGAGCCGCTCCGCGTTCGTCCACCGGGGGTGCGTGTACGGGGGCGACGACGAGTTCGTGCAGATGGCCGTGCCGTTCATCGTCGAAGGGCTGGAGCGGGACGAGCCGGTGCTCGTCGCGACGACGGCGGCCAACATCGGGCTGGTGCGGGCGGCCCTGGGGCGGCGGGCACGGCGGGTCGACTTCGGCGAGACGGGCGGGTTCGGCCGCCGCCCGCAGCAGCGGGTCTCGGCGTTCACCGGGTACCGGCACCGCCACCCGCGGGACGAGCGCGTCCGGATCCTCGCCGAGCCGGTGTGGGCGGGGCACACGCCGCGGCAGGTCGAGGCGTGGGAGTGCATGGAGTCCGCGCTGAACACCGTGCTCGGCGGCACCGGCATCCACATGGTGTGCCCGTACGACTCCCGGAACGTGCCGCCGGCGATCGTCGCGAACGTGCGGCGCACGCATCCGGAGATGCTCCGCGGCACCGACGTGCGCCCGAGCGCGGCGTACGTCCCGCCGCTCGCGTTCGTCCGGGGCCGGGCGGCGCCGCTGCCGTCCCCGCCGCGCGACGCGGTGACGCTGGCGTTCGGCGGCGACCTCGGGCGGATGCGGCACGCGATCGTGCTGGAGACGGCGGCGCTGGGGCTGCTCGGCGAACGCATGATGATCTTCTCGGCGGCGGTGGGGGAGATCGTCGGCGGGGCGGCCGGCGGGAACGGGCGGCCGACGGTGGCGCTGTGGGCGCAGCCGGGCGAGGTGGTGTGCGACGTGCGGCTGCCGATGGCGCTCGACCCGTTCATCGGCCTGCACCCGCCGACCCTCGCCCCCACGCCCGGCGACGGCCTCTGGCTCGCCCGGCAGATCTGCGACCATCTCGACGTCCGCCCGGGCCCGGACGGGACGACGGTGCGGCTGCACACCCCGGTCTGGCGTTCGCCCCGCTAGAACGCCCGGTGATCGGGTAGGCGCCGGTCATGAGCACTGCCGAGCGCGGATTCGCCGCCGAGGTGCGCGATGCGGTGACGCCGCGCGCGGTGGCGTTGGTCGTGGGCGTCTTCGTCCTGCAACTGGGGTTCATCCTGTCCTACATCGGGGCGTTCCACGCGCCGGCCCTGCACCGGCTCCCGGTGGCGGTCGCGGCGCCGCCGCAGGTCGCCGATCAGGTCGCCAGGCGGCTCGACGCGCTCCCGGGCGATCCCGTGGACGCCCGGACGGCGCGGAACGAGCAGGAGGCGCGGCGGCTGCTGCTGCACCGCGAGGTGAGCGCGGCCGTCGTCGTCGACCCGCGCGGCACCACGGACACGCTGCTGGTCGCGTCCGCCGCGGGACCGGCCGCCGCGGACGCCGCCGCGAGCCTGGCCGAGCGGGTGGAGGCGGCGCGGGGCCGGGACGTGCGGGTGGTCGATGTCCGGCCGCCCGGCCCGAAGGACGCCCGCGGGCTGTCGTCGTTCTACCTGACGATCGGGTGGATGGTCGGCGGGTACCTGGCCGCGTCGATCCTCGGGCTGTCCGCCGGGACCCGCGCGGCGAACGGCCGCCGGACCGTCATCCGGCTGTGCGCGCTCGCGCTGTACGCGGTGGCGTCCGGCGCGGGGGGCGCGTGGATCGCCGGGCCGCTGCTCGGCGCGCTGGACGGCCACTTCCTCGCGCTGTGGGGCATCGGGACGCTGACGGTGTTCGCCGCCGCGGCGTTCACCGTCGCGCTGCAGGCCCTCTTCGGGCTCGTCGGGATCGGCGTCGCGATCCTGCTGTTCGTCGTGCTCGGCAACCCCAGCGCCGGCGGCGCCTATCCGGCGTCGCTGCTGCCGGAGTTCTGGCGGGTCATCGGCGACTGGCTGCCGACCGGCGCGGCGGCGACGCTCATCCGCAACACCGTCTACTTCACCGGGCACGGCACGGCGCGCGCCTGGTGGGTCCTCGCGGGGTACGCCGCCGCCGGAGCGGTGATCGCCCTCGCCGCAGCGGCCGCGCGGCCGCGCCGCGAGCGCGCGGAGTGAAACGGGAGCCCGCCCCCTGGCGGGGTGGGGGCGGACTCCCGGGCCGGACGCGCCCGCCGGACGTGCCGCCGTCCTACGCGCGGACGCCGTAGAGGTGCTCGAGGGCGAGCTGGTCGAGACGCTCGTGCGCCGCGCCGCGGGCCGCGAGCGCCTCGATGTCGGGGGAGGCGTCGCGGACGGACCGCCAGTCCTCGCCCTCGGCGAGGGTCGGCCGGGCCAGCTCGTCCAGCCGCGCGTCCCGCAGCGCCTCCCGCACGTCCGGGTCGGCACGGAACGCGCGCACCTTCTCCCGGAGGATCAGCCAGTTGCGCATGCACGCCGCCGCCGACTCCCACACGCCCGCGTCGTCCTCGGTCCGCGGCGGCTTGAAGTCGAAGTGGATCGGGCCGTCGTAGTCGCTCTGCTCGATCAGGTCGACCACCCAGAACGCGCCGCGCACGTTCCCGGCGCCGAACCGCAGGTCCTGGTCGTAGCGGGGGCCGTGCTGCCCGTTCAGGTCGATGTGGAACAGCTTGCCCTGCCACAGCGCCTGCGCCAGGCCGTGCGCGTAGTTCAGGCCCGCCATCTCCTCGTGCCCGACCTCCGGGTTGAGGCCGACCATCTCCGGGCGCTCCAGCTCCTGGATGAACGCGAGCGCGTGCCCGATCGTCGGGAGCAGGATGTCGCCGCGCGGCTCGTTCGGCTTCGGCTCGATCGCGAACCGGATGTCGTACCCCTGGTCGGTCACGTAGGCGCCGAGGACGTCGAACGCCTCCTTGTACCGGTCCAGCGCGGCCCGCACGTCCTTCGCCGCGCCGGACTCGGCGCCCTCCCGGCCGCCCCAGCACACGTACGTGCGGGCGCCCAGCTCGGCGGCCAGGTCCAGGTTGTCCATCACCTTGCGCAGCGCGAACCGCCGGACGTCCCGGTCGTTGGAGGTGAACGCGCCGTCCTTGAACACCGGATGGCCGAACAGGTTGGTCGTCGCGGTGGTGACGACGAGCCCCGTCTCGTCCAGCGCCTTGCGGAACGCGTCGATCTTCCCCTGCCGCTCGGCGGGCGAGGCGTCGAAGTCGAACACGTCGTTGTCGTGGAAGTTCACGCCGTACGCGCCGATCTCGGCGAGCTTGCGGACGGCCCGGTCCGCGGCCATCGGCGCGCGGGTGCCCGGCCCGAACACGTCCACGCCCTGCCAGCCGACTGTCCAGATGCCGAACGAGAACCGGTCCTCGGGAACCGGGGTGTAGTCGCTCATGTCGTCCCTCCTTACTCGGCCGCCGTACCCAGCGCCGGGGCGGTGTCGCGCAGCGCGGCGTAGCGCGCGCGGACGGCCGTCTCGACGCGGTCGGCGGTGTACTCGGTGGCGGCCGGCGGCGGCCAGTCCGGCGGTTCTGGCGTCCCGGCCAGCGCCCAGGCGGCCTGCCGGGCCGCGCCCAGCGCCACGTACTCGGCGGGGTCGGGCACGGTGACGGGCGTGCCGAGAATCGCGGGGGCCAGCCGGCGGACGGCCTCGGCCCGCGCGCCGCCGCCGATCAGCAGGGTGCGGCGCGGCCGGACGCCCTGCGCGGCGAGGTGGTCGACGGCGTCGGCGAGCGAGCACAGCAGCGCCTCCACCGCCGCCCGCGCCATGTTCTCCCGGGTGGCGTTCGCCGTGGTCAGCCCGGTGAGGACGCCCGTCGCGTCCGGGCGGTCGGGGGTGCGCTCGCCGTCCAGGTAGGGCAGCAGCGTCAGCCCGCCCGCGCCCGGCTCGGCGGCGAGCGCCAGCGCCGACAGCTCGTCCAGCGTCGCGCCGGTCATCGCCGCCGCGGCCTCCGGGATCCGGGCGGCGTTCAGCGTGCAGACCAGCGGCAGGAACCGGCCGGTCGCGTCGGCGAACCCCGCGACCAGGCCGGACGGGTCGGCGGCGGGCGCGTCCGCGACCGCGAACGCCGTCCCGGACGTCCCGATCGACAGCACGACGTCGCCGGGCCGCAGCCCGAGGCCGAGGGCCGCGCCCATGTTGTCGCCCGTGCCGGCGCCGAGCGCCGCGCCCCAGGACGTCGTCCCGACCCGCTCGCCGGGGGCCGCCACCCGCGGCGGCTCGGCGTCGCGGCCGAGCGCGGCGCGCAGGACGTCCGGCAGGTAGGCGCCCTCGGCGGGCGACCAGTAGCCGGTGCCGGACGCGTCGCCGCGGTCGGTGACCGGGCCGTCCGAGCCGAGCCGCAGCGTCAGCCAGTCGTGGGGGAGCAGCACCCGCTCGGTGCGGCGCGCGTTCTCCGGTTCGTGCTCGGCCATCCAGCGCAGCTTGCTCACCGTGAACGACGCGACGGGCACGCTTCCCGTCCGCTCCGCCCACACCCGCGCGCCGCCCAGTTCGTCCACCAGCGCGCGCGCCTGCGGGGCGGAGCGCGTGTCGTTCCACAGCAGGGCGGGCCGGACGACCTCGCCGTCGGCGTCGAGCGCGACCATGCCGTGCTGCTGCGCGGCGACGGCCACCGCGTCCGCCCGCTCGAGGAGCCCGCGCACCCGCGACAGCGCGTCCCACCAGCGGTCCGGGTGGCACTCGGTGCCGTCGGGGTGCGGCGCCGACGCCGCGTCGACCACGGTGCCGTCGGACGCGCGGCACAGCACGACCTTCGTCGACTGCGTCGAGGAGTCGACGCCCGCGACCAGCCCCTCGGCCATCCGGACCCCCTTTTCGTCAACAACGTGGACTTATGTAACGTAGCAGTCGACCCGGCACCTGCCTATAGCCGCGACTGAATTAGGGTGCGTCCATGACGAACTCCGGGAACGTCCCCGTCCGGCACGCCACGATGCGCGTCCGGAACCTCGCCGTCGTCCTGGAGCACATCGCCCGGCACCAGCCCGTCACGCGGGCCCGCCTCGCCGAGCTGACCGGTTTCACCAAGACCACCGTGTCCAACCTCGTCCAGGTCCTGGACGGCGCCGGCCTCGTCGTCGACGGCGCGCCCGTCCACGAGGGCGAGCGCGGCCGCCCCGGCGTGGCCGTCTCGCTGCGCGGCGACGGCGCCGCCGGGCTCGGGCTGGAGGTGGGCGTCGACCACCTCTCCGCGTGCGTCCTGGACCTGGCCCGCCGGGTCCGCTACCGGCACGTCGTCACCGGCGACAACCGCGGCCGCGAACCCGCCGCCGTCCTCGCCGCGCTCGCCGGGCTCGCTGACGACGCCGTCGCCGCGGCCGCCGGGCAGGGCCTCACCGTGGCCGGCGCCGCCGTCGCGCTGCCCGGCCTGCTCGACCGCGAGAACGGCGTCGTCCGGCACGCCCCGAACCTCGGCTGGACGGACGTGCCGGTGACCGGCGCGCTCGCCGGCCTGCGGGCCGAGCACGACAACGAGGCCAACCTCGCGGCCCTCGGCGAGCTGTGGTTCGGCGGCGGCGCCCGGCTCGGCGACTTCGTCCACGTCTCCGGCGAGATCGGCATCGGCGCCGGCATCGTCGTGGACGGCCGCGTCTTCCGCGGCGCGCACGGCTTCGCGGGCGAACTCGGCCACCTCGTCGCCGAGCCGTCCGGCCCGCCCTGTTCCTGTGGCGGCCGCGGCTGCCTCGAGCAGGTCGCCGGGCGGGACGCGCTGCTGCGCGCCGCCGGGATCCCCGCGGGCGACGCGCCCCTCGACGTCCTCGCCGCCCGGCTGGCCGCCGGTGACGGGACGGCGCTCGCCGCCGCCGCCCGCGCGGGACGCGCCCTCGGCGGCGCGCTCGCCGCCGCCGTCAACCTCCTCGACCCGGACACGATCGTGCTCGGCGGCGTCTACCCGCCGCTCGCCCCCTGGATCGTCCCGCCGCTGCGCGACGCCCTCGCCGCCGGGCCCGGGTCCCTGCGCCGCGCCGTGCCGCCCGTCGAGGTGTCCGCGCTCGCCGACGGCGCCGCCGTCCTCGGCGCCGCCGGCCTGGTCATCGAGCGCCTCCTCGCCGACCCCGCCCCGCTCCTCCCCTGACCGCCCGGCCGCGCGGCGCCCCGGTCAGATGTCGACCCGCCGCGCGACGAACGACGCGATCAGCCGCCCCGCCGCCGGCACCTCCAGCGGCAGCAGCGACGTGGCGGGATGGGCGCGCCGCCGCGCGCCGCCCTCGATCGCCCGGACGATCGCCCGCGCGGCCGACTCGGGGCTCACCGGCGGCGGCGTCCGCACGGGCCGGTTCCGCCAGGGAAGGAGCCCGACGTCCCGGGCGGCGGTGTCGGTGCCGCCCGGGACGACCTCCAGCACGCGGACGCCCGTGCCGCGCAGTTCGTTGCGCAACGTCCGGGTGGCGTGTCCCAGTGCCGCCTTCGCCGCCCCGTAGTACCCGAGCGCGGGAACCGGGACGGACTGCAAGGTGGACGTGACGTTCACGACCAGCCCTCCGTGCCCGCCGTCGCGCATGCCGGGCACGACCGCGCGGGTCAGCGCGATCGGCGACCAGAAGTTCGTCTCGAACAGCGCGCGCGCCGCCGTGCCGTCGCCCAGGTCGGCCTGCGTTCCCACGAGGCCGGCGCCCGCGTTGTTCACGAGCACCCGGACGGATCCGAGCGCGGCGGCCGCGTCCCGTCCGAGCTCCGCGGCGGCGCCCGGCCGGGACAGATCGACCCCGAACACCAGCGGCCGCGTCCCGCCGCGGGCGGCGATCGCGTCCGCCGCCGATTCCAGCGCGTCCCGCCCGCGGGCCGCGATCGCCAGCCGGGCGCCCCGCCCGGCCAGCGCGAACGCCAGGGCGCGGCCGATGCCGCTGGAAGCGCCCGTGAGCAGGATCGGCGTCCCCGCCAGTTCCATGTCGCCTCCCTCGAGTTGACTGATTATCAGTCAACTGGGAACCTAGGCGCGTCCCCGACGCCGCGTCAACACCGGGAAGGAGCCGCCGATGGCCGGGCCCGACCGTCGCGCGCTGCTGGTCGACGCCGCCGCCGAACTGTTCACCGAGCGTGCGTTCGACGAGGTCACCACCAGCGAGATCGCGCGTCGCGCCGGAGTGGCGTACGGGCTCATCGCGCACCATTTCGGCAACAAGCGCGGCCTCTACCTGGCGACGATCCGCGCCGCCGCCGACCGCCTCCGCGTCGTGCACGAGTCCCTGCCGGCCGAGGGCGCGCCCGCCGAGCGGCTGCGCGACGCGCTCGACCGGCACATCGCCTTCATGGAGGACAACGCCGCCGGATTCCTGGCCCTCATGCGCGGCGGCAACGGGTCCGACCCCGAGGTGCGCGCGATCGTCGAGGACCTGCGCTGGCAGGGCGCGCGGCGGCTGCTCGACGCCCTCGGCGTCGCCGATCCCGCGCGGCCGGCGCTGCGGACCGCGATGCGCGGCTGGGTGGCGTTCCTGGACGAGATCGTCGTCGACCATCTGCGGCACCACGACGTGCCGCGCGGGACGCTCGTCGCCGCGGCGGCCGCGACGCTCGTCGCCGCGCTGCGCGCCGCCCGCGCCGCCGACCCGGACGGCGGCCCCGACCCGGAGCTCGTCGACCTGCTGGAGTGACCGCGCGCCGTCCGCCGCGTGAGCATGGGGCGGTCGCCGTGCGGATCGGTCCGTCGCCACGCGCTGAACCGGCCCGAGCACACTGCGTTCCGTGAGACGATCGGCTCCCGGGACGAGTGGAGACGACATGAGCGGCGAGGGGCGGACCCCCGCGGGCGTCGACCTGACGACACCGAACACGGCGCGGATCTACGACTATCTCCTCGGCGGCAAGGACAACTACGCCGCCGACCGTGACGTCGCCGAACAGTTGCTGGGCGTCATCCCCGAGGCGCGGACGGCGGCCCGGGAGAACCACGCGTTCATCGGCCGCGCCGTCCGCCACCTCGCCGGCGAGGGCGTCCGCCAGTTCGTCGACATCGGCACCAAGCTGCCGGCCGCCGGCAACGTCCACGAGGTCGCCGCCGAGGTCGCGCCGGACGCCGTCGTGGTGTTCGCCGACGCCGACCCCGTCGTCCTCGCGCACGCGCGCGCCCTCCTGGCGGGCCGTCCCGGCGCGGGGCGCACCTCCGTCGCCCGGTGCGATCCGCGACGGCCCGCGGCCGTCTTCGACGACCCGGCCGTTCGCGCCCTCATCGACTTCGACCGACCGGTCGCGTGCATCCTCGACCGCGTGCTGCACTTCATCGACGACGACGCCGAGGCCGCGAAGGCCGTCGGCGACGTGCACGACGCGCTCCCGCCGGGCGGGCACCTGGTGTTCACGCACATCACCCAGGATCCCGAGCCCGAGTCCGGCGGGGACGTCGGCAAGGTCTTCCGGCCCACCGACGGCCACTTCTGGGGACGCTCGCGCGCCCGCGTCCTCGACATCGTCGGCGCCTTCGAGCTCGTCGAGCCCGGCCTGACCTACACGCCGCAGTGGCGCCCCGACCCGGGCGCGTGGCTCGGCGACGCGCCCGAGCGGACGTTCACCCTGGCCGGTGTCGGCCGCCGCCGAGCCTGATCGCGGCGGACCGGGCAGGGCCGGTCTTCGTTCCCCGCGCGTGGTCGTCGGGGCGCGGCGCGCCGGGCGCGGGGCGGCGGTGCGTGAACGCGACGCCGGCGGAGGCCGCCGACACGCAGGCGACGGCGAGCCACGCCGCCGGGCCCAGGCGTTCGCCGAGGAGGACGAGCCCGGCCAGCGCGGCCGCGGCCGGTTCCAGGCTCACCATGACCGCGGCCGCCTGCTCGGGCACGCGCCGCAGCGCCGCCCGGTCCAGCGACCACGGGACGACCGCCGACAGCAGCGCGACGCCCAGCCCGGCCGCCAGCACGCCCGGCCGGAGCACGGCGCCCTCCGCGAGCGGGGCCAGCGGCAGGACGAGCAGCGCCGCGACCGCGACGCCCCAGGCCAGCGGCGCACCGGGGAGCGCGCCCGCGCGCCGGGTCAGCACGAGGTAGGCCGCCATGCAGGCGCCCGACCCCAGCGCGAACGCCGCCCCGGCCGCCGGGACCGGGTCGCCGAAAGGGCGGTAGATCAGCAGCACGCCCGTCCCGGCGAGCGCCGCCCACAGCAGGTCGAGGGGGCGCCGGGCCCGGACGAGCGCGAGCGTCAGCGGCCCGAGGAACTGCAGCGTGGACGCGACCCCGACCGGCAGCCGCTCCAGCGCCGGATAGATGAGGTGCATGCCCGCGATGGCGGCGCCGAGCGCCGCGACCGTCCCGCGCGACGCGCGGTCCGGCGGCCGCGGGCGGCGCAGGAGCAGCAGGACGAGCGCCGCGAACCCCAGCCGCAGGACGATCACGCCCGCCGTCCCCGCGATCGCGAACATCGCCTTGCCGCACGCCAGGCCCGCCTGGACGGTCACGACGCTGCCCAGCAGCAGGACCGGGCCCGGTATATCGGGTTTGCTCACCATGGGGCCAGTTTCGGGACGCACGACCGTGCGGGTCCATCGAAGGTTTCCGCACGGAATCGTGTTGAATGGCCGCATGATCGACCGCCGCCTCGAGACGCTGCGCGTCCTGCGGGAGCGCGGCACGGTGACGGCGACGGCGGAGGCGCTGCACCTGACGCCCTCGACGGTGTCGCAGCAGCTCCGGCAGCTCGCCCGCGACCTCGGCGTCGAGCTGCTGGAGGCGCAGGGCCGCCGGGTGCGGCTCACCGCGGCGGCGCACACCGCGCTGCGGCACGCCGACGTGCTGGCCGCGCAGTGGGAGCGGGCCCGCGCCGACCTCGCCGCCCACCGGACGGGCGACGCCGGCCGGGTGCGGTTCTGCAGCGTGTCGAGCGCCCTCGCGGCACTGGTCGCGCCCGCCGCCGCGCGGCTGCGGGAGGAGCGTCCCGGTCTCGAGGTCCGGATGAGCGAGAAGGAGAGCGAGGACGCGGCGCACCTGCTGCTGTCCCACCGGTACGACATCGCGGTGGTCGTGCCGAGCGTGGGCACCCCGGCTCCGGGCGACGCGCGGTTCGCCGTCCGCACGCTGCTCGACGAGCCGCAGGACCTGCTCGTCCGGGCCGGTCATCCGCTGGCCGGGCGCGGGACGGTCCGGCTGGACGAGGCGGCGGGGGAGCCGTGGATCGGCTCGCCGGAGCGCGCCGACCAGCACCGGCTGATGCTCGCGTCCTGCGCGTCCGCCGGGTTCGCGCCCCGCATCGTGCACGAGGCCAACGAGTGGTTCGCGGTGTCGGCGCTGGTCGCGCGCGGGTTCGGGGTCGGGCTGGTGCCGCGGCTGGCGCCGCTCCCGCCGGACGACGGGGTGGTGCGGGTGCCGCTGCGGGGCGAGGGCGTCCCGTTCCGCCGCATCATCGCGTGCGTGCGGCGGGGCAGCGAGCGGCAGCCCCCGATCGCGCACGGCCTGCGGGCGCTGCGGGCCGCGGCCCGGGACCGCTAGCCCGCCTCGGCCGTGTCGGGGGCGGCGGGCGGCGGCACGGGGATGGACTCGATGGCGGCGTCGGCGAGCCGCCGGGCGCCCGCCTCGTACCGGTCGCGCAGCTCCAGCAGGACCTGCTGGCCGCGGACGGCGGGCCAGTCGTCCGGCAGGTGCTCGACGGGCAGCCGGGGGTCGTCGCGGACGAGCCGCAGCCACTCGGTCGTCATCCACAGGTAGCGGGCGAGGTCGTCCGGGGCGTCCGGCAGCGGGTCGGGACGGTCCCAGCGGTCGAGGAACGCGCGGTAGCCGTTCGCGACGGCGTCCAGGTCGAACGCCTCCCGCAGCATCGCCGGGACGTCGGTGGGCTCCTCGGCCGGGCCGGAGAACACCTTCAGGCGCCCCTCCAGGCCGAGCTCGCCGACGATCGCGCGGACGTCCCGGCGCGATGGAGCGATCCAGGTGCCGTTGCCCAGCGAGCCGAAGCCCGCCCAGGTCAGCCGGGCGCGCAGGTCGTGGCGGGCGCGCTGCCACGACTCCGGCATCGAGAACGCGAGCACGGTCCAGGTGCCGTCCCAGTCGGCGTTGAGGACGCCGCGCCGCCAGACGCGCTCCTCCCCGTCGTGCAGGATCGCCGCGGAGCGCGCGGTCAGCCCGAAGTGCATGCGGCGGCCGTCCCGGTGCCGCGCCAGCAGGCCGCGGGCGACCATCCGGGTCAGCGTCGAGCGGACCGCGTGCTCGCCGACGCCGAGGCGGGCGAACGTCTCGATGAAACTGCCCGAGAAGACCGCGATGTCGCGCCCGAGCACGTAGTTGCCGAGGTAGGTCAGCATCAGCGACTGCGGCCGGAGCCGGAGCGAGGGACCGCCGTCCGGTTCCGGCCGCGTCCCGTCCGCGCCCCCGCCGCCGTCGCGCCCGTCCTGCACGGCGTCGGGGCCCTTCACTCTTCGCTCACCCGTTCGGCTCCCCTCATGGCGCCAGCGTAACGGCGGTCCAGCGGCTTCCGGCCGCCGAATCATTCATGTTCGGCAGATCCTTGACCGCTGTGAAATATACGCCTAACTTCGTGGCAGTCCCACCCCGGGCGCCCGCCGCAGCGATCCCCCACCTCGGGAGGCAGCAGTGCGCAAGATGGTCCCCCTGCTCGCCGCGGCCGTCCTCGCCGCCGCCACCGCCTGCGGCGGTTCCGGCGGCGGAGACGGCTCCGCCCTCAAGATCGGCTTCATCGAGTCCCTGACCGGCAACTACGCCACGCTCGGCGGTGAGGCGAAGAAGACGGTCGAGCTGGCCGTCGAGCAGATCAACGACGCCGGCGGCATCGGCGGCGAGCGGATCGAGCTCGTCACCCTCGACGACCGCACGTCGCCCGACCAGGGCGTCCTGCACTTCAACCGGCTCCGCTCGCAGGACGTCACCGCGATCATCGGCTCCACGTACGCCAACGTCGCGCTCGCCGTCCAGCCCCTCGCCGAGCGGGAGAAGATCCCCTACATCTCGCTGGCCCCCGCAGACGAGCAGGTCGACCCGATCCGCGAGTACACGTTCGTGATCCCGGCGCTGTCGTCCACGTACGCGCAGGCGATGCTCCAGTACTTCGAGGCCCACCGCATCTCCAAGGTCGCCGTCGCCTACGACACCAAGAGCGCCTACACGATGGCCGGGTTCGAGGGGATGAAGGCGCACGCGGCCGAGCACGGCGTCCAGATCGTCCGGGAGGAGCCCTTCGAGGCGACCGCCGGCAGCTTCAGCCCGCTGTTCACGCACGTCCGCGACTCCGGCGCGCAGGCCCTCGCCGTGTGGGCGAGCGGGCCGCCCGGCGTGACGCTGGCCAAGCAGTTCCCGTCGTCCGGGCTGGACGTCCCGCTGTTCATGACCGGCTCGCAGGCCAGCAAGCTGTGGCTCGACCCCGTCGGCGAGGCCGCCGAAGGCGTGTACGTGCAGAGCGCCATCGGGGTCGTCGGCGCGCACCTGCCCGACGGGAAGCTGAAGCGGTCGATCCAGGAGATGTCGGTCCCGTTCGAGCAGAAGCACGGCTACACGCCGCCGCAGTTCGCGATGGACGGCTACGCGGCCGTCAAGCTCCTGGCCGCGGCGATCGAGCAGGCGGGCGGCGACCGCGAGAAGATCCGCGACGCGCTGGAGGGCCTCAGCCTCGTCACCCCCAACGGCCAGTACGACTACTCGCCGACCGACCACTCCGGGCTGAAGCCGTCCGACATCTCGATGAACCAGGTGAAGGACGGCGAGCTGGTCCCGACCGGATGGTCGGGGACGCGGCTCGCCGCGACCGCGAAGGCGCTCGGATGACGCCGCTGCTCACGATCGACGGCGCGGGGCGGGCGTTCGGCGGCGTGTACGCCGTCCGGGACGTGTCGATGACGGTCGCGGAGGGCGAGACCCGCGCCGTCATCGGCCCCAACGGCGCCGGGAAGTCGACCCTGTTCAACCTGATCAGCGGCCATCTCGTCCCCGACCACGGGACGATCGCGTACGCGCCGGCCGGCGCGGATCCCGGGCCGTCCAGTGGCCCGCGCCGCATCGACCGGCTGCCCCCGCACGCGCGGGCGCGGCTCGGCATCGCCATCGTGTTCCAGGGCGCGCGGCTCTTCCGGGGCATGACCGCGCTGGAGAACGTGATGGTCGGCGCGCACGCCCGCACGCGGCACGGGATGCTGTCGGCGACGCTGCGGCTGCCCGCGCACCGCCGCGAGGAGGCCGCGATCCGGGCCGACGCCCTCGCCGCGCTCGACCGGGTCGGGCTGCGCGACTGGGCGGACCGCTCCGCCGACGTCCTCCCGCTCGGGCAGCAGCGCTCGCTGCAGGTGGCGCGCGCGCTCTGCGCCCGTCCCCGGCTCCTGCTGCTGGACGAGCCCGCGTCCGGCCTGCGCGGCGCCGAGCGGGAGGCGCTCGCCCAGCTGATCGAGGGGCTGCGCGGGGAGGGCATGACGATGATGCTCGTCGAGCACGACGTCGCGTTCGTCGCCCGCCTCGCCGACCGCGTCGGCGTCCTCGACCTCGGCCGCCTCATCGCCGAGGGCACCCCGGAGGAGATCCGCGACGACCCCGCCGTCGTCGCGGCCTACCTCGGCGGTGAGGCCGCATGACGGCCCCCGTCGTCGAGGTGTCCGGACTGGTCGTCCGGTACGGGACGGCCACCGCGCTGGACCGCGTCGCGCTGACGGTCGGGGCCGGCGAGCCGGTCGCGCTCATCGGCCCGAACGGCGCCGGGAAGACGTCCCTCGTCAACGCCGTCATGGGCGTGCTGCGGCCCGTCGCCGGGCGGGCCCGCGTCCGGGGCCGGGCGGCGCTGGTCCCCGAGGGGCGGCAGATGTTCGACGACCTGACCGTCGAGGACAACCTGGCCCTGGGCGCCTGGCGCCGCCGCCGCGAGCGCGGCGCCCGCGACACCGCCCGCGTGTACGAGGTGCTGCCGCGGCTCGCCGCGCTGCGGGACCGCCGCGCGGGCTCGCTGTCCGGCGGGGAGCAGCAGATGGTGGCGTTCGGGCGGGCGCTGATGGCCGACCCGGACGTGCTCGTGGTGGACGAGCTGTCGCTCGGGCTCGCCCCGCTCGTCACCGCGGACCTCGCCGAGCACCTGCGGGCGCTGAACACCGGGCGCGGCCTCGCGATCCTGCTGATCGAGCAGAACGCCCGGCTCGCCCTCGACCTCTGCACGCGCGGCTACGTGCTGGAGGCCGGCCGGATCCGCGCCGAGGGCACCGCGGCGGAACTGGCGGCGGGCAGCGCCGTCGCCGACGCCTACCTCGGCGGCGCGGCCTCCCCGGAGCGGGAGGAGGGGGCGTGAGCGCGTTCGTGCAGTACCTCGTCTCCGGCATCGCCGTCGGCTGCGGGTTCGCGCTGCTGGCGAGCGGCCTGGTGGCGATCCACCGGGTGACGCGCGTGGTGAACTTCGCGCAGGGGATGTTCGCCGTCGTCGGCGGGATGACGGCCGGGTCGCTGCTGTCGTCCGGCCTGCCGCACGGCGCCGCCGAGGCCGCGGCCGTGCTCGTCGCGGGGGCGGTGGGCCTCGCCGTCGGGTTCGCCGCGACCGGCAAGCGCGGGACGTCCCCGCAGTCGGCCCTCATCGTCACGCTCGGCCTCGGCTTCCTGGCGTACGCGGTCGAGATCATGATCTGGGGCGACAACCCGCGCTCCCACCCGGGGCTCGGCGGCTCCGTCGTCCTGTTCGGCGCCCACGTGCAGAAGCAGTCGTTCCTCGTCATCGGCGTCGCGGCCGCGGTGTTCGCGCTGCTCGGGCTGTTCTTCGGCCGCACGTACACCGGCAAGGCGCTCACCGCGTGCGCGTCGAACCCGTACGCCGCGCGGGCCGTCGGCATCGACGTCGTCCGGATGGGGCTGCTCGCGTTCGCGCTCGGCGGCATGCTCGGCGGGCTCGGCGGCGTCCTGCTCACGCCGCTGCAGCCGATCTCCTACAACGGCGACGTCCTGCTCATCACCAACGGGTTCGCGGCGGCGATCCTCGGCGGGCTGGACCGGCCGGGCGTCGCGCTCGCCGGGGCGCTCACCCTCGGCGTCGCCGAGTCGATGGTGGCCGGGTACGGCGCCGCGTCCTACCAGACCGTCGTGGCGCTGGTGCTGATGCTGACGATCATGATGGTGCGCGCGTCGCGGCGGACCGCGCTCCAGGAGGAGGCCGCCCGATGAGCGTGTCCGCCCGCCGGTCCGCGCGTCGCGGGCCGCTGCCCGGGTCGCCCGGGACGGCCGCCGCGATCGCCGTCGCCGGCGTCGCGCTCGCCCTGCCGCTCGTCCTGCCGGGCCCGCAGGTGTCGGTGTACGTGCTGCTGCTGATCTCGGCGACCGTCGTGACCGGGCTGTCCATGCTGATGGGCTTCGCGGGGCAGGTGTCGCTCGGCCAGGCCGCGTTCACCATGATCGGCGCCTACACCGCCGCGCTCACCGCGACCCACGGCGTGCCCACCTGGGCGGGGCTGCTGCTCGCGCCCGCCGTCGCCGGGACGGCCGCCGCGCTCGTCGGCGTCCCGCTGCTGCGGCTGCGCGGCCACCAGCTCGCGTTCGCGACCCTCGCCGTGCAGCTGATCCTGCTCAGTGTCGTGGGACGGCAGGAGTGGGCGGGCGGCGACATCGGGCTGCAGGGCGTCCCGCGCCTCACGATCGGCGGATACGAGTTCGCCGACGACGTCGCCTACGCCTACCTCGCGCTCGGCGTCCTCGGCGTCACCGTGCTCGTCACCCGCAACATCGTCCGTTCCCGGCCGGGCCGCGGGCTGCGCGCGCTCGCCACCAGCGAGGTCGCCGCCGCGTCCGCCGGGGTGCCGGTCGCGCTCTACAAGCAGGCGGTGTTCGCCCTGTCCGCCGCGTTCGCGGGCCTCGCCGGCGGCGTCTACGCGTACTACATCGGATACGTCGCGCCCGGCTCGTTCCCCGTCCTGCTCTCGTTCGAGTACGTCGTGATGGTCGTCGTCGGCGGCGCCGGGACGATCTGGGGCGCGCTCGCCGGCGCCACCGCCGTCACGCTGCTGCTGCAGGTGCTGAACGACGTCGGCACGCGGGAGGGGATGCCCGCGTCGGCGCCGGCCGTCCTGTCCTACGCCGTCTACGGGCTGCTGCTCGTCCTCGTGGTGCTGTTCATGCCGAAGGGCCTCGTCCCCACGGTCGCCGACCGGTGGCGGCGCCGCGCCCCGGCCGGGCGCGGCGCCGCCGGAGCGGAGCCCGAACCCGAACCCGCGCCCGTCAAGTGACCGTCCGGAACCGCCTGGAGAGGTGACGCCGCCATGCGCAACGAAGGACTCGGCTCCTGGCCCGCCCGCCGCGCCCGCAAGACGCCGGACGCCGCCGCGCTCGTCCACGACGGCCGGACGCTCACCTACGCCGGGCTGCTCGACCGCGTGTCCGGGCTCGCGCACGGGCTGCGCGCCCTCGGCGTCCGGCACGGCGACCGCGTCGGCTACCTGGGGCCGAACCATCCGGCGTTCCTCGAGGCGCTGTTCGCCGCCGGGACGCTCGGCGCCGTGTTCGTCCCGCTGAACACCCGGCTCGCCGGGCCCGAGATCGCGCACCAGCTCGCCGACGCCGGGGTGTCGGTGCTCGTGCACGCGCCGTCGCACGCCGCCCTGGTGGACGGCGTCCGCGATCGCGTCCCGGTCCGCGAGCACGTCGCGCTGGACGGGCCGGGCCCGTGGGCGCACGGGTACGAGGAGGTGCGGGCGCGGGCCGGGGAGGCGGGCGCCGCGCCGATCGACGTCCCGGTGTCCCTCGACGACCCGTGCATGATCATGTACACGTCCGGGACGACCGGCGCCGCGAAGGGCGCGACGCTCACCCACGGCAACATCACTTGGAACGCGATCAACGTCCTCATCGACCACGACCTGACGGCGGGCGAGGTCGCGCTCGTGTCCGCGCCGCTGTTCCACACCGCCGGGCTCAACATGCTCGCGCTGCCCGTGCTGCTCAAGGGCGGCGCGTGCGTCCTCGTCCCGGCGTTCGACCCCGCCGCCACCCTCGAGCTCATCGCCGAGCACCGCGTCACGTTCGTGTTCGGGGTGCCGACGATGTTCCAGCGCGTCGCCCGCGAACCCGGCTGGGACGCCGCCGACCTGTCGTCCCTGCGTATCCTGACCTGCGGCGGCGCGCCCGTGCCGCCGTCGCTCATCGAGACCTACCAGAAGAGGGGCCTGACGTTCCTGCAGGGATACGGGATGACCGAGGCCGCGCCGGGCACGCTCTTCCTCGACGCCGCGCACGCGACGGCGAAGGCCGGGTCGGCGGGCGTGCCGCACTTCTTCAGCGACGTCCGCGTCGTCGCCCCCGACATGACGGACGTGCCGCCGGGGGAGACCGGTGAGATCGTCGTGCGGGGCCCGCACGTGATGCGCGGGTACTGGGGCCGGCCCGATGCGACCGCCGCCGCCTTCACCGACGGCTGGTTCCGCAGCGGCGACGCCGCCCGGCTCGACGACGACGGCTACGCCTACATCGTCGACCGCATCAAGGACGTCATCATCTCGGGCGGGGAGAACGTCTACCCCGCCGAGGTCGAGCACGCGATCTTCGCCGACCCGGACGTCCTGGAGTGCGCCGTCATCGGCGTCCCGGACGAGACGTGGGGCGAGGTCGGCCGCGCCGTCTTCGTCCCGCGCCCCGGCTCCGGGCTGACCGGGGACGCGGTGCTGGCCCGGCTCGACGGCCGGCTCGCCCGCTACAAGATCCCCAAGTCGGCGGTGGCGGCCGCCGAGTTGCCCCGCAACGCCTCCGGCAAGATCCTCAAGGGACGACTGCGGGAGGAGTACG
The DNA here is from genome assembly GCF_040679555.1 of Spirillospora sp. NPDC052242. Classification (NCBI taxonomy): domain Bacteria; kingdom Bacillati; phylum Actinomycetota; class Actinomycetes; order Streptosporangiales; family Thermomonosporaceae; genus Spirillospora; species Spirillospora sp. NPDC052242. Next base: position 55,452 of record NZ_JBFAUZ010000055.1, read on the forward strand.
GCGAACCATGACCGAACGGGCGAGCGGAGGGGGACGGCCCCCCGTCACGCGGCGGGTGCTGGACATCCTGGGCGCATTCTCGGCGGAACGGCCCGCGCTGTCCATCACCCAGATCGCGCGGCGCGCCGGGCTGCCCCTGTCCACCGCCCACCGCCTGGTCGGCGAGCTGACCTGGTGGGGCGCCCTGGAACGCGACGCCGACGGGCTGTACCGGATCGGGCTGCGGCTGTTCGAGGTCGCCGCGCTCGCCCCGCGCGGACCGGCGCTGCGCGAGGCCGCGATGCCGTTCCTCGAGGACCTCTACGAGGCCACCCACGAGAACGTGCACCTCGCCGTCCTCGACGGGCTCGAGGTCGTCTACATCGAGCGGATCTCCGCCCGCGACGCCGTGCACGTCTTCTCCCGGGTCGGCGGGCGCTGGCCCGCGCACGCCACCGGCGTCGGCCTCGCCATGCTCGCGCACTCCGACCGCGCCCTGCAGGAACGCGCCATCGCCGCGCCGCTGCGCCGCTTCACCGACCGGACGATCACGTCCGGCCCGCAGCTGCGCCGCGCCCTGGCCGAGGTCCGCCGCACCGGCGTCGCGATCAGCGACGGGCAGGTCGAGTCGTTCGCGCTCTCCGTCGGCGCGCCCGTCTTCGGACCGGACGACACCGTCGTCGCGGCCGTCGCGATCGTCGTCCCGAACACCGGCTGGGACGCGCGGTCGCTCACCCCGGTCGTCCGGGCGAGCGCCCGCGGGATCTCCCGCGCGCTCGGCGCGCCCCGCGCCGTCCGTCCGCCGGAGACGGCCATGCACGGGGCCTGAGCGGGTTCTTCCGTCAAACGGAAGCGGCCTTGGCCCGGTGGGGACGGCGACGAGAGGCTCGTCACATTCTGCCGTCCACCCCGCCGAGGAGCCTCCGATGGTCTTCGCCCGCAACCAGTGGTACGTCGCCGCCTACGGGGAGGAGGTCGGCGACGGCCTGCTCGCCCGGACGATCTGCGGCGAGCCCCTCGTCATGTACCGGACGGGCGCCGGCGAGGCCGTCGCGCTCGCGGACCGGTGCGTGCACCGCCGCTTCCCGCTGTCGGAGAGCAACCGGGACGGCGACCGCATCGTCTGCGGCTACCACGGGTTCACCTACGACCCCGACGGGACGTGCGTGGCCGTGCCCGGCCAGACCCGCGTCCCGCGCACCGCGCGCGTCCCCGCCTACCAGCTCGTCGAGCAGGACTCGCTGATCTGGGTGTGGATCGGCGACGGCGAGGGCGACGCCGCCGCGATCCCGCGGGCGCCGTGGCTGGAGTCGGCGGACTACACGACCGTCCGCGGCATGGAGCCGCTCGCCGCCCGCTACGAGCTGCTCGTCGACAACCTCCTCGACCTGTCCCACGAGACGTACCTGCACGCCGGGTACATCGGCACGCCGGAGGTCGCGCAGACGCCGATCACGACGGAGACCGACGAGGAGGCGGGCATCGTCTACGTCAGCCGCCGGATGAAGGACGTCGAGTGCCCGCCGTTCTACTCCGAGTCGACCGGCATCGATGGCCGCATCGACCGCTGGCAGGACATCGAGTTCCACCCGCCGGGCTTCTACCTCCTGCACAGCCGGATCGCGCCGACGGGCGTGGAGCCGGGCCCGGACGGCGACGACTCGGGCGCCTTCCACGTCGAGGTCGGCTACGCGATCGTCCCGGAGACCGAGACGACCACGCACGACTTCTGGTGGGTCGCCCGCGACTTCGCGCTCGACGACGAGAAGGTGTCGACGTTCCTGCGCGACAGCAACCGGACGGTCGTCCTGCAGGACGTCGTGGCGCTGAACAAGCTCGAGAAGGTCATCGCGAGCGAGCCCGCCGGCTACCAGGAGCTGTCGATCAACATCGACACCGGCGGCCTGGCCGCGCGCCGCATGCTGCAGAAGCTGACGGCGCAGTGACGGCCGAAACCACGGGCGGCACGGCGGGCGACCGCCTGCGGGTCGAGTGGTCCCCGGGGTCGGACCGGCTGACCGGCGTCTGTCACTGCGGCGCCGAGCACCGGGCCGACGACCCGGTGGAGGTCTGGACCTGGCTGCTCGGGCATTGCGTTTGATTGCAAGGCCCTCGGCGTCAGGCCCAGGGGGCCTTCCTTCAACGGGCCTTGCGTGCGATCGCTGCATCGCTCCGACTCGCCCCAGGGGGCTCGCTGCGCGATCAGGTTCTCGCTTCGCTCGAACCTGGCTTCGCTCGCGATCGCAGCGGTTCCGGTCCGCTGTGGCCGGGGTGATGGCGGTGAAGGTGGATGACATCCGCTGCTTCGGGCTCGCTGCGGGGCCTCGGCGAGGTACGGCCGGGGGTGCCTGTCGGCGCCTCCGGCCCGGGCGCCGCTCTTCATGGGCGGGTTAGCTTAGGCTAGCCTCATCTTGTGCTGTCCTCCGTGCGGAAACCCCCCACCGCGGAGCCGCCGCCGAAGGCGGCCGTGCCGCGCCGCGCGGGCCGCTGGGGCGGGCTGCTCCTCCTCGTGGCCGCGCTGCTGCTGACGATCGTCGCCAGCTTCGCGATCGGCGCCGAGTCCGTCCCGTTCGGGCGCGTGCTGCCGTCGGTGCTGTCGCCGGACGGGACGCAGCACTCGCTGATCGTCCACGAGCTGCGGCTGCCCCGCACCGTCCTCGGGATCCTGGTGGGGATCTCGCTCGGGCTCGCCGGGGCGGTGATGCAGGCGCTTACCCGCAACCCGCTCGCCGAACCGGGATTGCTCGGCGTGAACGGCGGCGCCGCCCTCGCGGTCGTTGTCGTCATCGGCTTCTTCGACGTCGACGAGGTCCTCGTCTACGTGTGGGCGGCGTTCGCGGGGGCGGGCGGCGCGGCGGTCCTGGTGTACGCGATCGGGGCGCGCGGGCGCGGCGGCGCGTCGCCCGCCCGGCTGGTCCTCGCCGGCGCCGCCGTCAACGCGGTGTTCAGCGCGCTCACCGCGGGCCTGATGCTGCTCACCCCGCAGAACTTCAACGGCTTCCGGTTCTGGCAGGTCGGGTACCTCGCGGGACGCGACCTCGGCATCTTCTGGCGGGTGCTGCCGTTCGTCGTCGCCGGCGTCGTCCTGGCGCTGGTGCTGGCCCGGCCGCTGAACGCGCTCGGACTCGGCGACGACGCGGGCCGGGCACTCGGCGCGCGGCCCGGACGGACGCGCGCGCTCGGCGCGCTCACGATCGTCCTGCTGTGCGGGGCGGCGACGGCCGCCGCGGGCCCGATCACGTTCCTCGGCCTCGCCGTCCCGTTCATCGTGCGGGCCCTCGTCGGCCCCGACCTGCGGTGGGTCGTGCCGTTCTCGCTGCTGCTGGCGCCCGTCCTGCTGCTGTGGGCCGACATCGCGGGACGGGTCGTCGCGCCGGGCGAGCTGGAGACCGGCATCGTCACGGCGTTCGTCGGGGCGCCGCTGTTCATCGTGATGGTCCGGCGGGGAAGGACGCGCGAGCTGTGAGCGCCTCGACGAAGACGCCCGGCGGCGCGCCGCTCGAGAAGGCGGCGGGCAGGGCGATGACGAGCCGGGTCGTGCGCGCGGGCGCGGTGTCGGTGCGGTGGGAGCCGCGCGTCGCCGCGGTGTGCGCGGCGCTCGCGCTGTTCGCGGCGGGCGCGGCGGTGCTGGTCGTCGGGTCCGGCGACTTCCCCATCTCGCCGCCGGACGTGGTCGCGGCGCTCGTCGGGCAGGGCGACCGCGCGACCGAGTTCATCGTGCAGACGCTGCGGCTGCCGCGCGCGGTGACCGGGCTGCTGGTCGGCCTGGCGCTCGGGCTCAGCGGGGCCATCTTCCAGAGCATGTCGCGCAACCCGCTCGGCAGCCCCGACCTCATCGGCTTCACCCAGGGCGGGGCGTCCGGCGCGCTGCTGCAGATCCTCGTGTTCGGCGGCGGCGCGGTCGCCATCACGGCCAGCTCGGCCGCCGGTGCGGTGCTCACCGCCCTCGCCGTCTACCTGGTCGCGTACCGGCGCGGCGGCGGGGTGGTCGGCGTGCGGCTCGTGCTGATCGGCGTCGCCGCGGCGGCGATGCTGCAGGCGCTCAACTCGTACCTGATCACGCGGGCCGAGCTGACGGAGGCGTACGAGGCGGCGTTCTGGCTGACCGGCAGCCTCAACGGGCGCGACTGGGACCAGGCGGTGCCGCTGGCGATCGCGCTGGCCGTGCTCGTCCCGGCCGCGCTGGTGCTGTCGCGCAGCCTCGGCATGGGGGAGCTGGGGGACGACGCCGCGCAGGCCCTCGGCGTCCGGGTGCAGCGCACGCGGCTGCTGCTGGTGATCGTCGGGGTGGGGCTCGTCGCGGCGGCGACCGCGGCCGCCGGGCCGGTCCCGTTCGTCGCGCTGGCCGCGCCGCAGCTCGCGCGGCGGCTGACCCGCCGCGCGGGGGCGCAGCTGCTCCCGGCCGCGCTGACCGGCGCCGCGCTGCTGGCCTGCGGCGACCTGATCTCCCTGCACCTGCCGGTCGCGATCCCGGTGGGCGTCGTGACCGGCGTCCTGGGCGGCGTCTACCTGGCGTGGCTGCTGGCGGCGTCGGGGCGCCGCGGCATGGGCTGACGGCCGCCGGCGGGCGCGGCGTGACGGGGCGTTGACGGCCGGTCGCTCCTCAATTAGGTTAGCCTTACCTAATTCGGAGGGGAGTTCCGTGCTGACCCGGGAAGAGCTGCACACCCTGCTGGCGGACGTCCTCGGCGAACCCGCCGCGGCCGACGACAACCTCATCGAGCTGGGCATGGACTCGATCCGGCTCATGCAGCTGACCGGACGGCTGCGCCGCCGGGGCGTCGAGATCCGCTTCGCCGAGCTGGCCGAACGCCCCACCCTCGGCCAGTGGTGGGAACTGCTCGTCGAACGCGGCCAGGCCGAGGCCGAACCCGCCGCCGAGCCCGCGGAGACCGCCGAGCCTGCCGCGCTCGACCCCGCGGAAATCGAGCCCGCCGACCCGTTCCCGCTCGGCCTCATGCAGCACGCCTACTGGATCGGCCGCGACTCCGGGCAGGCGCTCGGCTCCGTCGCCGCGCACCTGTACGTCGAGCTGGACGGCCGCAGCGTCGACCCCGGCCGGTTCGAGGACGCGGTCCGGGCCCTCGCCCGGCGGCACCCGATGCTGCGCGTCGCCGTCCTCGACGACGGGACGCAGCGCGTCCTGCCGGAGCGCCCCGAGCCCGCCGTCACCGTCCACGACCTCCGGGACGCCCCGGACGCCGGCGGCGAACTCGCGCGCGTCCGGGCGGAGATGTCGGAGCAGCGGCTGCCCATCGAGGACGGCCGCGTGTTCGACGCCCGGCTCAGCCTGCTCCCGGACGGCACGGCCCGCGTCCACCTGGACGTCGACATGGTCGCCGCCGACGCGATGAGCTACCGCGTCATGCTCGCCGACCTCGCCGCCCTGTACGAGGGCGAGCCCCTCGCCCCGATCCGCTACGGCTACGCCCGCTACCTCGCCGACGACCCCCGCGCGGCGGCCCGCGAGCGCGACCGCGAGTGGTGGGCCGGGCGGCTCGCCGACCTCCCCGGCCCGCCCGAACTGCCGGTCGTCCCCGAGCCCGGCGACCGCGTCGAGCGCAAGCACCACTGGCTGGCGCCGCCCGACAAGGAACGCCTCCTCGCCCGCGCGCACGCCGCCGGGGTCACCCCCGCCATGGCGCTCGCGGCGGTGTTCGCCGAGGTCATCGGCGCGTGGTCGGCGACGCCGCGGTTCCTGCTGAACCTGCCGCTGTTCCACCGCGAGCCCGTCCACCCCGACGTGGACGCCGTCGTCGGCGACTTCACCGGCTCCATCATGCTCGAGGTCGACCTCACCGCGGACCTGACGTTCCTGGAGCGGGCCCGCGCCCTGCAGGCCACCCTGCACACGTCCGGCGCGCACAGCGACTACTCGGGATTGGAGGTGCTGCGCGACCTGTCCCGCGCGCGCGGCGAGCAGGTGCTCGCGCCCGTCGTCTACACGAGCGCCCTCAACCTCGGCGAGCTGTTCGGCGACGCGGTCCGCGAACGCTTCGGCGAGCCCGCGTGGATCATCTCGCAGGGCCCGCAGGTGCTCCTGGACGCGCAGGTCACCGAGGTGTCCGGCGGCCTGCTGCTCAACTGGGACGTGCGGGTGCCCGCGTTCCCGGACGGCGTCGCGGACGCGATGTTCGACGCCTACACGTCCGCGATCACCCGGCTGGGCGCGTCCGGCGCCGACTGGGACGCGCCGCTCGGCGTCGGCGCGACGCCCGACCGGCTGCGGCTCCGGCACCGCCTCAACTCCACCCCGCCGCCGCCCCCGGCGACCCTGACCCGCGGCTTCTTCGACCACGCGCGCCGCGCGCCCGGCGCGCCCGCGCTGCACTGGGGCGACGACGGCGCGCTCACGTACGGCGAACTCGCCGACCGCGCCCTGCGCACGGCGTCCGCGCTCGCCGCCGCGGGCGTCCGTCCCGGCGACCGCGTCTCGATCGAGCTGCCCAAGGGACCCGACCAGGCCGTCGCCGCCCTCGGCGTCCTCGCGGCGGGCGCCGCGTACGTGCCGATCGGCCCGGAGCAGCCGCCGGCCCGCCGCGCGAAGATCCGCGCGACCGCCCGCGTCGCCGCCGCGCTGACCGCATCCGGCCGCGCTGCCGCCGACCCCGGGCGGGCGCCTGCGGTCGTCGCGCTCGACTCCGTCGGGGCCGTCGAACCGCTGGCCGAACCGGTCGCGGTGCGTCCGGAGCAGGTCGCGTACGTGCTGTTCACGTCGGGGTCGACGGGCGAGCCGAAGGGCGTCGAGGTGTCGCACGGCGCCGCGATGAACACCATCGGCGACCTCGTCGAGCGCTTCGGCATCGGCGCGGACGACGTCACGCTCGCGGTGTCGGCGCTGGACTTCGACCTGTCGGTGTTCGACCTGTTCGCCGCGTGGACCGCGGGCGGCGCCGTCGCCGTCCCGCGCGAGGACGAGCGGCGCGACCCCGCCCGCTGGGCGGGACTGGCCCGCCGGTGGTCGGTGACGGTGCTGAACTGCGTCCCGTCGGTGCTGGAGATGCTGCTGCGGGCCGGGTCGCCGGCCGAGCCGCCCGCGCCCGCGCTGCGGCTGGTGCTGCTCGGCGGCGACTGGGTCGGGACGCATCTGCCCGCGCTGCTGCGCGAGACCGCCCCGGACGCCCGGTTCGTCGCGCTCGGCGGGACCACCGAGACCGCCATCCACTCCACCGTGCAGGAGGTCGCGGGCGACGTCCCCGCCGACTGGACGGCCGTCCCGTACGGCGTGCCGCTCGGCGGCGTCGCCTGCCGGGTCGTGGACGAGCTGGGCCGCGACCGCCCGGACTGGGCGGCGGGCGAGCTGTGGATCGGCGGCGCGGGCGTCGCCGACGGCTACGCGGGCGACCCGGAGCGGACCGCCGACCGGTTCGTCACCGTGGAGGGCGTCCGCTGGTACCGGACCGGCGACCTGGCCCGCTACCGGCCGGACGGGACGATCGAGTTCCTCGGCCGCCGCGACCACCAGGTGAAGATCCGCGGGTTCCGGATCGAGCTGGGCGAGGTCGAGGCCGCGCTGCGCGGCCACCCGTCGGTCGGGCGGGCCGTGGCGTTCGTCGCCGACGGCCGGCTCGCCGCCGCGCTCGTCCCGCAGGACGGGCCGGGCGGCGGGCTCGACCGGGACGCGGTCCTCGCGCGCGCCCGGGAGCTGCTGCCGCCGCACATGGTGCCCGAGCTGCTGGTCGCGCTGGACGCGCTGCCGCTCACCGCCAACGGCAAGGTCGACCGGGCCGCGCTCGTCGCGGCGGCCGCCGCCGAGGCGGGACGGGCGGACGCGGCGGACGCCGAACCCGAGACGGCCCTGGAAAGGGTGATGGCCCGGATCGTCGCCGAGGTGCTGGGGAGGGAACGCGTCGGCGCGGACGCCGACTTCTTCGCCCTCGGCGGCGACTCCGTTCTTGCCACGACCGTCGTCGCCCGGCTCCGCGAGGCCCTCGACACCGGCGCGCTGCCGGTGCGGGTGCTGTTCGCCGAGCGGACGGTCGCGCGCGTGTGCCGGCGGTTCGCCGAACTGGAGGGAACGCCCGGACGTCTGGAGGCGGTCGCCGCGATCTGGCTCGAGGTCGAGGCGCTGTCCGAAGAGGAGATCGCCGCTCGCCTCGGGTGACGCGGGCGGTGGGGGATCAGCGGGGCTCGGGCCCGGCGTCGATCGGGACGTCGGGACCGGGCCCCGTGCCCTTGCCGGCGCCCGTCCCCGCGTCCGCGTCCGGGTCGGCGTCGGGGGTGGCCCCGGGCCCGAGCGTCGCGGTGCGCAGGCCCGTGAGGGTGAGGGCGAGCACGAGGGCGAGGACCGCGCTGACCGTCCCGTACACGACGATGGCGGCGCCGGGCGCCAGGTAGCGGCCGAGCGCGCCGGCGCCGATCGCGCCGACGGCCTCGCCGCCGGTCTCCTGCGCCGCCCACAGCGCGTTGACGCGGCCGAGGTGGGACGCGGGCGTGTGCGTCTGGATCAGCCCGTACCGCAGGATCTCCTCGACCGACGCGACGAACCCGTACCCGAACAGGATCGCGACGGCCAGCGCGGGATGCCGGGCGAGGCCGAGGCAGGCGAGCGCGGCGAACCCGGCCACGGACGCCGTCAGCAGCGCGAGGCCGGGCCGCCGCGACCGTCCCGCCCAGCCGCTCGTGATGGACGCCAGCACCGCGCCGCACGCGGGCGCCGCGTACAGCAGCCCGACGGTCGTGGGACCGCCGTCCAGGGCGTGCTCGGCGAACGCCGGCATCAGCACGGGGATGCCGCCCGCCACCATGAACAGCAGCCCGAGCAGCATCAGCGACCCCACGACGCGATGGGTGGCGACGAAATGCAGCCCGGACCCGATGGCGCGCAGCGGGTTCTGCTCGACGACCTCCCCGTCCTGCGCGGGCGGCAGGGCCGGGAGCCGGGTCAGCAGCGTGACGGTGCCGAGGGTGCCGAGGGCGGCGGCCGCGTAGTTCCAGCCGACGCCGAACGCCGACACCACCACGCCACCGAGGGCGGGCGACAGCATCGACCCGAGCCGGACGGTCAGCGCGTTCAGCGCGCCCGCCGCGACGAGCTTGTCGGGACGGACGAGCGCGGGCGTCGCGGCGAGCAGCGCGGTGACGCTGACGCCCGTCGCGAAGCCGTCCCACGCGGCGAGGACGTAGAGCGCGGCGAGGGACGGGGACGGCAGGAACGCGTTCAGGGTCAGCAGCGCGAACCCGACGCCGGCGAAGATCCGCGCCCGCACCATCAGCCGCCGCCGGTCGTGCCGGTCGGCGAGCACGCCGCCCCACAGGAACCCGGCCAGCAGGGCGAACCCCTCCGCGGCCGACACCGCGCCGACGTGCACCGTCGACCCGGTCATGGCGTAGACCTGCACGGGCAGGGCGACCGCCAGCATGCCGATCCCGAAGACCGAGACGGTGCGGGCGATGAACACGTCGCGGAACGGCCTGCTGTCGCGCAGGGGGCCGATGTCCATGGCCAGGCGCCTGAACGTTTCCCGGAGCATCGTCGGGGTTCTCCTCGAGAGGGGGAGTAGCTAAGGTAAGCCTAGCCTTAGTTGGTCTTGAGAAAGAGGGCTATGTCGTGCAGCGCGTGCTGATGAACGGAAAGATCCACCGTGCGACTGTGACACAGGCGGACCTGCACTACGTCGGGTCGCTGACGATCGATGCCGAGCTGATGGCCGCCGCCGACATCGTGGAGGGCGAACAGGTCCACGTCGTCGACATCACCAACGGGTCCCGGCTCGTCACCTACGCCATCACCGGGGAGGCGGGGAGCGGGGTGATCGGCATCAACGGCGCCGCCGCCCGCCTCGTGCAGCCCGGCGACCTCGTCATCATCATCACCTACGCGGCCGTGGAGGACGCCGACCGCGACGCGCACCGGCCGCGCGTCGTGCACGTCGACGGCGCCAACCGCATCGTCGCGCTCGGCGACGACGCCGCCGAGCCCGTCCCGGGGGCGCCCACCGCCGGACGCGACGCGCAGTACGCCGGGCGGTGAGCGCGGTGACCGGCGCGAACCCGCCCGCCGAAGCCGCCCCGGACGGCTTCACCCCCTGGCCGAAGGACCTCGCCGACCGCTACGTCGCCGAGGGCTACTGGGGCGACCGCCTCCTCGGCGACGTCCTGAACCGCGACGTCCTGCGCGACGACCCCGGCCGCACCGCGCTCGTCGCCGGCGACGAGCGGCTGTCGTACGCCGAGCTGGACCGGCGCGCCGACCGCGCCGCCGCGGGCTGGCTGCGGCTCGGCGTCCGCCGCGGCGACCGCGTCGTCGTGCAGCTCCCCAACTCCGCCGGGTTCGTCGTGACGTTCCTGGCGCTCGTGCGGATCGGCGCCGCGCCCGTCCTCGCCCTGCCCGCGCACCGGGAGAGCGAGATCGGCTACCTGTGCGAGCTGGCGGAGGCCCGCGCGTACGTCGCCGCCGACCGCGACGGCGCGTTCGACTACCGGGTCATGGCCCGCGCGCTGCCGGTCGAGCACGTCGTCATCGAGGGGGACGCGCAGGAGTTCACCGCCCTCGCCGACGTGGACGCCGACCCGGCCGCCCTCGCCGGCGCGCCGCGGCCGGATCCGGCCGGCGTCGGGGTGTTCCTGCTGTCGGGCGGCACCACCGGGCTGCCGAAGCTGATCCCGCGGACGCACCGCGACTACGTCTACAACCTGGAGGCCAGTGCCGAGGTGTGCGGCTTCGGCCGCGACACCGTCTACCTCGTGGTCCTCCCCGCCGCGCACAACTTCGCGCTCGCCTGCCCGGGGATCCTCGGCGTGTTCGCCACCGGCGGGACGGTCGTGCTCGCGCCGTCCGGGGCGCCGGACGAGGCGTTCCCGCTCATCGAGCGCGAGCGCGCGACCGTGTGCGCCGTCGTCCCGCCGATCGCGCTGCTGTGGCTGGACGCCGTGTCGTGGACCGAGGAGGACGTGTCGTCCCTCGAACTCCTCCAGGTCGGCGGCGCCAAGTTCGCGGCCGAACGCGCCGCCGAGGTGCCGGAGACGCTCGGCTGCCGCGTCCAGCAGGTGTTCGGGATGGCCGAGGGGCTGCTCAACTACACCCGGCTCGACGACCCCCGCGACATCGTCGAGCAGACCCAGGGACGTCCGCTGTCCCCGGCGGACGAGGTCCGCGTCGTGGACGCCGACGGCGCCGACGTCGCGCCCGGCGAGGTGGGGGAGCTGCTCACCCGCGGCCCGTACACGCTGCGCGGCTACTACCGGGCCCCCGAGCACAACGCGCGCTCGTTCACCCCCGACGGCTTCTACCGCACCGGCGACCTCGTCCGGCGGCTCCCGTCCGGCCACCTGGTCGTGGAGGGCCGCGAGAAGGACCAGATCAACCGGGGCGGCGACAAGGTCTCCGCCGAGGAGCTGGAGAACCACCTGCTCGCCCATCCGGCCGTGCACGACGCCGCCGTCGTCGGCGTCCCCGACGCGATGATGGGGGAGCGGACGTGCGCGTTCCTCGTCGTCCGCGGCACGGCGCCGACGCTGTCCGAGCTCAAGGACTTCCTGCGGGAGCGCGGCCTCGCCGCCTACAAGTGGCCCGACCGCATCGAGACCGTCGACGCGTTCCCCCGCACCCCCGTCGGCAAGATCAGCAAGAAGGAGCTGGCCGCCCGCCTCTCCTGAACCCGGCGGCGGACCCGGTCCGGAAACGGGGGGGGGGCGCGCCCCCCCCGCCCCGGCGGCGGGGCGGGCCCGCCCCCCGCGGCCCGCCACCCACCCCAGCCGGCGGAGCC
>NZ_JBFAUZ010000056.1:0-63406 GCF_040679555.1 Spirillospora sp. NPDC052242
TCCGGTGCCTCAAACGCTACGTCGCACGCGAGCTCTTCCAGATCATCACCGCTCACGATCTCGAACTCGCCGCTTGACATCCATAAGAGCATCCCGAGGAGCCACGCATGGACTACACCTGCGGCACCGCGGCCGAGCGCCTCGCGGAGGGACTCGGCTTCTCCTGCCACGACACCGAACCGGTGGTCGATCTGCGCAACCCGTTCGGCCTCGAGAGCGGCACGATGCCGGTCCTGGAACTGCTCGTCATCGGCGGCGCGGTGTTCGCGCTCGTCCACGCGTGGCGGCGGTGGCGGCGCGACGGCGACCCGGCCAACATCGCGCTGTGGTTCGCGTCGGTCGTCTACCTGGCCGTGATCGAGCCGCCGCTCTACTTCCCGGAGTGGTTCGGCCTGGAGGGGCACGTCGGGTTCATCTTCTCCCACAACGTGTTCACCGTGCAGTTCATGTTCGACCGGCTGCCGCTCTACATCGTGGCCTTCTACCCGGCGCTGTCGCAGCTCGCCTACGAGCTGGTCCGCGTCCTGGGCGTCTTCGCGCGGCGCGGCCCGCTGGCCGGCTCGGTGGCGGTCGCGTTCGCCTGCCAGGTCTTCTACGAGATCTTCGACCATCTCGGGCCGCAGCTGAAGTGGTGGGCGTGGAACACCGAGAACGAGACGATCAACCAGCCGGCGCTGGCCTCGGTCCCGATGAACAGCATGCTCCTGTTCGCCTCGGTGTCCTTCGGCGCGATGACGTACCTCGTCGTCCGGCTGACCGGCGGGAAGGACGGCCCGCGCACGCTCACCGGCCCCGGGATCGGCTGGCGCGCCGCCGTCGCGGGCGCCGCGACCCCGCTGGCGATAATCATCGTGAGCGCGCCGAGCGGCGCCTTCCGCGGCGAGGAGCAGCTCGGGATCCAGCGGGCCGTTCTCGGTGCCGAACTCGCCGTGGTCTGGATCGCCGGCCTGCTGCTGCTCGCGGACGCCTGGCGCGCGACGCGCGCCGAGCCGTCCCCGGCGGCGTCGCCGCTGTTCGCGCGGATCTACCCGGCGCTGTACCTCGGCGTCCACGTCGTCCTGTGGCTGCTCGCACTGCCGGCATACTTCGCGGCGACGGACGGCGTCACCGAGCAGGGCACGCCGATCGGCAGCCTCTGGTACGTCGTGCCGTGCATCGCCGCCGCGACGGCGTTCATCGCGGCCGCGTCCCGCGCGGCCGGCGCACGGAGGACGGCCGAGCCTGTGCGATCCTAGGGCCATGGGGCACCACGGCTGGGGAGGGCGGCCACCCGCGTCGGACGCCGAGGCCCGGCAGCGCATCGTCGACGCGACCGTCCGGTGCATCGAGCGGCACGGTGTCACGAAGACGACCCTGTCCGACGTCGCGAACGAGCTCGGCGTCACCCGCCAGACCGTCTACCGCCACTTCGGCCGCATCAGCGACATCATCGCCGAGGTGGCGGCCCAGGGCGCCGAGTCGTTCGTCGACCGGCTGATCGCCCACCTCCAGGGCGTCACCGACCCGGCCGAGGCCGTCGTCGAGGGCATGGTCTTCTGCGTGCGGACCATCCCCGCCGACCCGCGCCTCAGCCTCCTGCTGCGGCTCGGTGACGCGAGCGCCTTCGGCCGCGGCGCCACGACCGCGGACACCATCGCCTACGGCGCGAAGATGCTGCAGCGCTACCCCGTCGACTGGGCGGCCGCCGGAATCGGGAACGACGACCTCGACGGCCTGGCCGAGATCATCATGCGGCTCCTGACGTCGCTGCTGCAGCACCCGGGCGAGCCCCCGCACGACGAGGCATGGCTCCGCGCCATGCTCGAGCGCTGGCTGGCCCCCGCGCTGTCCCTGCCCGCGGCCTCCGTGCACGGCCGTCCCTGAGCGGGCTCTTCGGCGAGCGGCCGCACCGTCCGGACGGCGGCAGCACGGGCGCTTGGTGCGCGGGCCGGTATCGGTGATCAGCGCGGGCCGGGTCCAGGTCCGTCCGCACCGGGGGAGGCCGCGGGCTCGGCGAGGCGGCGCAGCAGGTCGACGAGCCGGCGGCGCTCGGGACCGGTGAACCCGCCGAAGATCTCGTCGCCCGCCTCCTGCGCGATCCGCCGCGCCTCCGCCAGCGTCTCCTCGCCCCGCGGCGTCAGGACGATCGAATAGGCGCGCCGGTCCTGCGGGGTCCGCTCGCGGGAGACCAGCCCGCCGTCCTCCAGTTCGTCGACGAGCCGGACCATCGTGGACTTGTCGATGCCGATGCGGTCGATCAGGTCGCGCTGGCTGACCGGGCCGTACATCGGCAGCGCGAGGAGCACGCAGAGCCCGCGGACGTTCACGCCCAGCGGGCGCAGCGCGCCGTTGAGCCGTTCCCGGCTCCGGTTGTGGGCCTCGGCCAGCAGCATGCCGAGCCCCACGTGGTCGGCGGCGGGGCCGCCCTCGCCGGACAGGAGGCGTTCGAGCAGGTCGTCGAGCATGGTCCCAGTCTAGGACCACTTGATATAATCTCATATGAGATTATCTCTTGTGATTCACCGCTGGACGACCGACCGGAGGAGACACATGCCCGAGCCGACCCGCCGACGAGCACCGCTCCGTCGTCCAGGACGACCGGCCGCGCCCGTCCCGTCCCCGCATGCGGGGACGGCGAGGAACGCGGGGCCGCCCGAGGCGCACGCCGGGGAGCGGGCCATGGTCGCCACCGGCGTCGTCAAGACCTACGGGACCGGGGACGGCGCGGTGCACGCGCTGCGCGGGGTGTCGGCGGCGTTCGCGCGCGGGCGGTTCACCGCGATCATGGGGCCGTCCGGGTCGGGCAAGTCGACGTTCCTGCACTGCCTGGCCGGCCTGGACACCGTGACGTCCGGCACCGTCGTGATCGGCGCGGTCGACATCACCGGCCTGTCGCGCACCCGGCTCGCCGAGCTGCGCCGCGACCGGCTGGGTTTCGTCTTCCAGTCGTTCAACCTGCTGCCCGTGCTGACCGCCGAGGAGAACATCCGGCTCACCGGACGGCTGGCGGGCCGCCGCGCGGACGAACGCTGGTTCGGCACGATCGTGGACGCGCTCGGGCTGCGCGGGCGCCTCGGCCACCGTCCCTCGGAACTGTCCGGCGGGCAGCGGCAGCGGGTCGCCGTGGCGCGTGCCCTGCTGACCCGGCCGGAGGTGCTGTTCGCCGACGAGCCGACCGGCAACCTCGACTCCCGCTCCGCCGCCGAGGTGCTCGGCTTCCTGCGGACGGCCGTCGACGCCCACGGGCAGACGGTGGTCATGGTGACGCACGATCCGGCCGCCGCCGCCCGCGCCGACCGGGTGCTGTTCCTCGCCGACGGGACGATCGTGGACGACCTCGCCGCGCCCACCGTCGACGCCGTGCACGCCATCATGCGGAAGACGGAGGGCTGACCGTGGGGAACGCCCTGTGGCTCATCGCGCGCCGCTCGTTCGCCGACGGGTGGCCCCGGCTGACCGCCACGCTGCTGGCGGCGCTCGGCTCGGTCGCGCTCATCGCCGGGTCGCTGCAGTTCGCGCTGCGCGCGCAGGAGGCGGTGTCGAGCGCCGACGCGAGCGAGTACTTCCGCGCGGACGTCCTCGTCCGGGGCGGCACGGACGTCCCGGACGACCCGGACGCGCCGCCCGACGGCCGGATCCGGCTGGACCGGGTCGCGTCCCGGCCGGGCGTCGCGGCGGTCGCCGGGGACGCCGCGGTGGCGGTGACGGCGTCCGGGCCCGGCGGGCGGGCGATCACGGCGCCGGCCGAGGGCGGCACGCTGCTGCGCCCCTGGGTGCCCGACCCGCGGCTGAACCCGTACCGGCTGGAGGCGGGCCGCGCCCCGGCCGCCGACGGCGAGGTGGCGGTGGTCGGGCACATGGCGCGCGCCGGGGACCTGCGCGTCGGGGACACGCTGACGCTGACGCTGCCCCGCGAGACGCGCCGGGCGACGGTCACCGGGGTCGTGAGCGTCCAGGGCCGGGGCGCGGTCGCCGCCGGCGACCTGGTGCTGGCGCCGCCCGAGACCGTGCGGCGCGCCGCGATGCTCCCGGCGGGCGTCTGGCGGACCGTCTGGGCGAAGGCCGCCCCGGGGACGTCCGCCGAGCGGCTGCGCGCCGAGCTGGCCCGGGACCTGCGCGGGACGGCGACCGTCCGGACCGCGGAGTCGGTGCGGGACGCGCAGGCCGCCGCCGCGGCGGGCGAGGGTGCGTCGATCGCCGGGGTCGTCGGCATGCTCGCCGCGGTGGCGATCTTCGTCGGCCTGTTCGTGGTGGCCAACACCTTCGGCACGCTGGTGCGGCAGCGGACCCGGCGGCTGGCGCTGCTCGGGGCGATCGGCGCGACGCCGCGGCAGATCCACCGGCTGATCCGCCTGGAGGCGCTGGTGCTGGGCGTGCTCGCCGCGGCGGGCGGCGTGGCCGCCGGCCACCCGCTGTCCGCCCTGATCACCCGGTCGTTCGCGCGGGACGGCTTCGACGTCTCCGCCGCGGGCCCCCAGATCGGCTGGGTCGCGTCGGCGGTCCCGGCCGCGGCCGGCATCGTCGTCACCCAGCTGGCGGCGTGGCGGGCGGCCCGCCGCGCCGCGGACGTCTCGCCCGTCCAGGCGTTGCGGAGCAGCGTCGCCGAGACTCCGGGACGCCGGTGGCCGCGGCTGCTGGGCGCGTCCGCGCTCCTCGCCGGCGCGTGCTTCTGGTGGGCGGTCGCGGTGGCCGTCCGCGCGGGCGATCCGCCCGGACAGGACCGGACGTTCGGCGTCGCGCTGATGGTCCTGTTCGGCTCGATGCTCGCCGTGACGGCGCTGGCCGTCCTCACGCCGTTCTTCGTCGCGCCCCTGGGCGGGCTCGTCGGCCGGCTCGGCACCCTGATCGGTGGGGAGACGGGCCGCCTGGCGCACGCCACCATCACCCGCAGCCCGCGCCGGGTCTCCTCCGCCGCCTCGTCGCTGATGCTGGGCGTCGCGCTGGTCGCCTCCGTGGCGCTGGTCACGGCGTCGGTCGACGACCGGTTCCGGGAGGCGGGACGGGACGTCATGGCGGCCGAGCACGCGATCGCCGCGACCGCCAAGACGGCCGAGGGGGCGCCCGCGCCGCTGTCCCGCGACGTGGCCGCCCTCGCGGCGGGCGCGCCCGGGGTGTCGCGGGCCGTGGCCCTCACCCAGACCGAGGTCGCGCTGGTGTCGCCGCGGGTCGGCGCCGAACGGGACGAGGAGCCCGAGCCGTCCGCCCTCCTCGTCAGCGGCGCCGAGCAGACCGGGCTGCGCGACGTCCTGCGGCTCGGCGGACGTCCGCCCGCGCTCCGTCCCGGGGAGATCGCGCTGGCCTCGGCCGTCATGGAGCAGCGGGGGCTCCGGCGCGGGCAGGAGATCGTCGTGCGCGGAGCCGGGGGCCGGGTCGCGCTCACGGTCGCGGCCGCCTACCACGACCCCTCGCACCTGTTCGCCGACCAGGCGCTGGTGGCGTCCGCGACGATGGACCGGCTCGACGCCAACGCCGCGACCCGGGCGGTCCTGGTGCGGGGCGGCTCCCCGGACGCGCTGGCCCGCGCCGTCGCGGCGGTGCCGGGGGCGCGCGTCCTCGGCCGCGACGCGTACGTGGACGCGGCGTCGGACTCGCTCACCCGGCCGCTGCGGGCGACGTACGGTTTCGTGGGCATGGCGCTGCTGCTGGCGCTGTTCGGCATGGCGACCACGGTGTCGCTGGGCGTCGCCGAACGCACCCGGGAGTTCGGGCTGCTGGGCGCCGTGGGCGCCACCACGAGGCAGATCCGCTCGATGGTCCGCTGGGAGGCGGCCACGGTCGTCGCCCTCGGCACGGCGCTCGGCCTCGCGATCGCGACGGGAACGTCGGCGCTGCTGCACGTGACGACCGGCAGTTCGTTCCTGCGCCCGGACCCGCCGTGGTGGCTGTTCCCGCTGGTCGCGGCCGGTGCGGCGGCCGCGACCCTGGCGACGTCCGTGCTGCCCGCGCGCCGCGCCGCGGCCGTACCCGTCCTGGAGGCCGCCAACACCGAGTGAGCGATGGCGCAACGAGACATCGCCCGCCCGGCGACGCGACGACGCGATGAACCGGATCTTTAGTGATCTACAACGTAAAGGCAGCGGGTGGAGTGTCGGCAGCGGCCGTCAATCCAGTGCGTTCTCGGCGAAGGTCCGGAGCGCCTCGGGGTCCCGGACGGTGATGCGGCGGCGGGCCGTCCGGACGAGGCCGGCCCCGCGGAGGACGGCGAGGGCCCGCGCGACCGTCTCGCGGGAGGCGTCGATGCAGCTGCCCAGCTCGCCCTGGGAGAGCGGCGGGGCGATCTCGATCCCGCCGCCCGCCGCGGGCGGCACGTGCCGGGCGGACAGGTCGGCGAGGTCGGCCAGCAGCAGCGCGAGCCGCCGGGCGCCCTGGGCGGACACCGTCGCCTGCAGGCGGCGGTCGGCGTCGTCGAGGCGCCGCACGAACGTCCCGCTGACCAGCAGCCACATCCCGGGATGGGCGTCCAGGAACGCGGTGAAGCGCGCCGCCGGGACGATGAGCGCCCGCACCGCGTTGAGCGCGGTGACGGTGGCCGACCGCTGCCGGCTGCCGAGCACGGCGCTCTCGCACACCAGGTCGCCCGGCCCGCGCACGGCCAGGACGATCTCGCGGCCGTCCTCGGTCGCCGACGCGACCTTCGCCCAGCCGTCCTCGATCACGATGATGTGGTCGGAGTCCTCGCCCTGGTAGCACAGCGGGGCCCGGGCCGGATAGGAGCGGGGACGGCCCGCCCGTCGCAGCGCCGTCCGCTGCGCGCCGTCGAGGTCCTCCCAGAAGCCGTCGCCCGCGCTCCGCGCCGCGCGGGCCGTCGCCGGGCTCACCGGAGTTCCCCTTCCGCACCCGCGACGCGCCCCGGGGGCGCGGCCGGGCGGACGCGTGAACCGGCACCCGCGGCAATGGGGGGAGTGGGGCGGTGAGGCCCAGAGCCCCGGGTGCCGGTCCGTTCATGCCGCCGACGCGGCCGGGCGGGGGTCACGACCGGCCTCGCGGCGCTGTGCGTGCTGCATGCATGTGCCAAGGAAAGCCCCTTACCGTTCCCGATGCTGCACCCGCGGGCACGGCCGGTCTGCGTCATCTGACACTTTCGGTGCAACTTGTAGTCCGGATTGCGCCGACGGTGCCGCGCGCGGCCGTGCGGAGAGGATCGTGCGGAGCGGGCAGATCAGCGCGCCAGGGCGTTCAGCAGCCGGTTCACCGGGCTCGAGAGGTTCCACCGGTCCGCCAGCTCCACCAGCGCTTCCGGGTCCCGCGCGCCCGCGGGCAGGCGGTCGTCCAGCGCGGCCAGCTCCGGCGCCTCGATGTCGGTGACGACGCGGACGACGGTCTCGGCCGACGCGAGGTAGTCGCGGGCGGCGTCGATCCGCTTGCGCGCGCCCGCCGGGAAGCCCTCGTCGCCCCCGTCGAGCGCCGCGAGGATGCCCTCGACCGAGCCGAACCGGGTGACCAGCGCCGCCGCCGTCTTGTCGCCGACCCCCGGGACGCCCGGCAGCCCGTCGCTGGGATCGCCGCGCAGCGTCGCGTAGTCGGCGTAGCCGCGGCCCGGGATGCCGTACTTCTCCGCGACCTCCTTCTCGCCCATCACCTGCAGGTTCCGGACGCCCCGCGCGGTGTAGAGCACGGAGACGGGGCCGCGGTCGTCGACGAGCTGGAACAGGTCGCGGTCGCCGGTCACGATGTCGACGGGCCCGTCGGCGGCGCCGCGCACCGCGAGGGTGCCGATGACGTCGTCGGCCTCGAACCCGGGGACGCCGGCGCGGGCCAGCCCGAACGCGTCGAGCACGGCGTCGATGATCGGCAGCTGCGCGGAGAGCGGGTCGGGCGTCTGGTCGCCGCCGTCCTCGGCGACCCGGTGCGCCTTGTAGGACGGCAGCGCCGCCACCCGGAACGCGGGCCGCCAGTCGGCGTCCATGCAGCAGACGAGCCGGTCGGGGGAGCGGTCCTGGACGAGCCGTGCGATCATGTCGACGAGCCCCCGCACGGCGTTCACCGGCGTCCCGTCCGGCGCCGTGACCGACTCGGGCACGCCGAAGAAGGCGCGGAAGTACAGCGACGGCGTGTCCAGCAGCATCAGCCCGCTCATGCGCACATCCTTCCACGCGGGTCCGACGCTCCGTGTTCTCTCACGTCACCCGCGCGGCGAGGAGGCAGATGTCGTCGTCGGGGTTCGCGGCGCCCAGCGACCGCAGGACGTGGTCGACGACGGCGTCCGGCGGGGCGGCGTGCCGTTCCGCGGCGGCCGCGCACAGCATCGCCGGCCCGTCGGCGGGCTCCCGGCCGCGCCGCGCGACGAGGCCGTCGGTGTAGAGGAGCAGCAGGTCGTCGCGGCGGAGGCGGATCTCGGCGTCGGCGGGGCGGGGCGCGCCCGGGACGCCGAGCAGCACGCCGCCGGGCGCGTCCAGCGGGCGGGCGCGGCGGCCGCGCAGCAGGACCGGCGGCGGATGCCCGGCCCGCGCCCAGGTGAGCAGCCGCGGACCGGGACGGTACCGGGCGGCGACGACGCTCGCCGTGCGCGGGTCCGCGGCGCCGGGGGCGTCGGCCGGTCCCGCCAGGGTCTCGTTGAGCAGGCCGAGCAGCGCGCCGGGGGACGCGCCGGTGCGGGCGAGGCCGCCGAGGGCGCCGCGCAGCCGGGCCATCTCGGCGGCGGCGGCCGGGCCGTGCCCCGACACGTCCCCGACGGCGAGCAGCACCTCGTCCGGGGCGATCGGCGCCGCCTCGTACCAGTCGCCGCCGACCCGGGTCTCGTCGCGCGCGGGCAGGTAGCGGACGGCGACGCGCAGGCCGGGCAGGTCGCGGACGCCGCGGGGCAGCGGCAGCACCGCGCGCTGCAGCTCGACGGCGACCCGGCGCTCCCCGGCGGCCCGCCGGCGCCGCCGGTCGGCGGCGGCCGCCTCCCCGGCGGCGAGCGCGGCGGCCCGTGCGGCCCGGAGCCGTTCGGCGCGCTCCTCGGCCCGTGACTCGGCCCGTGCCTCGGCCCGCGCGTCCGGTCTCGCGTCGGTCCGGCCCGCCGCCCGCCCGGCGGCGCGGCCGGTCTCCCTCGCGGGCACCCGGTCAGCCGCCGTGCCGGCGGGGCGGCCCGGGGCGGCGTCGTCCGCCGGTTCTTGCGATGCTGGGGACGTATCCGAGGCGGCTAATCCTGTGTCGGAGCACATGCAGAATGTAACAGGACCAGGTCACAGGGGAGGAGGAAGCGGCGATCGCGCATCGCCGGGGACGTCCCGCGAGGCGGGCGTCCCGGCGGACGCGCGCGCCGCTGCCCGCGAAGATGGAGACGGATGTGACGATGGAGTTGTATCCGCGCGAGCGGCTCGGCCGTGTTCAGGAGGCGACGGCCGGTGCGGGGCTGGGGGCGGTACTGCTGACCCCGGGCCCCGACCTGCGCTACGTCACCGGCTACGACGCGCTGCCGCTCGAACGGCTCACGTGCCTGGTGGTGCCCGCGTCGGGCGACGCGTTCATGATGGTCCCGCGGCTGGAGCTGCCCGCCGCGCAGGAGTCGCCCGCCGGCGATCTCGGGATCGAGTTCGTGCCGTGGGACGAGACCGACGACCCGTTCGCGCTCGCCGCGGCCCGGCTGCCGCGGGACGTCGCGCGGATCGGGGTCGCCGACCGGATGTGGGCGGTCATGGCGCTGCGGTTCCGGGCGGCGCTGCCGGGCGCCGAGCAGGTCGCGGCGGGGTCGGTGCTGCGGGAGCTGCGCATGCGCAAGAGCGCGGCCGAGGTGGCGGCGCTGCGCGAGGCGGGCGCCGCGATCGACCGGGTGCACCGCCGGGTGCCGGAGTTCCTGCATCCCGGGCGCACCGAGCGCGAGGTGGGCCGCGACATCGCGGACGCCATCATCGCCGAGGGGCACGAGAGGGTCGACTTCGTGATCGTCGGGTCGGGCCCGAACGGCGCCAACCCGCACGCCGAGCTGTCGGACCGGGAGATCCGGCCCGGCGAGCCGATCGTGGTCGACATCGGCGGCACGATGCCGTCCGGCTACTGCTCCGACTCCACCCGCAACTACTGCGTGGGTGAGCCGCCCGCCGATTACCGCGCCTACTACGCGGTGCTGGAGGAGGCGCAGCGCGCGTCGTGCGAGGCCGTCCGGCCCGGGGCGACGCCGGAGGCGGTGGACGCGGCGGGCCGCGACGTCATCGCGGCGGCGGGCCACGGCGAGCACTTCTTCCACCGGACCGGGCACGGCATCGGCCTGGAGTCGCACGAGGAGCCGTACATCGTCGCGGGCAACACCGAGCCGCTGGAGCCCGGGATGGCGTTCTCCATCGAGCCCGGCATCTACCCCGGGCCGCACGGCGCCCGCATCGAGGACATCGTCGTGTGCACCGAGGACGGGTACGAGCCGATGAACGTGACCGGGCGCGGACTCGTGATCGTCGGCTGACGCACCGCCTGATCAGGCGATTCGGGTAAGACCGGTTTTCCGATCGGCAACCGGGGGAGGGCGGGACGTTTTCGTCCCGCCCTCCCGGCATTTCGGACGTCCAATGAATGGCGCGGCCGAGACGCCCATCAACGGCCGGGATCGCGACGATAACGATCTCTGCACCAAATGCGTTCCCCGGCACACCGCGTATTGCGGTGGGGGCGTTCCGCGATGTACCACCTTGTTTCAAGTTACGCCGGGGTAGTGACCGTTTCTCCCGCGTTGCGTCCGGGCTTCCACCTGCCCGGACGCGCCGGGAACCCGTGCCGGAAGAAGAGGAGACGCCGTGGCAGAGGTCGACCTGACCAGCGTCGGGAAGGTCTATCCCGACGGCACGCGGGCCGTGACCGACCTGAACCTCCACATCGCCGACGGGGAGTTCCTCGTCCTGGTCGGCCCCTCCGGCTGCGGCAAGACGACCGCGCTGCGGATGGTCGCCGGCCTCGAGGACATCTCCGAGGGCGAGGTCACCATCGGCGGCCGCGTCGTCAACCGAGTGCCGGCCCGCGACCGCGACGTCGCGATGGTGTTCCAGAGCTACGCCCTGTACCCGCACCTGTCGGTCCGCGACAACATCGGCTTCGGCCTGTCGCTGCGCAAGCTGCCGAAGGCCGAGATCCGCGAGAAGGTCGACCGGGCCGCCGAGATCCTCGGCCTCACCGAGCATCTGGGCCGCAAGCCCCGCAACCTGTCGGGCGGCCAGCGGCAGCGCGTCGCGATGGGCCGCGCGATCGTCCGCGAGCCGCAGGCGTTCCTGATGGACGAGCCGCTGTCGAACCTCGACGCGAAGCTGCGCGTGCAGATGCGCGCCGAGATCGCCCGCCTGCAGCGCGACCTCGGCGTCACCACCATCTACGTCACGCACGACCAGACCGAGGCGATGACGCTCGGCGACCGGGTCGCGGTCATGAAGAAGGGCGAGCTGCAGCAGGTCGCGCCGCCCCAGGAGCTCTACGACCGGCCCGCGAACCTCTTCGTCGCCGGCTTCATCGGATCGCCGGCCATGAACCTGCTCAAGGGCGCCCTCACCGGGGACGCGGAGAACCCGCGCCTGGAGATCGGCGCCCGGACGCTGACGCTGCCGCCCGCGGTGCTGACCGAGCGCCCGGCCCTGGCGTCCTACCTGGGGCGCGACGTCGTCGTCGGCGTCCGCCCCGAGGACATGGAGGACGCCGAGCTCGCCGAGGCCCCCGAGGGGACCCGGCTGGAGGCCGCCGCCGACCTGGTGGAGGCGATGGGCTCGGACGTGCTCGTCCACTTCGCGGTCGAGGCGGCGCCGGTCGTCACCGAGGACACCAAGGAGCTCGCCCGCGACGCGGGAGCCGACGTGCCGGGCGGCGCGCGCGAGGAGCGCACGAACATCGTCGCCCGGTTCAGCCCCCGCACCCGCGTGAAGGCGGGCGACCCGGTGACGATCCGCGTCGACACCGGGCGCCTGCACTTCTTCGATATCGAGTCCGGCGCGTCGATCTGGGGAGCAGACGGCGCGGCCGGTCCGCTCAGGAAGGATGAGGGATGAGGGTCTCATGGTTCGGCCGCCGGGCGTTCGGCGCGGCCGTCGCGGCGGGGATGCTGGTGTCGTCCGCCGCGGCGTGCGGCGGGGACGACGGCGGCGGTGAGGGCGACGGCGGCGGCGACGGCCCGCTGAAGGGCGTCACGGTCGAGGTCGCGGCGAAGTGGACGGGCCCGGAAGAGGAGAACTTCCGCAAGGTCCTCGACGCGTTCGAGAAGCAGAGCGGCGCGACCGTCAACTACGCCTCCACCGGCGAGAACACCGACGCCTACCTCGGTCCGCGGCTGTCGGCCGGCAACCCGCCGGACGTGGCGATCCTGCCGCAGCCGGGCCTGATGCGGCAGTACGCCGGGGACGGCAAGCTCAAGCCGCTCGGCGCCGACGTCGTCGCGGAGGTCGAGAAGAACTTCGAGCCGTACTGGAAGGAGCTCGGCTCCAGCGACGGCAAGACCTACGGCGTGATGATCAAGGCCGCCTACAAGTCGATCATCTGGTACTCGCCGGAGGCGTTCTCCACCGCGGGCGTCCAGCCCCCCAAGACGTTCGACGAGCTGGCGCAGGCGTCCACGACCCTGCTGAACTCCGGCACCACCCCGTTCACGCTGGCCGCCGGGCCGCAGGACTCCTGGACGCTCACCGACTGGTTCGAGAACGTCTACCTGTCGCAGGCCGGGCCGGAGAACTACGACAAGCTCGCCGAGCACGAGCTCAAGTGGACCGACAAGACCGTCGCGGACGCACTGACGACGCTCGCGAAGATCTGGGGCAAGCCCGACTTCCTCAACGGCGGCGTCGCCACCGCCACCAAGACCAAGTTCGACGAGTCGGTCACGCAGGTCTTCGGCGAGCAGAAGGGCGCCATGGTGTACGGCGGCGACTTCGCCGCCGCCAACATCGGCACCACCGAGGCCAAGGTCGGCACGGACGCCAAGGTGTTCCCGTTCCCGCAGGCCGGGGACACCGCGCCGGCGATCCTCGGCGGTGACGTCGCCGTCGCGCTGACCGCCGACAAGGGCACCCAGGAGCTGATGAAGTTCCTCGCCTCGCCCGAGGCGGGCAAGACCTGGGCCGGGCTCGGCGGCTACCTCACCCCGAACAAGAACGTGCCGCCGGACGCCTACTCCGACCCGATCGCCAAGCAGCTCATCCAGCAGCTCCAGGCCGCCGGCGACGCCGCCCGCTACGACATGTCCGACCTGACGCCGGCCGCGTTCGGCGCGACCCCGGGCGACGGCATGTGGGAGGCGCTGCGCCAGTTCGTGCAGAAGCCGACCGACGTCGAGGGGACGCAGGAGCGGCTGGAGTCCGCGGCCGCCGAGGCGTACAAGTAAGGGACCCCGATGAAGGCTCCGAAAGACGGGACGCCGCCGGCCGTGACGGCCGGCGGCGCCGCCGCCGTGGACGGCGGTGCCGGCGCGGCGGGCACGGGTGCGGGCAGCGCGCCGCCCCGCCGCGGGGGACGCGAGCGCCTGACGCCGCCGTCGTGGCTGGCGCTGCTGTTCCTGCTGCCGGCGCTGCTGCTGCTCGGCTTCCTCGTGGTGTACCCGATCGTCTACTCGGTGATCCGCAGTTTCTTCGACGCCGCGGGCGACTTCGCCGGCATCGACAACTACACCGGGGTCTTCCAGGGGCGCGACAACCTCGTCGCGGTCCGCAACACCGCGATCTGGGTGGTGGTGGCGCCGACGATCGTCACCATCGTCGGCCTGGTGTTCGCCGTCCTCACCGAGCGGATCCGGTGGGCGACGGCGTTCAAGCTCGTGGTGTTCATGCCGATGGCGATCTCGTTCCTCGCGTCCGGCGTGATCTTCCGGCTGGTGTACCAGCAGGACCCCGACAAGGGCATCGCCAACGCCGCGATGGTCGCCGTGCACGACATGTTCAGCACCGACCGCACCTACCCGGGGGCCGGTCCCCGGACCGCCGGCGACCAGCCGGTGCGCGAGGACGGCGGCGCCGTCGTCACCGCGCGGCCGGTGTCGGCGGGGCAGACCGCGGTCCTGCCGCTGGTGAAGGTCAAGCCGGAGTACCTGCCGGACACGGCGGAGCCCGCGGCGGCCCCGCCGCGGGCGGGCTCCGGTGAGATCACCGGCGCGGTGTGGTTCGACTTCACCCGGGGCGGGGGCGGCACGCTCAACCAGCCGAACCAGGGCGAGAGCGGGCTGCCGGGCGTCCGGGTCGAGGCGGTCCGCGGCGGCGAGGTGGTGGCGACCGCGACCACCCGCCCGGACGGGACGTTCACGCTGGAGGACGTCGGGTCCGGGCAGGTCACGATCCGATTGCCGCAGGGCAACTTCACCGAGGCGTACCGCGGCGCCGAATGGCTCGGGAGCACCCTCATCACGCCCGCGATCATCGGCGCGTACCTGTGGGTGTGGGCCGGGTTCGCGATGGTGCTGATCGCGGCCGGGCTCGCGGCCATCCCGCGGGACGCGCTCGAGGCGGCCCGGGTGGACGGCGCGACCGAGTGGCAGGTGTTCCGGCGGGTGACGATCCCGCTGCTGGCGCCCGTCCTGATGGTCGTGTTGGTGACGCTGGTCATCAACGTCCTGAAGGTCTTCGACCTCGTCTACATCATCGGCGGCGGAGATCCGGACGCCAGCGTGCTGGCGCTGGAGATGTGGACCGAGTCGTTCGGCGGCGGCAACGACCAGGGAGCCGGCAGCGCGATCGCGGTGCTGCTGTTCCTGCTGGTGCTGCCCGCCATGCTGTTCAACATCCGGCGAATGCGGCAGGAGCGGAAATGAGCACCGCGGACGGCACGGAACGGTCCGCTTCGGACGAGACTCCTCCGGAGGAGACGGCCGTGGACGGGAAGGCCGCGGCCGTGGACACGGGCGAGAAGGGCACGGGGGAGAAGGGCACCGGGGAGAAGGGCACGGGGGAGAAGGGCGCAGCGAAGACGGCCCCGCCGGGCGGCGGTGCGTCGGGCGCCCCGCGCCGGGGCGTCGCGGCCCGCATCGTCGGGAAGGTCGGCGGCGGGGCGGCGCAGGCGCTGCTCGTGCTCATCGCGCTCTTCTGGCTGGTGCCGACGCTCGGGCTGCTCGTCGCGTCGCTGCGCTCCACCGAGGACAACACCGCGGACGGCTGGTGGAACGTGTTCACCGAACCGTCCCAGCTGACGTTCGACGCCTACTCCTCGCTGCTCGGACGGGACGACTTCGTCGACTCGTTCTGGAACACGATGCTGATCACCGTCCCGGCCACCGTGCTGGTCGTGGTGATCGCCGCGCTCGCCGGGTACGCGTTCGCGTGGATGGAGTTCCCCGGCCGGGACTGGCTGTTCCTTCTGGTGGTGGCGCTGCTGGTGGTGCCGGTGCAGGTCGCGCTGATCCCGGTGGCGAAGCTGTACGGCGCCATCGAGTTCGGCGGGTTCCAGATGTTCGGCTCGATCACCGGCGTGGTGCTGTTCCACGTGGCGTTCGGGTTGCCGTTCGCCATTTTCCTGCTGCGCAATTTCTTCGCGGCGATCCCGCGGGATCTGCTCGAGGCGGCGCGGATGGACGGCGGCTCGGAGTGGACGATCTTCCGGCGGGTGATCTTCCCGCTGGGCGGTCCCGCGATCGCCTCGCTCGGCATTTTCCAGTTCCTGTGGGTGTGGAACGACCTGCTGGTGGCGCTGGTGTTCGCCGACACGGAGGCGCAGCCGATGACGAAGTGGCTGCAGTCGCAGATGCGGCAGTTCACCGGCAACATCGACATTCTGGCGCCGGGGGCGTTCCTGTCGCTGATCGTCCCGCTGGTGGTGTTCTTCGCGTTCCAGCGGTACTTCGTGCAGGGAGTGCTGGCCGGCTCGGTGAAGTGAGCCTGGTGAAGTGAACACGGTGATGTGAGCCGGACCGGGCGGTGCCCGGACCGACGGCGATGCCCGCGACCCCTTCCGGGGCCGCGGGCATCGTCCGTTCCGGCGGGCTCTCCCGCCCGGGCGCGATCCGTCAGGCGTCGGCCTTGGTGACCGACGGGGCGCCCGGCTTGCGGTCGGGGTGGCCGATGGCCAGGCCGCTGGCGGGGTCGAAGAAGTGCAGGCGGCCGGTGTCGACGGCCAGGTCGACGTGCTGGCCGGGCCGGACCTGCGAGCGCGAGTTGACGCGGGCCGTCCAGAGCGCCTTGTTCTCGGCGAGCGGGATCGCCATGTCCTCCTCGCCCTCGGACTCGTCGCGGGCGAGGTCGGCGGTGTCCTTGTGCTCGACCGGCGGGGCGTCGATGGTGAAGATGACGTTGATCTCGCTGCCCAGTTCCTCGGTGACGGTGCTGCGCACCGACATCGGCGCCCACTCGGGCTTGGCGTGCGCGGCGTCCTCGAAGTCCGACGGGCGGATGCCGAGGACGACCTGCTTGCCGAGGTAGTCGCGCAGGCCGGGCTTGGCGTCCAGCGTCGCGTCCGGCACGGGCAGCGTGTAGCCGGCGAACGAGACGTGCGCGCCGCCGTCGCCGCGGGCGAGGTCGGCGGTGACGAAGTTCATCGCGGGCGACCCGATGAACCCGGCGACGAACAGGTTGACGGGGTTCTCGAACAGCCGCTGCGGGGTGTCGACCTGCTGCAGGACGCCCTCGCGCAGGACGCACACGCGGGTGCCGAGCGTCATCGCCTCGATCTGGTCGTGGGTGACGTAGACGGTGGTGACGCCGAGCCGCTCGTGGAGCTGGCTGAGCGACGCCCGCATCGACACGCGCAGCTTGGCGTCGAGGTTCGACAGCGGCTCGTCCATCAGGAACGCCTGCGGCTGCCGGACGATCGCGCGGCCCATCGCGACGCGCTGCCGCTGGCCGCCCGACAGCGCGGCCGGCTTGCGGGACAGGAACTGCTCGAGGCCGAGCATCTTGGCGGCCTCCTGCACCTTCTGCTTGATCTCCGACTTGGGGGTGCCGCGCAGCTTCAGGCCGAACGCGAGGTTCTGCTCGACGGTCATGTGCGGGTAGAGCGCGTAGTTCTGGAAGACCATCGCGATGTCGCGGTCCTTGGGGGCGAGGTCGTTGACGACCTGGTCGCCGATGGAGATCTTCCCGCCGCTGATCTCCTCCAGCCCGGCGATCATCCGCAGCGCGGTCGACTTGCCGCAGCCGGACGGGCCGACCAGCACCATGAACTCGCCGTCGCCGATCTCCAGGTTCAGGCCGTCCACGGCCTTGACGCCGCCGGAGTACACCTTGTCGACCTGGTCCAGCGTGATCTTCGCCATCGGATCCCTCGCGCTCCTTGTGGAAACGTTTCCTCAGTACCCTGCCGAGCAGGGCTTTTGCTGCGTTGTGTGGAGTAAACATCATGGAACCGTTTCCAGGGGAGAGTCCGTTATGAGAAGATGATCGAAAACCTCCCGGGGGAAGGACGGCCGATGGCGGAGCGGCGATCGGCGACCATCAAGGACGTGGCGGCCGCGGCCGGCGTCGGCATCGCCACGGTGTCGCGCGTGTTCTCGGGGACCGGCGCGGTCGCCGACGCCACCCGCGAGCGCGTGCTGGCCGCCGCCCGCGAGCTGGACTACCGGCCGAGCGCCCTCGGCCGCGGCCTGAAGCTGCGGCGCTCCGGCGGGATCGGGCTGATCGTCCCGGACGTGACCGACCCGTTCTGCGCCGAGCTGGTCGCGGGCGTGCTGGCGTGCGCGCGGACGCTCGGCGGGCACGTCATCGTGGACGCCGCGCACGGCGACGCCGAGCGCGAGGCCGAGATCGTCGACCGGTTCGTCGAGCAGCGCGTCGACGGGATCATCGCGTGCCCGGCGGGGGAGACCGCCGACTGGCGCGCCGCCGCCCGGGTGTGCTCGAGCGTCGTGTTCGCCGACCGGGTGCTGCCGGGCCTCGCCGAGATCCCCACCGTGCTCGCCGACGACGCGGGCGGCGTCCGGTCCCTCGCGGAGTACCTCGTCGGGCTGGGGCACCGGCGGATCGCGTTCCTCGGCGCCGCCGCGCCCGGCGGCGAGCCGGGCGTGCGGGAGCGGGCGTTCCGCGACACCCTCGCCCGGCTCGGCGTCCCCGCCGAGGAGGACCTGGTCGTGGCGGCCCGCCCCGCCCGCGACGCCGCCTACGCGGCCGCCGCCGGGCTGCTGCAGCGCCGCGCCGACGTCACCGCCGTCGTCGCCGCCGAGCACCTGCTCGGCGAGGCGGCGGTGCTGGTGGCGCGCGAGCTGGACCTGCGGGTGCCCGCGGACGTGTCGATCGCGATGGTGGACGACGTCCCGTGGGCGGAGCTGTGCGACCCGCCGCTGACCGCCGTCGCCCGGCCCGGCCGCGACATCGGGTACCGGGCGTGCGAGCTGCTGCTGCGCGAGCCCGCGCGGCGCGGCCGCGGCGGGCCGGTCCGGCTGCCGACCGAGCTCGTCGTGCGCGGGTCCTGCGGGGCGCTGCGCTCCGGGCGCCGGTGATCTGCCCGGAATGTCGCGCGATTCCGCGGGATGGCGCCGATCTGTGATCTGTGGCGGCTCGCGCGGTCCCGCGGGCGCGCTAGATTCCCCTCGTGGAGGAGATCGATCGCCAGATCCTGGGGCTGCTGGCCGACGACGGGCGGATGAGCTTCACCGACCTGGCCAAGGAGACGGGCTTGTCGGTGTCGGCCGTGCACCAGCGCGTGCGGCGGCTGCAGAAGCGCGGGATCGTCCAGGGGTTCACCGCCCGGCTCGACCACGCGCGGATCGGGCTGCCGCTCACCGCGTTCGTGTCGATCAAGCCGATCGATCCGGCGGCGCCCGACGACGCGCCCGACCGGCTGGCGCATCTCACCGCGATCGAGGCGTGCCACTCGGTGGCCGGGGACGAGAGCTACATCCTGAAGGTGCGCGTCGGGTCGCCGAACGAGCTGGAGGACCTGCTGCAGCGGATCCGGGCGGCGGCGAACGTCGCCACCCGGACCACCGTCGTCCTCAGCACCCCGTGGGAGGGCCGCCCGCCGCGGCCCGACGGCACGGCGGACGGCTCCGAGCTCTGAACGTGCGGCCCGGCGGGGTCAGCGCGGGGCGAGCGCCTCGAGCGCCTCGCGGGCGATGTACATCGAGTCCCACGGGTCGGCGTCGGGACCGGTGAGCCGCGGGTCGAAGTTCAGGTCGAGGAACAGCTCGGTGACGCCCTGCTCGGCGAGCGCGTCGAAGTCGCCGACGATCTGGTCGTAGGTGCCGGTCAGCGGCCGCCGGTCGGCGCCGGTGCCGATGTCGGAGGCGTCGTCGCCCTCCTCGCGGATCCGCACCGCGCCGCGGCAGACGAACCGCAGCGCGGCGGCGTCCCGGCCGGCCTTCTCGGCCGCCTCGCGGACGATGTCGATCGAGCGTCCGATGTCGGCCAGCTTCGCGCGGCTGGAGCTGACCCACCCGGCGGCGAGCCGCCCGGCGCGGCGCAGCGCCGGTTCCGACGCGCCGCCCAGCAGGATCGGCGGCTCGGGGTCCTGCAGCGGCCGCGGGTCCATGGTGACCGGCGGGATGTCGTAGAACTCCCCGTGGTACTCGCTGACCTCCCCGGGCTCGCCCGTCCAGAAGGCGCGCAGCGCCGCGAGGAACTCCTCGGCGCGGGCGCCGCGGCGCTCCATGGACGCGCCGACGGCGGCGAACTCCTCGGGCATCCAGCCGAGCCCGAGCCCGAGGTCCAGGCGCCCGCCGGTGACGTGGTCGAGCGTGATCGCCTGCTTGGCGAGCAGGGCGGGGGAGTAGAACGGCAGGTTGACCACGGCGACGCCGAGCCGCACCCGCGCGGTGTACCCGGCGAGGTAGGCCAGCGTGATCAGCGGGTCGGGGACGTTGCGGTACGTCTGGTCCGCGGAACCGGCCGGGTTGACCACGCGCTGCAGCGTCCACAGGGAGTCGTAGCCGAGTTCCTCGGCCCGCTGCGCGATCAGCACCTGGTTGGCCGGGGTCGACCACGCCCCCGCCACCGGTACGGCGAACCCGATCTGCACGGCTGTCCTCCTCCTCGTCGCGCCCGGCCCCGACCGGCCGGACCTTACTTTGTCAAGGCGCCCGCCCCGCTCAGGACCGGCCAAAGCGCCGAATCTACCGGATCCGGCTCGCGCCTCCGCTCACCCCCGCGCGTCACCCGCTCATGGCGGGCGGCTCCCACGGCCCGCCGCGCAGGAACCGGTCGATCGCCGCCGCGTGCGGCGCCGGATCCAGGCCCTTGCGTGCCGCCCAACCGTCGTCGTGGTAGGTGGCCAGATGCCGGTCGCCGGCGTCGCCGATGATCGCGACCACGCCGCCGCGCGCGCCCGCGTCCCGCATCCGCGACACCAGGTGCAGCGCGCCCCACAGGCACGTGCCCGTGGAGCCGCCCACCGGCAGCCCGGTCGCGGCCCGCACCGCCCGCGCGGCCGCGACGCTCCCCGCGTCCGGGACCGGGATCATCAGGTCGATCAGGGACGGCAGGAACCCCGGCTCCATCCGGGGACGGCCGATGCCCTCGATGCGGGACGGCATCCCGGTGGCGTAGTCCGCGGCGCCCGACGCCCATCCGGGGAAGTACGCGGAGTTCTCCGGATCGACCACCGCGAGCCGCGTCGGCAGCCCGTGCTCGCGGACGTGCCGCCCCAGCGACGCCGCCGTCGCGCCCGTCCCGGCCCCGGCGACCACCCAGTCCGGCCGTCCCGCCTGCGCGAACAGTTCGCCGGCCAGGTCGTCGCCGCGGTGGTCCAGCGCCCGCTCGGCCCAGCCGAACTGGTCGAGGAAGCAGCCGCCGGAGTCGGCCGCGAGCCGCCGCGCCTCGTCGTAGATCGCGAGCGGGGGAGTGACGAACCGGACGTCGCCGCCCAGCTCCCGGACGGGCGCCGCGCGGCGCTCGTCCGGTTCGCCCGGCATCACCGCGGTGTACGGCAGCCCGAGCAGCCGCGCCGTGTACGCCTGCGCGACGGCAGCGCCGCCGCCGGTGGCCTCCACGACCGGGGTGCCCTCGACGATCCGGCCGCAGGCGATCGCGTGCCGGAACAGCGCGCGCGCCGCCCGTTGCTTGAGGGTCCGGGTGGGGTGCGCGGACTCGTCCTTCAGCAGGAGGGACACGCCCCAGCCGTCCGGCAGCGGGAAGGGGATCAGCGGGGTGGGCTCGGCGCGCGCGGCGTCGTCGGTCAGGGCCCGGATCGAGCGGGCGGCCCAGGCGCGGGCGTCGTCGAGGTCGGCCATACCGGGCATCCAACCAGATCCGGGTCCGCGGCGGCCGGGGTCAGGTGGCGGAGACGATGAAGCTGGAATCGCCGAAGCCGACCTCGTCGCCCGGCCGCACCCGGGCCGGTCCGGTCAGCCGCCACCCGTTGACCCGGGTGCCGTTCATCGACCCCAGGTCCGTGATCATCCAGGTGTCGCCGGTGCGGTAGATCTCGGCGTGGAAGCGGGAGACGGTCAGGTCGCTCAGCACGAACTGGCAGGCGGGGGCGCGCCCCACCACGATGCGCGACGGCCCGCCGGACGGCAGCGCGAACCGGGGCAGCCGCGGCGCCCGCCACGCCGCCTCGATGCGCGCGGTCGCCTGCGAGAACGACGACACCAGCCCGGTGAGGCGGCCGACCACCCGGCCGGGCGGCGGCAGGTCGTGGACGATCTCGTCCAGTTCGGCGCGGCTGCGGGCCTGCAGCGCCATGTCGACGCGCCGCTCGAACGTCTCGTGCGAGATGCGGCCCTCGGCCACGCGGTCGCTGAGGACGCGCAGCACCCGGTCGCGCTCGCCGTCGGACGCCCGCACCGGGTATGAGGGCCCACCGTCCATGTTCGTGAGTATCCAGTTCCCGTCGTCGGCTGTCCAGAAAAGATCTTCTGGAGGGCGGGCGATCGCCCGCACCCGCCCTCCACCTCTTCGATGGCGGAGCTTCCCTGAAAGTTCGCCCGGAACCGGTCAGTTCCGCGGCAGCCGGGCGAGCAGCTCGCGGGCCTTCCCGGCGAACGCCGGGTCGCCCGTTGCGGCGGCCCGCTCGAGGTGCTGCGCCGCGCGGGCGGCGTCGCCGTCCGCGGCGGCCATCTCGCCGAGCCGGCAGCACGCCTCGGCGACCAGGTCGGGCAGGTCGGTGACCTCCAGCATCCGCTCGTACCAGCGGCGCGCGGCGTCCCGGTCGCCCATCCAGTAGTGCAGCTCGCCGAGGTGGCCCGTCGCGAGCGGCGCGTGCCGGTCGTCGGCGGCGAGGGCCCGCTCGTACCAGCGCAGCGCCTCGCCGACGTCCCGGGCCTGCTTCGCCGGGGCGGCGAGCAGCATGGCCGCGTAGCCCTCGGTCTTCGGGTCGCCGGCGTCGACGGCCGCCAACAGGTGGGGCCGCGCCGCGTCGTAGTCGCCCCGCTCGGCGGCGACCCAGCCGAGGCCCAGCAGCGTCCACGGGTCGTCGGGCCGGAGGTCCAGGCAGACGCGGTAGGCGGCCTCGGCCTCGTCGAGGTCGCCGCCGGCGCCGCGGGTGCGGGTCATGTCCGCCAGGCGGACGGCGGCGGCGTGCCGCAGGCCGGCGGGCGCGCGGTCGCCGAGTTCCGCGGCGCGGCGGTGGGCGGCGCGGGCCGCGTCCACCGCCCCGTCGAGGTCGTCCCGCCCGTACAGCAGGTGCGAGAGGGAGACGCCGTCGGACACGGCGGCGGGGCCGGTGCCGTGCTCCAGTGCCCGGCGGTACGCCTCGGCGACGGCGGGGACCGGCGGGGTGGCCCAGTCCGCGAGCCTCTTCGCGGTCGCCCGCCAGGCGCGCGCCCGGCGTTCCGGGTCGTCCTCGCGGTCGGCGAGCAGGCCGGTGAGGAACACGATGTCGTCGGGGACGTAGCTCCGGTCGAGGCCCTCGCGCAGCACCTCCTCGGACGGCTCGCCCGCCTCGGGTGCGGTGAGCGGGTCGCCGGGTGCGAAGAGATGGACGGCGCCGCCGTACCCGTGGCGGCTCTGGATGAGCGACGCGGCGAGGACGCTCCCGTCCGGCGACCAGGCCAGGGTGGACACGTAGTGGTGGTCCTTCGGGCGGCAGCGCATGAGCGGGCGGCCGTCCTCGGCGCTCCACAGGCCGATGGCCTCGGGGTCGCCGGGGGTATCGCTGGCCGTGCCCGCGAGGTAGGCGCCGTCCGGCCGGACGACCGCGCCGGCCCCGACACCGGGGAGGCTGGCGAGGAGCCGCCCGTCGGACGGGTCGAGCACGTGCACGTCCGCTCCGCCGCCGACGAACATGCGGGTCTCGTCGGCGGTGAAGGACGCGCCGGCGGCGTACCGGCCGGGGACCGGCGCCCGCCGCGCGGTGCTCCCGTCGGCGGCCGCGAAGCGGATGTGCCCGTCGCCGTAGTCGACGCGGTACCGCCCGGACCGCGAGCGCGCCTCGCCGGGCTGTTCCGGGACGTCGACCAGCGCGCCTCCGTCCACGTCGTACGCCCGCGTCGGCGGGGCGGCCGACCGTTCGAGCACGCGCCCGGTCAGCAGGTGCGTCCCCGGCACCCATTGGACGTCCTGGCCCCACGGCACGCGGCCGTCGTGGGGGAGGCGGGCGTGCTCGCTCCAGTCCGCGGTGCGGTACACGACCAGCTCGCAGGCCTGGCTGGTGACCGCGAGGTACGCTCCGTCGTCGGAGAACGCGAGGTCGGAGGGCGTGGCGTCGTCGGTGTCCGCGCCGGGGAACGGGTCCAGGACGCGGGCCGCCTCCCGCAGGTCGACGACCGCGGGGGCCCCGGGGTCGGTGACGAGGTCGGCGTCGGACACGTAGTTGGTCGTGCCCCAGGAGTGCCCCGCCTCGAGCTGCTCCAGCCAGGCGGCGTCGGCGACGTGGACGTCGTAGTCGGCCTGGACGAGCCCGTCCTCGTTCGTCCAGCCGCCGTCGCGCTCGTAGTAGAAGTCGTGCAGGCCGTCCCAGCCGTCGTCGCCGACCGGGTGGTTGCGGACGGCGACGCGGTCGACGCGGCGCACGTACCGGTGGGCGTTGGCGTTCACCCACTCCGGTTCGAGGAAGTCGTCCAGCGGGACGGCCTGCAGCGCGTCCCACCGGACGATCGGCAGGTCGTGCGCCGCCTCCCACAGCAGGCGGAAGAAGAACCCGACGTCGTCGCCGGGCAGGGGCGCGTGGTCCTTGTACGCGACGTCGTAGTACACGACGAACACGCGGAACCGGACGCGGGCCTCGCCGGGGACGACGTCCAGGACGCGCGCGCCGTAAAGGTCGGTGGACATGGGGGCCTTTCCACGGGGACTGTCGGGCGCCTCATGATCACAGAGGCCCCCGACAGTCCGCCGCGGAACGGCCGGAACGGCCGGAACGGCCGGGACGTCAGCGCGACAGCAGGTCGCGGGCGATGTGCGTCACCTGGATCTCGTCGGTGCCGGCGTAGATCTGGAACGACTTGGCGTCGCGGGCGAGCTGCTCG
The DNA here is from genome assembly GCF_040679555.1 of Spirillospora sp. NPDC052242. Taxonomy (NCBI): domain Bacteria; kingdom Bacillati; phylum Actinomycetota; class Actinomycetes; order Streptosporangiales; family Thermomonosporaceae; genus Spirillospora; species Spirillospora sp. NPDC052242. The sequence goes on from NZ_JBFAUZ010000056.1 coordinate 24,179, forward strand.
ACCCGGTACTCGCTCATGTAGCCGTTGCCGCCGAACAGCTGGACGGCCTCCTGCGCGACCTCGCTCGCGGCCTGCGCGGCGTACAGCTTCATCGCGGACGCCTCGGCGAGGGTGGGGGCGCGGCCCGCGCGCTGCATCTCGATGTGCCGGAAGACGAGGTTCTGCACGTTGAGGCGCGCGACCTCCATCTTGGCGAGCTTGAGCTGGATGAGCTGGAAGTCGCCGATCCGCTGCCCCCACAGCTCGCGGGTCTTGGCGTACTCGACCGACAGCTTCAGGCACTCCTCGATGACGCCGAGGGCCATCGCGGCGACGCCGGCGCGCTCGGTCACGAAGTTCTGCTTGGCCGACTCCTTGCCGCCGCCCTTGCCGGACGACAGCAGCCGGTCGGCGCCCGCGCGGACGTCGTTGAGGAACAGCTCGCCGGTGGGGGAGGAGTGCAGGCCCATCTTGCGCAGCGGCTTGCTCTGCTCCAGGCCGTCCATGCCGGTGTCGAGGACGAACGTGAGGATCTCGCGGTCGCGGGGCTCGACGCCGTCCTCGTCGAGCTTGCAGTAGAAGACGATCGTGTCGGCGTACGGGCCGTTGGTGATGAACGTCTTGCTGCCGTTGAGGACGTACTCGTCGCCGACCTTGCGGGCGGTGGCCTGCATGCCGCCGAAGGCGTCCGAGCCGGAGTTGGGCTCGGTGATCGCCCACGCCCCGACCTTCTCCATGGTGAGCAGGTCGAGGGCCCAGCGCTCCTTCTGCTCGACCGTCCCGCGCTTCATGATCGTCCCGGCGGCGAGGCCGAGGCCGACGCCCATCGCCGAGACCAGGCCCGGGGCGACCTTGCAGAGCTCGATGATCGGGATCATGCTCATCGCCGCGTTGCCGCCGCGGCCGGTCCCCGCGTCGTCGCCGTCGCCGTCGTCGTCGGAGGCGTCCGTCCCGCCTGCCGCGGCCGCGCGCTCCTTCTCCATCCGGGCCTTGAACGACGAGCGCGCCAGCTCGTCCATGCCGAACGTCTTGTAGAGGCCGCGGATGATGTCGTACGGCGGCAGTTCGCCCGACTCCAGCGCGTCCAGGTTGGGACGGACCTCCGCGTCGATCCAGTCGCGGACCGCGTCCCGGATCATCAGGTCTTCGTCGGACCACTCGATCATGCTCGCCTCGTTCTTTCCGGCCGGTAGGGGTCTTGCGACCATGAAAGCAGACGGCAAAAGCTAGCGCTTACTTGGCGGCGGGTCAGGGTAGGTGGACGACGTCGGCGACCACGCCGCCGGCGGCGGTGAGGCGATCGGGGGACGGGCTGTCGTAGACGACCAGGAGCCGCAGGCCCGGCCCGGGCTCGTCCAGGACGGCGATGCCCTCGGCGTGGTCGTCGCCGTCGCCGTACGGCAGGTCGCCGAGCACCTCCAGGTCGTCGGCGTGGACGATCTCCGGGGCGTCGGCGGTCGCCGCGCCGCGCCACCGCACCACCCGCACCGGGCCGTCCAGGTCCATGCTGGGGCCGGTGAGGATCAGCAGGTCGTCGCCGTGCGGGCACAGGTCGCGGACGCCGAGGCCGCCGAGGTCGAGGAAGTGGGTGCGGTACGGGGCGTCGCCGTCGACCGGCAGCGCCCGCAGCCGCCGCGGGTCGTCGGGGTCGGGGCCGGGCCGGATCTCCACCAGCACCGCCCAGCCGCGCAGGACCGGCCCGCGCAGCCCGACGTAGAGCCGGTCGCCGTGCACCGCGACGCCCTCGATGTCGACGCCGTTGTCCTTGCCGGGCAGGTGCAGGAAGGGCGCCAGGTGCGGGTCCTCCGCCAGCAGGTCGGTGATCGAGTCGCCGTTCAGCCCGAGCACCGCGGCGGTGCGGTCGCCGTCCTCGCGCACCGCGCGGGGCAGCCCGTCCTCCCCGGTGACCAGCGGGATCCGCGCCAGGATGAAGCGGTTGTCCTCCCGCAGGACCGTCGCGAGCCGCTTGCGCGACTTCGCCGCCGACTGGCCCGGCTTGATCTTCTTGCGCTTGAGGCTGTGCGACCCGATCGCCCACAGCCACCCGTCCGCCCGGCCGAGCCCCTCGATGTCGGCCTCCTCGTCCGGGCCGGCGGGCAGCGGGACCAGGTCGGCGAGCGGGACGGTGACGTGCCCCTCGTACCCGGTGACGCGGCCGTCCGGCCCGGTCACGGCGGTGAGGCGCTCGACGGTGGCCGTCTCGTCGCCCGCCGCCCACAGGCAGGGGCCGTCCTGGCGGATCGCGGACAGGTTGGTGTGGGTCTCCGCCTCCCGGCTCTGCTGCCCGAAGCGGAGTTCGACCCGGCGTTCTACGATCATCTGCCCGATGGTGCCATATCGGGCCGGTCGTCCGGCCCCCGCGGCGGCGTGATCACCTGCGCGGACGCGTCCCAGCGGACGTCCAGGCGGTCCGGCTTGCGGAACACCAGCCCCCGCGGCCGCGCGGGCCGCCCGGGGTCGAGCCGGACGCCGGGGAACCGGTCGAGCACCGCGCCGAGGGCGGCGCGGGCCTCCATCCGGGCGAGGGTGGCGCCGAAGCAGAAGTGCGGGCCGTGCGCGAACGCGAGGTGCTCGGCGGCGTCGGGCCGGTACGGGTCGAAGCGGCCGGGATCGGCGAACACGGCCGGGTCGCGGTTGGCCCCGGTGATCGACACCCGCACCAGGTCGCCCGCCCGTACCGGCGCCCCGCCGAGGTCGGCGTCGCGGACCGCGTAGCGGTCGACGACGGCGGCGGGCGGCTCCAGGCGCAGCGATTCCTCGATCACGGCGGGCAGCAGGCCCCGGTCGTCCCGGGCGGCCGCCGCCAGTGCGGGGTCGGAGAGCAGGTGCAGCGCTGCGTTGGAGATCAGCCCCTCGGTCGTGTCGATGCCGCCGAACATCAGCACGGCCGCGTTCGCCACCACCTCCGCGGCGTCCAGCCCGGCCCGCCCCGCGTCGCCGCGCGCGGCCTCGGCGGGCAGGGAACCGGGGCGGGCCATCGCCGCCGCGACCGCCTCCCGCAGCGCCGCGTACGCCGCACCGGAACGTTCCAGCGCCGCGCCCTCGTCCGCGCCGCCCTCGGGGGCGCCCGTCAGCGCCGACACCGCGTCGACGAACGTCCCGTACCAGGATCGGACGGTCGCGGCGTCGACCTCGGGCAGGTCGAGGGCCTCGGCGACCACCGCGACGGCCAGCGGTCCCGCCAGGTCGCCGCGCAGCTCCGCCCGTCCCGCCGGGGCGAGCGCGCCCGCGAGCCGGCCGGCCTCAGCCTCGACGAACGCGGCGAAACGCTCCCGGGTCCGCGCGGGCCGGAACGGGCGGGCGAACGGGTCGCGGTGGCGGGCGTGGGCGGGGCCGTCCAGCGACAGCATGCTGGGCCCGACGACGCGGGCGGTGGAGAAGCGCGGGTCGTCGACGGTGAACGCGGCGGCGTCCCGCATGACCCGGACGGCCAGGGCGTGCGAGGTCACGAGCCAGCCGCCGAGCGCGGGGAGCCAGGACACCGGCTCGGCGGCGCGCAGCCGGGCGAGGTGCGGATGCGGGTCGTCCTCGAGGTCGGCGACCGTCACCGCCGCGCCGACGGGGAACCGGGCCGGAAGATCGCGGGCCATGCGCCCGAGGATAGGCCGCCCGCTAATGATCTACAACGTAAAGGCCTCGGGCGGGTTCAATCACCTCATTGCACATTTTTACACCGCGTCATGCCACGGCCTGCTCCCGCCACCAGCGACGGCCCTCCTCCGGGAGGGTATAGATCGGGTCGTGGTACTCGTATCGCCTGGTCAGAGCATCGGGATCGGAAGCTTCGAGCCCGGTCCGGTAGTTCTTGGTCCAGTAGGAGATGCCGCGCTCGCGGTCGTAGTCGGCGAGCTGGTGCACCCACCGCTTGCCGACGTAGGGGACGTCGCAGACGATGCGGGGGGTCGCGAACCCGGGCAGGTAGCCCATGATCGCGTGCTGCAGCTCCTGCGCCTCCCAGACCGCGAGCCGCCAGTGCTCGCTGCCGGGGATCATGTCGCACATGTACAGGTAGTACGGCATGATCCCGGCCTCGTCGAGCAGCGCGAACGACAGGTCGAGCAGCGCGTCGGGGGAGTCGTTGACGCCGCGCAGCAGGACGCCCTGGTTGCGGACGTCGCGGATGCCGGTGTCGAGCATCGCGCGGGCGGCGCGCGCGACGAGCGGCGTCACCGACCGGGCGGCGTTGACGTGGGTGTGGATCGCGATCTGCGCGCCGCGCTCGCGGGCCTTGGTGGCCAGCCGTTCCATGCCGGCGCGGACCTCGTCCTGCAGCCAGTGCTGGGGGAGGCCCATGAGCGCCTTGCTGGCGAGGCGGATGTCGCGGATGTTGTCGATGCCGAGCAGGGCGTCGACGAACGCTTCGAGCCGGGGCCAGGGGAGGTTGGCGACGTCGCCGCCGGAGACGACGACGTCGCGGACGCCGGGGGAGCGGCGCAGGTAGTCGAGCATGGCCTCGTGGCGGTCCGGGGGGCGGATCGTGAACTTGTGCTTGTCGACGTTGGGGGTGGAGTTGCCGACGAGGTCCATGCGGGTGCAGTGGCCGCAGTACTGGGGGCAGGTCGGCAGCAGTTCGGCGAGGACCTTCGTGGGGTAGCGGTGGGTGAGGCCCTCGACGGCCCACATCTCGGCCTCGTGGAGGGAGTCGCGGGCGGCGTGCGGGTGGGACGGCCAGTCGGTGCGGCGGTCGGAGAACACCGGGAGCATGTAGCGGCGGACGGGGTCGGCGCGGAACGCGGCGGTGGAGGAGACGTCCATGGTGTTGAGCATCTGCGGGGGCAGCAGCATCGACATCGTGGCGCGTTCGGCCTGGTCGCGCTCGAGGTCGGCGTAGAAGGAGTCGTCGAGCAGGTCGCCCATGACCGCGCGGAGCTGGCGGAGGTTCTTGACGCAGTGGGCGCGCTGCCATTGGGCCGATTCCCATTCGGCGGTGGTGACGTCGCGCCAGCCGGGGATGCGCCGCCAGTCGGGTTCCTCCAGGGGGCGGCGCCGGTACCGGTAGGGCTGGTCGGCCGGCCGTCCGGGCGCCTGCTCCGCGGTGGTGTCCGCGGTCTGCGCGTTCCGGGCGCCGGCGCCGGTGTCCGGATGCAGGGCAGTGGTCATCGTCGACCCCTCCTCGCTTCACGTGATCGCACAAAAATCTTGTGTAGGGCCGACATTACGGGAAGACTTTCGATCAAACCAGGTGCCCTCGGTATATCTTCCATGGGCTGTCGGTGACCGAAGGGGAGGCGCAATGACCCAGGGGACGGCCGCGGAGCGCGCCGGCGGGACGGGCGGCGGGACGGGCGGCGGGACGGAGATCGGGCTGCACCGGGTGCTGGAGCCGGCGGGGGTGCTGCCGCAGGCGGCGCACCGGCTGGACCCCGACCCGCGGATCCGCCCGGACGAGGTGCGGGTCGCGGTCGAGCGGCTGAACCTGGACGCGGCGTCCTTCCGGCAGCTGCGCACCGCGCACGGCGGGGACCCGGACGCCGTCCGCGCCGAGGTGCTGCGGATCATCGGCGAGCGCGGCAAGATGCACAATCCCGTCACCGGTTCGGGCGGGATGCTCGTCGGCGTCGTCGACGAGGCCGGGCCGGAGTCGCCGCTCGGCCTGGAGCCGGGCGACCGCGTCGCGACGCTGGTGTCGCTCACGCTGACGCCGCTCGCCGTCACTGACGGGCTCGCCGGGTGGGACGGGCGTTCCGAGCAGGTGCCCGCGCGCGGTCACGCGATCCTGTTCGCGCGGTCGATCGCCGCCGTGCTGCCGGGCGACGTGCCCGTCCCGCTGGCGCTGTCGGTGATGGACGTGTGCGGCGCGCCGGCGCTGACCCGGCGCGTGGTGGAGGCGCGGGCGGCGTCCGGGGCGGCGCCGGTGGTGGCGGTGCTGGGCGCGGCGGGCAAGAGCGGGTGCCTGTCGCTGGCGGCGGCGCGGCGCGCCGGGGCGTCCCGGACGGTGGGGCTGGTGCCGTCGGCGGAGGAGGGCGCGCGGCTGGCGGCGTCGGGGCTGGCGGACGCCGTGGTGCGGGCGGACGCGCGGGATCCGGTGGCGGTGTCGCGGGCGGTGGCGGAGGCCGCCGGGGGGCCCGCGGACGTGACGGTGGTGTGCGTGGACGTGCCGGGGTGCGAGCACGGCGCGATCCTGGCGACCGCGCAGGGCGGGACGGTGGTGTTCTTCTCGATGGCGACGTCGTTCCCGGCGGCGGCGCTGGGCGCGGAGGGGCTGGCGGCGGACGTGACGATGCTGATCGGGAACGGATACGTGCCGGGGCACGCCCAATACGCGCTGGACCTCCTGCGCGCCGAGCCGGGGGTTCGCGCGTTGTTCACCGCCCGCACGGGGGCGGACCCGGCACAATGACCGGGTACGTCCCGGCAGCGGCGGGGAGTCACCCGATCATCTGAGGAGAGAGCCCGATGGCGAGCATCACCGAGGACCTGCGCGGTCGCGACCCGAAGGAGCGGCAGGCGCAGATCGTGGACGTCCTGGTGGACGCGTTCTCGGACCTGATGGAGCGCAGTCCCGCCGAGTTCCGCCGCCGCTTCCGGAAGATGGCGTCCGATCCGTTCGCGTTCTACCGGGGGAGCGCCTGCCTGTTCTACGCCGACATCGTCGACGACGACGACCCGTGGGCGGACGAGCGGACGGCGCGGGTGTGGATCCAGGGGGATCTGCACGCGCAGAACTTCGGTACGTACATGAACGACGACGGCGTGTTCGTGTTCGACGTCAACGACTTCGACGAGGCGTACGTCGGGCATTTCACGTGGGACGTGAAGCGGCTGGTGGCGAGCCTGGCGCTGCTGGCGTGGCAGAAGGCGATCTCCGACGCCGACATCCGGCGGCTGATCGAGGCGTACGTGCGGGCGTACGTCGACCAGGTGCGGCGGTTCGCGTCGGGCGGCGGGGACGACTTCGCGCTGACGCTCGACACGACCGACGGGTACGTGCGGGGCGTGCTGATCGACGCGCTGTCGTCCACGCGGATCGGGCTGCTGGAGGGCAAGACGGTCCTGGAGGCGCACGAGCGGCGGTTCCGGGACCGGGCCGGGGTGCGGCGGCTGGACGAGGCCGAGCGCGCGAAGGTGGAGGCGGCCTACCGGGAGTACCTGGAGACGATCCCGGCCGACAAGCGGTTCGCGAGCCTGACCTACGAGATCAAGGACATCGTGGGGGCGTCGGGGTTCGGGATCGGGTCGGCGGGGCTGTCGGCTTACAACATCCTGGTGGAGGGGCGTTCGCAGGCGCTGGAGAACGACGTGATCCTGTCGATGAAGCAGGGGAACGTGGCGGCGCCGAGCCGGGTGGTGGACGACGCGCGGATCCGGGAGTACTTCAAGCACCACGGGCACCGGACGGCGGTGTCGCGGCGGGCGCTGCAGGCCAACACCGACCCGTGGCTGGGGTACACCGAGATCGACGGGGTCGGTTTCGTGGTGCAGGAGCTGTCGCCGTACGAGGAGGACCTGGACTGGGGCGGGCTGACCGAGCCCGAGGAGATGCTGTCGGTGCTGGACGACCTGGGCCGCGCCACCGCGAAGATCCACTGCGTGTCGGACAGCGACTCCGACCACACGCTGGTGGGGTTCCAGGTGGAGGACGCGATCAGCTCGGTGATCGGGGCGGACGAGTCGGCGTTCGTCGAGGACATGGTGCGGTTCGGCATGGCGTACGCGGAGGTCGTGCGGGACGACCACCGGCTGTTCGTGGACGCGTTCCGCAACCACCAGATCCCGGGCCTGTGAGCGGGGCCCCGCCGCGGGGCCGGTGATCAGCGCCGGTCAGGTTCGGGGGCGACGAGGAGCAGCGCGATGTCGTCCTGGCCCTGCTGGTCGGCCAGCAGCGCCAGGATGCCGTCGGCGGCGTCCTCCAGGGAGCCGCCGGCGGCGGCGTGCGAGGCGACCAGCGCGGACCCGAGCCGGGTGATGCCGTCCTCGATGTTGCGCATGCGGCTCTCCACGAGCCCGTCGGTGTAGAAGGCCAGGACGCCGTCGGGCGGCAGGACGGCCGTGACCTGCTCGTACTCGGCGGGGTGGGCGGGGTCGGCGACGCCGAGGGGCAGGCCGTCGGCGACGGCGAAGTGCCGGGCGGTGCCGTCGGGCAGGGCGAGCAGCGGCGGCGGGTGCCCGGCGCACGCGAGCTCGCAGCGCAGCGTCGCCGGGTCGCACACCACGCACAGGCAGGTGGCGAACTGGGCGGCGTCCAGGTCCTGGGCGATGGCGTCGAGGCGGGCGAGGACCTCGGCGGGCGGCAGTTCGCAGCTGACGAGGGTGTGCGCGGCGACCCGCAGCTGGCCCATGGCCGCGGCGGCGGTGACGCCGTGCCCGACCGAGTCGCCGATGACGATCGCGACGCGTTCGTCCGGCAGGGGGACGACGTCGTACCAGTCGCCGCCGACCGCGGCGCGGGCGGGCCGGTAGCGGTGCGCGATCCGCAGGCCGGGCGGGACGGTGACGCGGGTGGGCAGCAGCCCGGCCTGCAGGGCGGTCGAGGTGCGGCGCTCGCGCCGGTACAGGCAGGCGTTGTCGATGCCGGTGGCGGCGCGGGCGGCGAGTTCGGCGGCGAGGGCGGTGTCGGCGGGCCCGAAGGGGGCGCGGCCGCGTTTGCGGCTGAACACCGCGAAGCCGAGGGCGCGGCCGCGGGCGGTGAGCGGGACGGCCAGCAGCGACACGTGGTCGAGGACGGCCTCGACGCGGCGGCCGGTGCGGGCGGCGATGGTGTCGAGGGCGTCCTCGCCGCCGAACTCGACGGTGCGGCCGGTGGCGACGCAGCGGGCGTAGGGGGTGGCGGCCGGGTAGACGATGACCTCGCCGGTGGGGAACGCGGCGGTCCAGTCGCCGGGGTCGTCGCCGGCGAACGCGACGGCGAGGCGGCGGACGACGACCGAGCCGTCGTCGCGGCCGTCGGGAACGGGCGCGTCGTCGTCGGCGAGGCGGCGTTCGAGGACGTAGATGGCGCCGGCGTCGGCGAAGCGGGGGACGGTGACGGCGACGATCTCGCGGGCGGTCAGGGCGAGGTCGAGGGTGGAGCCGATGCGGCGTCCGGCCTCGTTCAGCAGTTCCAGCCCGCCGGCCCACGGGGGCGCGACGGTGAGCGCGACGAGCGTCCGGCCGGATTCGGCCGTGAGGGCCTGGCAGGTGGCCCGCAGGCCGTCGGGGGCGCCGGGGATCGGCGGGAGCGTCCCGGTCCAGGGGCGGCCGGACGCGGCGCGCGCGACGGCGTCGGCGAGCGTGGCGGCGGCCGGGCCGCCGAGGAGTCCGGGCAGGTCGGCGCCCACGGCGTCGGCGGCGGCCCGGCCGAACAGGCGTGCGGCGCCGTCGCTCCACCCGGTGACGGTGCCGCCGGTGTCGAGCAGGACGGTCGCGGGGTCGAGCGTCGCCGGGTCGAGCGGGGCGGCCGGTTCCGGTCGTGCCGCGGGGTGCGTGGACATCGGTGTTCACAGTCCCGTGTACGGGGTGGTGCGGGCGGTGCCGCGTTACGCTGTGGGCGCCCCGCGGCCGCTGCCCCTCCATGGACAAGGGAGACGTGCATGGACCCCGAGTGGATCCCACCCGAAGTCGACAGTCGGAGACCAAGCGTCGCACGGGTGTACGACTTCCTGCTCGGCGGAGACCACAATTTCGCGTCGGATCGTGACCTTGCGACCGGGTTGCTGCGGGTGGAGCCGCAGGCGCGGGAGCTCGCGCACGCCAACCGGGCGTTCCTGCGCCGCGCGGTCCGCGCGGTCGCCGAGGCCGGGGTGGACCAGTTCGTCGACATCGGGTCGGGCATTCCGACGCAGGGCAACGTGCACGAGGTCGCGCAGGCGGTGAATCCGGACGCCCGGGTGGTGTACGTCGACAACGACGACGTCGCGGTCGCGCACAGCCGCACGATCCTGGAGGGCAACGACCGGGCGGCGGTGATCCAGGCCGACATGCGGCGGCCCGAGCGGATCCTGGGCGACCCGCTGCTGGCGGAGCTGGTGGACCTGTCGCGTCCGGTGGCGTTCCTGCTGGTCGCGGCGCTGCACCTGGTGAAGGAGGAGGAGCGGCCGGACGGCATCGTGGCGGCGCTGCGGGACGCGGCGGCGCCGGGCAGCCATCTGGTGCTGTCGCATCTCACGCACGACGCGCAGCCGGGCAAGGCCGCGGCGATCGGGAAGCTGTACGACCGCGCGACGTCCCCGGCCGTGGCGCGGTCGCACGAGGGCATCCTTCGGTTCTTCGACGGGTGGGACCTGCTGGATCCGGGGCTGGTGTACGTGCCGCTGTGGCGTCCCGAGGACGGCGGCGTCGACTCCCCGGAGCGGTTCCTGGTGTTCGGCGGGGTGGGCCGCAAGCCGTGACGGACCGGGATGGGACGGGCACACGATCGTCCCATCCCGGTCCCGGGGCCGACGGGAGGGCGGGCGCGGCGCGCGCCGGTCGGGCGGGCGGACACCGGCCGGTGGGGGCCGGCGGCCTCGCGGGTCCGGGCGGTGCTCAGCGGGCGAAGGCGATGGCCGTCCCGGCGCTGACCACGACCGCGATGATCACCAGGACCAGTGAGGTGCTGAGCGGGTCGCGGCGCTCGGGCCGCTCGTCGGAGGCGCGCTGGACGGTGTGGTGGACGATCTTCTCGCGCGGCGACGGCGACGGTGCGGGCGCCGGCCGGGGCAGTGCCCGCGGCGGTGCGGGGCGGGCCGGCCGCGTGACCGCGGCGGGTCGCGGCGCGGGCGGCCGGGGCGCGGGCTCGGCGGCCGGCGGCCCGGCCGGGGGCGGCGCCGCGGGCGGCTCGGGGGACGGTTCGGCGGGCGGTTCGGGGGGCGGCTCGGGCGTGGGCTCGGGCGGCTCGGGCGTCGGTTCCGGTTCGGGCGGCGGCTCGGGCGTCGGGGGCGGGGACGTCGGCGGTTCGGGGGTCGGCGGTTTCGGGCATTCGCCCGGGCCGTTGCCGACGTGGACCTCGACCTCTCCGTCGATGCAGACGCTGACGCCGCCGGGCGGCAGCGGGTCGGCGTGGGCGGGCGGGGCGGCGGCCAGCGTGAGGGCGCCGGCGGCCCCGCCCTGCAGGATGAGGGCGGGCAGGATCAGGACGCGGCGCAAGGGTCATCCACCTCCGTCGATGCGTTGGAGTTCGGCCTGCAGTTCGACGAAGGCCTCCGGCCCGACGGCCAGGGCCCCGTCGAACGGGTGGGCGATGTCGATGGTCAGGTAGGTTCCGGCGGCCAGCAGCGCGGCCATGAGCGCGAGCGGGATCAGGGCCGCGCCGCGCGGTGCGGCCCCGGCCAGGAACGGCAGCAGCACGACCACGACGCCGGTGAGGACCGTGACGGCGGTGAGGCCGGCGGGCGGCGTGGTGCGGGCGTCCATGGCGCGCTGGTTGCGTGCGGCGGCGATCTGCCCGATGTTGTCGAGGACGGCGGCGCGGGCCTCGCGGAGCTCGTCGTCGTCGGCCTTCAGCGCGATGACGTCGCGGCGGACGCGGTCCAGCAGCGTCCACCCGGCGGGCGCGAGCCGCCCGTCGGCCATGAGCTCCCACTCGGTGTCGCGGACGGTGTCGACGTAGGCGCGCAGGCCGCTGCGTACGGCGGTGCGCTGGTCGTCGGGCAGGCGGGACGCGGCCCAGTAGGTCTCGGCGATGGCCTGCGTCTCGGCGTAGGTGCCGGCGCGGGCCGCGTCGGCGGTCGTCCAGGGGACGATGACGGCGATGGCGAACGCGAGCAGGAACAGCGCCGACAGCATCGCCCCGGCGTGCGAGACGGTGGGGCCGTCGGGGGACGCGTCGTCGTCGGCGCGGCGCGTGCGCCGGACCAGCGCGCTCGCGACGGCGACCACGCCGACGGCACAGGCGGCCGCCGCGAAATAGACGATCATGCCCCTCCACGGGTTCGGGGTCGGAGGCGGCACCGGACCAGGGGCCGCCGACACTGGGCGTGATTTTAAGGTCACGTTGAGTGTCTGTGGAGGGTGTTCGGGAAAGTCGCCGGAACGGTCACGCGGAAGTCAGGTGACCGTCCGGTCGGGCAACGGAGCGGTATCGGCGGGGGAAGCGTGCCGCGGGCGGGGTGGGGTTCCGCCGCGCGGCGGGAAGGTGTAGGGGAGCGGCGCGGGTGCGGCGCGGGTGCGGCATGGGAGCGGCGCGGGTGCGGCGCGCGAACCGGATCTATCGGACTTCTTGCGGATTTCGGTTCCGATAACGGAAGATCTTCCGTAGAGCGCGCGAAGTGAAGGATGATTGTTCGGCCGGCCCGGGAGGGGCGGCGGTGTGAGGGGAGACGGCGATGGCGCCGCACGGAAAGCTCGACCTCGATCCCGAGGCGGTCCGCACCGCCCGCCGGCTGGCCGCCCGCGCCGCCGAGCCGATCATCGCGATGGCCCGCGCCCACACGACCGTCTCGGTCGAGCGCGCCGTGCTGCGCCTCGCCGGCCTCGCCGGCGCCGACGACGGCGGCCGCCCCTGGGCCAACCACCTCGCCGACGCCGTCCGCGACCAGGTCGGGCTCGAGCACGGCGTCGCGCTGCCCGTCTGGGACGCCCTGCTGCGCGGCCCGCACGGCACCCTCGCCGACCTCGCGGGCGCCGCCGCCCGCGGCGGCGTCTCCTTCCGGCTGCCGGCCGGCGCCGACGCCGACCGCGCCCGCGCCGCCGCCACCGCCGCCGCCCGCGACGGCATCGCCCGCATCGACCGGCGCCGCGCCGAACGCGACCGGCTGCTCGCCGAGCTGCCGCCGCCCGACCGCCCCGCCGACCCCGGCGCCACCGCCCGCCCGCTGGTGTACCTGATCGTCGCGACCGGCGACATCCACGAGGACATCCCGCAGGCGCAGGCCGCCGCCCGCGAGGGCGCCGACGTCGTCGCCGTCATCCGCTCCACCGGCCAGTCGCTGCTGGACTTCGTCCCCGAGGGCGCCACCCGCGAGGGCTACGCCGGCACCTACGCCACCCAGGAGAACTTCCGGCTGATGCGCGCCGCCCTGGACGACGTGTCGCGCGAGCTCGGCCGCTACGTGCGGCTCACCAACTACGCGTCCGGGCTGTGCATGCCCGAGATCGCCACCCTCGCCGGGCTCGAGCGCCTGGACATGATGCTCAACGACTGCATGTACGGGATCATCTTCCGCGACATCAACCCGCGCCGCACGTTCATCGACCAGCGGTTCTCGCGGCAGATCCACGCCCGCGCCGGCATCGTCATCAACACCGGCGAGGACAACTACCTCACCACCGCCGACGCCGTCGACGCCGCCCACACCGTCGTCGTCAGCCAGCTGCTCAACGAGCGGTTCGGGCACGAGGCCGGGCTCACCGACGCCCAGCTCGGCCTCGGCCACGCCTTCGAGATCGACCCGAAGATCCCCGAGTCGTTCCGGCTCGAGCTGGCCCACGCCCAGCTCGTCCGCGAGCTGTTCCCCGACGCGCCGCTGAAGTACATGCCGCCGACCAAGCACATGACCGGCAACATCTTCGCCGGATACCTGCTGGACGCCTTCTTCAACCTCGCCGGCGTCATGACCGGGCAGTCGATCATCCTGATCGGGATGATGACCGAGGGCATCCACACCCCCTGGCTGTCGGACCGCGACCTGGCCCTGGAGAACGTCCGCTACGTCCGCGACGCCTGCGGCGGCCTCGCCGACGACTTCGTCCCCCGCCCCGACGGGCTGATCGCCCGCCGCGCCCGGCAGGTGCTCGCCGAGTCCCTCGAACTGCTCGAGCGCATCGGCGACGACGGGCTGCTCACCGCGATCGCCGACGGCACCTTCGGCGTCACCCGCCGCCCGCCCGACGGCGGCAAGGGCCTGGACGGCGTCGTCGAGCGCGCCGACGGGTACGTCAACCCCGCCATCGAGATCCTCGACACCGAGAACCCGCAGCGATCCGACGCCGCGCGCGCCGCGGCCGGGCAGGAGGTGCCCGCATGACCGTCGACAGCCCCGCGACCGGGACCGGGACGCGGGCCCCCGCCGAGCCCGCCGACACCCGCCAGGTCATCCGCCCCTACGGCGACACCACCGGCGACGGCATGGTGCAGATGTCGTTCACCCTCCCCGTCCCCGCCGGGCCCCGCGCCGACGCCGCCGCCCTCCAGCTCGCCGGGAAGATGGGCCTGGAACCCGCCAGCGTCGTCCACGCCAAGCCGATGGGCCCCGACTTCACCTTCTTCATCGTCTACGGCAAGACCCGCCACCTCATCGACTACGCCTCCATCCCCGCGCCGCCCGAACGCGAGTACCCGCTGCTGACCGCCCAGGAGGTCAACCTCGCGATCCGCCGCGCCCTCAACCGCAGGCTCGTGGTCGTCGGCGCCTGCATCGGCACCGACGCCCACACCGTCGGCATCGACGCCATCCTCAACGTCAAGGGCTTCGCCGGAGAGAAGGGCCTGGAGTACTACCGCGAGATCCAGGTCGTGAACATGGGCGCCCAGGTCACCGTCGCCGAACTCGTCGAACGCGCCAAGGCCGTCGACGCCGACGCCGTCCTGGTCTCCCAGGTCGTCACCCAGCGCAACGCCCACCTGCACAACACCAAGCAGATGGCCGCCGCGTTCCACGCCGAATACCCCACCGCCGTCGGCCCCGGCATGGGACGCCCCCTGCTCGTCGTCGGCGGGCCCCGCTTCGACACCGTCACCGCCGCCGACCTCGGCGTCGACCGCATCTTCGGCCGCGGCACCACCCCCGCCGAGGTCGCCAGCTACGTCGTCCACGCCCTCCTGCCCGAGGACGCCCACGGAGAGGACCCCCAGTGACCGAACCCACCACCGGCGGACCCGCCACCGGCGAGCCCGCCGATCCCCGGCGGGGCCTGACCGTCGTGCACCGGCGCTACATCCCCTACTCCCACGCCCACTACGCCGGCGACCTCGTCGACGGCGCCTACCTGCTCGCCCTGTTCGGCGACGCCGCCACCGAGGCCTGCATCCGCACCGACGGCGACGAGGGCCTGTTCGCCTCCTACTCCGACGTGCAGTTCCGCGCCCCCGTCCGCGCCGGGGACGTCGTGGAGACCGTCGCCGTCGTCGCCCGCCTCGGCACCCGCAGCCGCACCATCGAGTTCGAGGCCCGCGTGGTGTGCCGGGGGCGGCCCGACAAGGGAGAATCGTCCGCCGAGGTCCTCCCCGAGCCGATCGTCGCCGCCACCGCCACCGGCACCGTCGTCGTCCCCGGACCGCGCGACTGACCCGCCCGGGACGCCCCGGCGCGGCCCGCCGCGACGCGCCCGGGAAGGCCGCCGCGCCCGGAAAACCGGAACCGGCCGGACCGCACCGCCGCGCCCTGACCGGCGCAGATGTCACCCCGGCCACCGATCATGGCCCTGACCTGGGTGAACGGGGAGTAGCCGCAGAACATGCGGCGGTTGACAAGGCCGTGAGAGCCGGTAAATTCGGCTCCAGTCCAGCACGGGACTCACCGATCGGCCGCCCGCGGCGCTGCCGGGCACCGTGCCGCGGCGGACCGGGCAGCACGCCCGCCCGCCCGAGCCAGTGCGGTGAACCGACGCCGCGTCCGGGGCGGAGCCGCCCGATCGGCCAGGGGGTTGGACCCGGGAAGGGCCCGGACATCCAGTAGAAAACGGAGCCTCGCTCTCACCGCCTGTGGGACGACTCCGGCCCGACGGATGTCACGGGCCCTCTTCCGTGTCCCCGGCCTCCGGGTCACCGCCCCCGTCCGCGCGCCCCCGCGTGTTCGCGCGCGCCGGGCCGCGCGCGTCCGGGCCCGCTCGTGGTCGCCCTCGCCCGCTCGGCCCGGTAGCGTTCCGAGCAGGCAGAGTCGGGAGAACCCGAGAGACCGAGCGAACGGGGCGTGGAGTTGGCCCAGGACATCATTCCGGACCGGCAGCCGGCCGCCGCGTCCGCCGCCCCCGACGCGGCCGGGGACACGGGCGGGGACACGGCCGCCGGCACCGGGCCGGCCGCCCGGCCCCGGCGGCACTGGCGCCTCGCCGCGTGGTTCCGGCGCGGCGGCGCCGCCGGATGGCCCCGCACCCTGCTCGCCGTCGTCGGCGGCCTGCTCATGTGGCTCGCGTTCCCGCCGCACGACCTGGTCGTCCTCGCGCCCGTCGGCGTCGCCGTCCTCACCCTCGCCCTGCACGGCCGCGTCCCCGGCCTGCGGCGCGCGCCCGGCGGCGTCCGCGGCACCGCCCGCACCGGCGCCTGGCTCGGCTTCCTCGGCGGCGCCGCGTTCTTCATCCCCGTCCTCACCGGCATCGTCAAGATCGGCCCGGACGCGTGGATCCTGCTCAGCCTCGTCGAGGCCGCCTACCTCGCCCCCATGGGCGCCGGGATCGCGCTCGCCGCCCGCCTCCCCGGCTGGCCGGTGTGGGCCGCCGGCCTGTGGGTGGCGCAGGAGGCCGCCCGCGGCCGCGTCCCCTTCGGCGGATTCCCGTGGGCGCGGCTCGCGTTCAGCCAGACCTCCACCCCCCTCACCCCCTACGCCGCCGTCGCCGGCGCGCCGCTGGTCACCTTCCTGACCGCGCTCATCGGAGGGCTCCTCGCCTACGCCGCCCTCGCGGCCCTGCGCGCCCGCGCCACCGGCGGCGACGCGTCCGGTGAGCGGGACGGCGGCGACGGCGGGACGCGCGGGCGCGGCGCCCGGCGCGTCCTGGCCCCGGTCGTGCCCGTCGCCGTCCCCCTCGCGATCGCCGGCGCGGTCGTCGGCGGCGGCGCCCTGATCCCCACGCCCACCGGCGGCGACCCCGTCACCGTCGCCGTCGTCCAGGGCAACGTCCCCCGCCTCGGCCTGGACTTCCAGGGCCAGCGCCGCGCCGTCCTGGACAACCACGTCGAGGCCACCCACGAGCTGGCCCGCCGCGTCCGCGCCGGGGAGGTCGCCCGCCCCGAACTGGTCGTCTGGCCGGAGAACTCCAGCGACCTCGACCCCTACCGCGAACCCGACGCCCGCGCCGCCATCGACGGCGCCGTCAAGGCCATCGGCGTCCCCGTCCTCGTCGGCGCGCTCACCGCCACCCCCGACGGGGAGAAGGTCGAGAACCGCGGCATCGTGTGGGACCCGCGGACCGGCCCCGGCGACCACTACGTCAAGCGGCACCCCGTCCCGTTCGGGGAGTACGTCCCGTTCCGCGACGTCCTGACGCGGTTCATCGACCGGCTCGACCAGATCCCCCGCGACTTCGTCCACGGCACCCGCTCGGGCGTCATGCGGCTCGGGCCCGTCACCGTCGGCGACGTCATCTGCTTCGAGGTCGCCTACGACCAGGAGGTCCGCGACGTCGCCGCCGGGCAGCTGCTGGTCGTGCAGACCAACAACGCCACCTACGGGCACACCAGCCTGCCGCCGCAGCAGATCGCGATGTCCCGGCTGCGCGCGGTCGAACATGGCCGTACGATCTTGGTTGCCGCGACGAGCGGGATCAGCGCGATCGTCGCACCGGACGGCCGGATGATCGACCGGTCCGCCGAGTTCGTCCGGGACCTGCAGGTCGCCACCGTCCCGGCGCGCACGACGACCACGCCGTCCGACCGGATGGGCGCGGCGCCCGAGTGGGCCATGGCGGCGCTGGGCGTCCTGGCCGCCTGCGCCGCCGCCCGGTCCATGACGCGCTCCGCGCGGAGCGCACGGACCGCCCGGGCCGCGCACGGGACCGGCGGGCACGCGGTGGACGGGAACGCGGTGGACAGGAACGACGAGGAGAAATGACGCCGATGGAGATGCCGGCCGAGCTCGGGCGCGTGCTCGTGATCATCCCGACGTACAACGAGCGGGACAACATCGAGCGCATCACCGGCCGGGTCCGCGAAGCCGTCCCGTCGGTGGACGTCCTGGTCGTCGACGACGCCAGCCCCGACGGCACCGGCGAGGTCGCCGACGCCATGGCGGCCGAGGACCCGCAGATCGCCGTGCTGCACCGGCAGGGCAAGGACGGTCTCGGGCCCGCCTACATCGCCGGGTTCCGGTGGGCCGCCGACCACGGCTACGACGTCATGGTCGAGATGGACGCCGACGGCTCCCACCAGCCCGAGGAACTGCCGCGCCTGCTGGCCGCCCTCGAGGACGCCGACCTGGTCATCGGCGCCCGCTGGGTGCCCGGCGGCCGCGTCGAGAACTGGCCCAAGCGGCGCGAGGCGCTGTCGCGCGGCGCCAACACCTACGCGCGGCTCATGCTCGGCATCCCCCTGCACGACGCCACCGGCGGGTACCGGGCGTTCCGCGCCGCCACCCTGGAGAAGATCGGGCTGGACGACGTCGACTCGCGCGGCTACTGCTTCCAGATCGACCTGGCGCTGCGCGCCCTGCGCGAGGGCCTGCGGGTCGTGGAGGTCCCGATCACGTTCGTCGAACGCGTCCACGGCACCAGCAAGATGAGCCGCGACGTGATGGCCGAGGCCGCGATGCGGATCACCCAGTGGGGGATGACCGACCGGGTCGACAAGTTCCGCGGCCCCCGCTGACCCCTTTACGCTCTCAGTGATGGGGGCCCCGCCGGGGAAACGTTCGGGGACGTCGCGGCGTTGACCCCGTAAAGGCTTTCCCGACCCCGAAGATGGAGCCATGCTGCCGCTCGCACTGGTCCTGGCGTTCCTGGTGTTGCCGGTCCTGGAGATCTACGTGATCATCCAGGTCGGCGAGGTGATCGGTGCTTGGCCGACGGTCGCGCTGCTGGTCTTCGAGAGCCTGCTGGGCGGCTGGATCATGCGCCGCGAGGGCCGCCGCGCGTGGCGCGCCCTGCAGGAGACGTTCAACCGCGGCGTCGTCCCCGACCGCGAGCTGGCCGACGCCGGGCTCGTCCTGATCGGCGGGACGCTGCTGCTGACCCCCGGGTTCGTCACCGACGTGTTCGGGTTCGCGTTCGTGCTGCCGTTCACCCGTCCCCTGGTCAGGGGGCTGCTGTCGCGGTGGGCGGCCCGCCGCATGCAGGTCGCGCAGGCCCGCTCGGCCACCCTGTTCCCGCCGCCCGGCGGCGCCGGGTTCGGCGCCGGCCCGTTCGGCCAGGCCGGCCTCGGCGGGTTCGGGCCCTTCGGCGCGCCCGGCCGCGACCCCGAGACGCCCCGCGGCCCCGTCGTCCAGGGCGAGGTCATCGACCTCGACAAGGACACCGGCAAGGGCGCCGGGGGAGACGGCGGCGCGACGGGCGCCGACCGGGACGCGGGCCGCAAGCCCCTCGCCTGACCGTCCCGCCCCGCCCGACCCCGTCCCGCGCTCGACCGGCGCCCGGCCCACCGGGCCGGGTCAGGCGTCGCGGCGCGCCAGCACCGCCCCGCCAGCAGCAGCGCCAGCGCCGCCCACGCCGTCGGCACGCTCAGCCCCGACCACGGCCCGATCGGCACCCGCTCCAGCGCCCGCGTCGCCTGCACCGACAGGCCCGCCGGCATCGGCGCGAACCGCTCCACCCGCTCCCGCCACCGGTCGTCCGCCAGCAGCGGGACGACCACCGGCGCGGCCCACAGCAGCCCCAGGGCGCCCGTCAGGCCCCCGGCGGCGGCACGCGTCGTCGCGCCGTCCAGCACCGACAGCGGCGGGTACCCGGCCGCCGCGGTGAACCCGTTGCGGGGCAGGACGAACCGGCCCGCCGCGCCCGCCGCCGCGACGAGGCCGGCGACCACCGCCGCCTTCGCCGCCGGCACCAGCCCCCGCCGGGGCGCCGCCGCCAGCGTCGGCACGATCGTGCGGGTCCCGTACTCCCCGCCGATCGCCGGCACGTTCCGGGCGAGCCGTCGACATCACCAGGTCCGCGCCGAGCGTCATCACCTCGCCGGCGGCAGCACCCTACGACCAGCATGACGAGGACGACGGCTTCGTTCGGTGTGGTGGCGAGAGCGGCCAGTGTGCCGCCGAAGGCCGCCAGCGCGGCCGCCCCGGCCGCCCGGTGGCCCCGGCGTCCCGCCCGCCACGGTGCGGCGCCGACGGCGTTGGCGGCGGCCAGCGGCATGAGCGCCAGCCTCCACAGGCCGATGGCGATCGCCCGCTCCCGCCCGTTGGTGAAGACCGTCCGGATGATCGCCACTGTGGACGCCATGATCATCACCGCCCCCGCGCCGAGCAGCACCCGGGCGCCGATGAGCTGTCCGGTCGTGGTGGACACCGCCGCCGCCGCGGACGCGAGGCCGAACACGGCGAAGCCGGCCAGCACCATACGCTTCCGGCCGAGCCGATCGCCCAGAGTGCCGGATGTGACCAGCAGCGCGGCCACCGTGAGCGAGTAGACGTCGACGATCCACAGCAGCGCGGTCGCGCCGGTCGAGGCCCGTCCGGCGGAACGCGGACCGTCTCGGCGGGCTCAGGTCACGGTGAGAGACAGCTCGGGCGCGGCGATGAGGACGAACGCCAAGGCGATCATCCCGGCGCCCAGCAGGCGGCTGAGCAGGACGCCGTTCCACGCCGTCTTCTCGGCGAGCACGACCACGGACAGGACGCCCATCCAGACCAGGCTCATCATCCCCGCGGCGAGCAGGACCGCCATCAGCGCCCAGCAGCAGCCCAGGCAGTAGGCCCCGTGGTGGACCCCGGCACGCACCGCGCCCGTGCGGCTCGCCGCGATCCGCGGCCCGTGCCGGACGACCACGGCCAGCGGCGACCGGCACTGCCGCAGGCACGCGTTCTTCATCGGCGTGAGCTGGTAGACGCCGGCCAGGAGCAGGACCCCGGCCCCGACCCGTGCGACGACGGGGAAGCCCGCCGCGGACGCCGTCACCTGGAACACCTGGAACAGCGCGTACGCGGCGACCCCGGCCACCCCCCACACCAGGAGGTAACCGGCGACCAGCGCGTACGATCGCGACCCGCCGAGGCCGCGCCCCCGCATCATCCGGTCGACGCGCACGATCACCGGCGCCACCGCGGGCAGCATCATCGCCGCCATCATCACGAGCCACATGCCCAGGAACAGCCCGCCGCTCATCGGCATCGGCTCCATACCGCCGCCGGAGTGCCCCGGACGGACCGCGCCGGTGAGGATCCCCATGCGCATGTGGGGCGTGGCCAAGTGGTGGACCGCCACCCACGCGGCGGCGGACAGGGCGAGCAGCACCGCGACGAAGACGAACTCCGCCGCCGCGGGCCGGGCACCGCCGCCCCGCCGGGCGTACGGCGCATGCAGCGCGGACCTCAATCCGGCCCGCTCCAGTCGAAAGTGATGTGCTTGCTCGACGTGTTCTGCCGGTTCAGATCGAACCCGAAGGCCTGCGCCCGGTAGGACAGCGCCCTTCCCCAGGTCACGACCTGGCCCGGCCCGGTCTCGGAACCGGGAAGGCCCGTGCTCTGCGCGCGTTCCCCCGCGCGCGTGGTGGGGCCGCCGAGGGCCTCGCCCCTCGCCTCGACCCGGCCGGGAACCTCCGTGCTCCAGGAGCCGAGATCATCGTCGACCGAGACGGCGACGGGCGCGTACTCGAGGCCCTTCATCTCGGGATTGAACATCCGCACGAACTCTGCGGGCCATCCGCCGGCCTGCCCGCCGAAGACCCGCTCCAGCGCTTCGCGCTGGGCCTCGTCGGCGCGTTCGTCCATGAAAATGGCGGCGTAAGGCTCCGAATGCTTGCCTTCCCACACGTTGCCGGTGAAAGAGCCGATCATCAGGACGTTGAGGCCGTCCAGGGACACGTCCCCGTAGCGCCCTTCGCGGATGTGCCAGGCGAGCACACCGTCGCAGTCGCCGTGAGTGGGTGCCTGAGCGAAGGTGCACGGGCACGGAACGTCGCACTTGCACGCGTCGAACCAGTCGCCGACGACATGCCATCTCGGTATCGCGGCGTTTTCGGTCATGGTCCCCCCTCGGTCCGATGCGGGGACCGCTCCGGTTCGTCCGGTCGAGCGATCCTCCTGCGCAGGGTGAGCCCCAAGCCCTCTTCCAAGTCTCACAAAGCACCTGGTCACCTGCCAGACCACGGGAGTAAAACCTGCAAGCTCCGGCACCGCCAAGGGCCGCCCGCGGGTCAAGCGCCGCACGTCCCCTGCTCGCGCGCCGGGACGGCGTCCGGTGCTCGCCCGCTTTGCCGGAGATCTTCGTGGCGGCCCGAACGGAGATCCGCCTTGCCGAAGACGCAGGTATCTATGTGGCCTTTTCGGCGGACCACCGCATTGACGTGCCCATAGGCCGGTGCTGTCCTGAAGAAGAACCGCATTCGACGGGGGGATGACAATGGCATTGGGAGAGCAGCTGGGACACGACACAGGGCAGGTCACGGGGACCCGGGTCCTTCCGCCGACCGAGCAGGGCGAGGCGCGGGTCGAGGTCTCCTTCGAGGCCCGGGGCCGATTGCTCGATGACGACGCCGTGGACCTCGGGACGTACGTGTCGGTCCTGGGCCCCGACGGTGTTCTGCGCGGTGAGGGCCAGGGCTGCACGACGACCGTCGACGGGGCGACCGCCGTCTGGGAAGGTCAGGGAGTCGGCAGGCTCATGAACGACGGAGCGACCTCGTTCCGTGGATCGATCTTCTACCGGACGACGTCGCAGAAGCTGTCGCGCCTGAACGGGGTGGCCGCCGTCTTCGAGCACGAAACCGACGCGAGCGGCAAGACCGAGTCCAAGGTCTTCGAATGGAAGTAGCCGCACCGGTACCGCGCAGCGCCCGGCGAACGGGCACTGCGCCTTGAGAACCAGAAAGGGGACGGGCCCGCACCGTGCACGTGCTTGCACGGTGCGGGCCCGTCCCGCGAAGCGTCACCCGATCGTGTCGGTCAGGCGGTCCTCCTGCGCCCGGCCCGCAGAATCTCCAGCCGTTCCGCCAGCACCTCCTCGAGGTCCTCGACGGTACGGCGTTCCATGAGCATGTCCCAGTGCGTCCGCGGCGGCTTCCCCTTCTTCGCTTGGGGGAGTTCGCCGTCGACCCGCAGGGCCGTGGCGCCGCAGTTGCGGCATTCCCAGGTCATCGGCACCTCGGCCTCGGCTGCGAGCGTCACGGTGAACCGGTGGCCCTTGGTGCAGGTGTAGTCCACCTCTTGCCGAGGGGCCAGATCGGTGTTGCGATCGTTCTCGTAGCTCGTCGCTCCGAGTCGGGTGCCGCGAAGTGCGCGCTCGGCCATCGTCACGTGCCTCCCAGACGGCTTGCGGTCTTGCCCTGACCAACGCTGAATCTCGTGACAAGATTCCCGTCCGGGGGCCGGTCCAACCCTGCTTGTTTCGCCGGGGCCGGGCCGCTCGGCGGGAATCCTTCGGCGCGGCCCGTGCCGCGGGGGCGCGCGCCCGTCCGGGCGGGGTCAGCGCCGGGACGTCAGGACCTCGTCGATCAGCCCGTACTCCAGGGCCTCCCGCGCGGTGAAGTAGCGGTCGCGGTCGAGGTCGCGGCGGACCGTCTCGGGGTCCTTCCCGGTGGCCTCGGCGACGATCGCCTCGGTCTGGGCCCGCAGCCGCAGCACCTCCTCCGCCTGGATCTGCAGGTCGCTGGACTGGCCGCGGGACGTCCCGACCTCCGGCTCGTGCAGCAGGATCCGCGCGCTCGCCAGCGCCGCCCGCTTGCCGGGCGTCCCGGCCGCCAGCAGCACCGCCGCCGCCGCACCCGCCTGCCCCACGCAGGTGGTCTCCACCTCGGGACGGACGTAGCGCATCGTGTCGTGGATCGCCATCATCGCCGTCAGCGACCCGCCGGGGGAGTTGATGTAGAGGGCGATGCGGCGGTCGGGGTCCAGGCCCTCCAGCGCCAGCATCTGCGCGGTGACGTCGTTGGCGCTGACGTCGTCGACCGGCGTCCCGAGGAAGACGATGCGGTCCTCGAATAGCTTGTTGTAGGGGTCGGTCTCCTTGCGCCCGTAGGGCGTCTGCTCCTCGTAGGAGGGGATGAGGGAGCGTTTCTCGGCCCGCATCAGGTGCCCACCCGGTCGGTGCTGTCGATGACGTGGTCGATGAACCCGTACTCGCGGGCCTGGTCGGCGGTGAACCACCGGTCCCGGTCGGCGTCGGCCTCGATCCGCTCCAGCGGCTGCCCGGTGTGGAACGCCGTCCGCTCGGCCAGGGTCCGCTTCAGGTAGAGCGACTGCTCGGCCTGGATCCTGATGTCGGACGCGGTGCCGCCGATGCCGCCGTGCGGCTGGTGCATCATGACGCGCGCGTGCCGCAGCGCGTAGCGCTTGCCGGCCGTTCCCGCGCACAGCAGTGTCTGTCCCATGGAGGCGGCCATGCCCATCGCGACGGTGGAGATGTCGTTCGGGACGAACTGCATCATGTCGTAGATCGCCATCCCGGCGTCCACGACGCCGCCGGGGGAGTTGATGTAGAGGGTGATGTCGCGGTGGGCGTCCTGGGAGGCGAGCAGCAGCAGCTGCGCGTTCACCCGGTTGGCCACCCGGTCGTCGATCTCGGTTCCGAGGAACACGATGCGCTGCGCGAGCAGCCGTTCGAACAGCTGCGCCTCCGCGAGCTGCGGCGCCTCGGCGACCTTGGCCCGGACGCGGGGCGCGTGGGTGTCCGGCCGGGGCTCCGGCCGCATGTCCGGTCGCCGCTCTCCGGGTCGGGGCCTCGGCTCCTCGTTCATGAACCCTCCCGCTCGTTCTGTACATTCCGTACACTATGTACGTCTGAGGTTAGTGGTGGCGCGGTGCCTGGGCCAGGGGGAGTGACCATGTTTCGCTATACGATGAATCCCGTGGATGTTCCGGTAACCGAAGCACGCGCCCAGTTCGCGGACCTCGTCAACCGGGTCGCCTACACCGGCGAGCCCGTGAAGCTGACGCGGCGGGGCAAGGTGATGGCCGCACTGGTCTCTCCGGAAGATCTGGAGCTGCTGGAGATGGTGCGGTCGCAGCGGGTCGATCTGTCCCAGACGGGACAGCCCGCGCAGCCCGCTCAGCCCGCCGACCGTCCTCAGGCCGCGCCGCTGCGCATCGCCGCCGAGTACCGGCCGCCCGGGTTCGGCCGCTGAACCGCCGGCCGTCCCGGCGCGCGCCCGTCAGGCGCCGGCGCGTGTCTCCGGCGCGGGGGAGGGGCGCTCCCACAGCCCCCGGGCGGCCAGGACGCGCCGCAGGGTGACCAGTTCGTCGGTCATGATGCCGTCGACGCCGAGGTCCAGCAGCCGCTCCATGGCGGCCTCGTCGTTCACCGTCCACGCGTGGACCTGCAGCCCCAGCCGGTGCGCCGTGGCGACGAACCCCTCGGTCACGAACGGCAGCGGCCCCAGCCCGTAGGGTACCTGCGCGCACGCCACGCCCGTCGCCGCGAGCCGCACCAGCTTGGCCGTCGGCCCCCCGTAGGACTTGGCGCGCAGCGCCATCACCCCGCGCGGGCCGAGCGCCGTGCACACGTCCCGGTCGGTGTACAGCGGCAGCCGCGCCCGCATCTGCGCGAGCCTGCGGGTGGAGAACGACGTCAGGCACACCCGGTGCCAGGAGTTCGTGCGGTGCAGCACCTCGGCGAGCGGCCCGATGACCGGGGCGTCCTTGAGGTCGATGTTGACGCGGGCGTCCGGCCAGGCCCCCAGGACGTCCTCCAGCCGGGGGATCGGCTCGGTGCCGGCGATCCGGGCCCGCGCCACCTCGGAGTAGGGGAGCCGCGCGATGGTGCCGGTCCGGTCGGTCACCCGGTCGAGGGTGCGGTCGTGGAAGGCGACCACGACGCCGTCGGCGGTGGCGTGCGCGTCGGTCTCCAGGTAGCGGTAGCCCAGGTCGACCGCCCGCTGGAAGGCGGCCATGGAGTTCTCGGGACGCCCGCCGGCCCCGCCGCGATGGGCGAACGGGATGGGGCCGGGGTGATCGAGGAATTCGTACGAGCGGCGCACTCGTCCGATTATGGCGGACTCCCCTGGACCACCCTTACCTTACTGTGTAAAGCCGGTGGGCTGATGCTAACGTCAGCCCACCGTCAACAAAGGAGAGACACCGACCATGAGCAGCATCGACGACTACAAGCCCACGTTCGACCTCGTCGACGTCGACGGTGACGGCTACATCACCATCCCGGAGCTGCAGAACCTCATGCGCGCCCTGGGCCTCGACGCCGACCGGACGCGCGCGGTGGAGCTGGTCGTCGAGAGCGACGTCAACCGTGACGGCAAGATCTCCCTGGAGGAGTTCGCCGGTCTGATGGAGCGCACCCGCGCCTGACCGCGCGCCCGGACCGGGCCGCGTCCGATCGGCGGTCGGGAGCCGCGCCCGCCGCCACGGATACGCGCACGTGCAGGTCCGCGCCCCGGTCGGGTGCGAGGAGCGCAATCGGCTTGGCCGAGATGACGGGAGCGGGCGGGGTGACGAGGTCGGTCACGGGTGGGTTTGCCGAGCGGGACCGCGTCGAGCGCCGGATCGATGATCTGGTGGGGGCGCTGGAGAGGCTGGACGGTGTGATCGCCGCCGCGACCGACAACTGGCGGACGGGTCGGCACTGCGGTCCTAGGTAGTGGTACGTGGTCTCGGTGATCCGCCTGGCGTGGTGTGCCGGGCGGGGCGTGAGGGTCTCCAGAAAATTTTCGGGAGAAGTTCGGCGGCGGTGTCGATCCGTGCTGTTCCCGTTCGACCTTGGGGTGAGAGGGTCCCGGAGGAGAGGGCCCGGAGGACTCGAGGGAGACGGAACGATGAAGTACATGCTGATCTGGCGCGCGACCGACGAGGCCTACGCGCAGATGGGGAACGTCGACTTCACGCAGATGCTGGAGACGGTGGGGCGGTACAACGAGGAGCTGATCAAGGCCGGTGTGCTGCTGGCCGCCGAGGGGCTCGACGACGCTGCGGAGGGCGTCGTGGTCGACCATTCCGCCGAGACGCCCATCGTCACCGACGGGCCGTACGGGGAGACCAAGGAGCTGTTCGGCGGGTTCTACATCCTGAACGTGGCCTCCAAGGAGGAAGCCGTGGAGTGGGCCAAGCGGTCGCCGATCACGGGTCCGGGGTTCAAGACCGAGATCCGGCGGGTCACGACGATCGACGAGTTCCCGCAGGACAACGAGTGGATCCAGAAGGAGCGGGCCTGGCGCGAGGCGACCGGGCAGCTCTGAGCGGGGTTTCGGGTGATGGGCGATTCGAACGGTCGTGAGGCCGTCACCGCCGTGTGGCGGATCGAGTCGGCGCGGATCGTCGGTGCGCTCGCGCGGTACACCGGCGATTTCGCGCTGGCGGAGGATCTGGCGCAGGAGGCGCTGGCGGAGGCGCTGGTGAACTGGCCGCGGGAGGGTGTGCCGCGGAATCCGGCGGGGTGGTTGCTGACGGTGGGCCGGCGGCGCGCGATCGACGCGTTCCGGCGGCGTGCGGCGCGTGATGAGAGGTATGCCGTCCTGGCGCGTGAGCTGGGTGAGGGCGGTGCGGTGTCGGGGGGTGCGCCGGCGGGTGGGGGGCGGGAGGACGAGGACGTGCTGTGGGATCCGGATCAGATCGATGACGATGTGCTGGCGTTGATGTTCACGTCGTGTCATCCGGTGTTGTCGCGGGAGGCGCGGGTGGCGTTGACGTTGCGGGTGGTCGGGGGGTTGACGAGCGATGAGATCGCGCGCGGGTTCCTGGTGCCGACGGCGACGGTGCAGGCGCGGATCACGCGGGCGAAGAAGACGCTGGGGGCGGCGCGGGTGCGGTTCGCGGTGCCGTCGGCGGGGGAGCGGGTGGAGCGGCTGGGTTCGGTGCTCAGCGTTATTTACCTGATCTTCACGGAGGGGTCGTCGGCGAGTTCGGGGGGTGAGTTGATCCGGTTCGATCTGGCGGGTGAGGCGCAGCGGTTGGCGCGGGTGATGGCGCGGTTGATGCCGGAGGAGCCGGAGGTGCACGGGTTGCTGGCGTTGCTGGAGTTGACGGCGGCGCGTTTTCCGGCGCGGGTGGGGCCGGACGGGGAGCCGGTGTTGCTGGAGCGGCAGGATCGGCGGCGGTGGGATCGTGCGGCGATCGGGCGTGGTCGGGCGGCGTTGGCGCGGGCGGAGCGTGCGGGGCGGGGGTTGGGGGCTTACGGGTTGCAGGCGGCGATCGCGGAGTGTCATGCGGTGGCGGGGTCGGTGGAGGAGACCGATTGGGAGCGGATCGTGGTGTTGTACGAGGCGTTGGGGCGGTTGGCGCCGTCGCCGGTGGTGGAGCTGAATCGGGCGGTGGCGGTGTCGATGGCGCGGGGGCCTGGGGCGGCGTTGCCGGTGGTGGACGGTTTGGTGGAGGCGGGGGCGTTGTCGGGGTCGCATTTGCTGCCGAGTGTGCGGGGGGAGTTGTTGCGGCGGTTGGGGCGTGTGGAGGAGGCGCGTGTGGAGTTGGAGGCGGCGGTGGGGTTGTGCGGTAACGAGCGTGAGCGGGCGGTGTTGTTGGGGAAGTTGGACGAGTTGGGGTGAGGGGGCGGCCCGCCCGGTTCGCGGTGGTCGCGGGCGGGCGGGCCGTTCGGTGAGTTGGCGGTCATCGGTGGCGGGTGCGGAGGAGCAGGGCGGTGGTGAGGGCGGCGGGGAGGGTGGTGATGAGGAAGCAGAGGTGGAGGGGGAGGAGGTCGAGGAGCGCGCCGGTTGCGGCGGTGCCGGTGGTGGCGCCGAGGTTGAGGGAGGTGTTGACCCAGGTGGCGGCGCGGACGCGGGCGTCGGGTGGGGCGGCGGTGTCGGCGATGAGGTAGGCGGTGGTGGTGGCGGGTGCGATGAAGAGGCCGGCGGTGGCGATGAGGGCGGTGAGGGTCGCGGTGGTGGGGGCGAGGGCCGCGGCGGCGAGGGCGGTGCCGAGGGCGGCGGTGCAGACGGTGAGGCGGGTGTGGGGTGTGCTGCGCCAGGTGAGGGCGCCGTAGGTGAGGCCGCCGAGGGCGCTGCCGGCGGCGAGGGCGGCTTCGATCCAGGCGGCGGTGGCGGTGGGTGCGCCGTGGTGGCGGGCGTGGGCGACGGCGAGGAGGCCGATGGAGCCGAGGGCGGTGCCGACGGTGGCGGCGGCGAGGGCGGGTGCGATGGGGATGGTGGGGCGGCGGGGGCCGGGCCGGGTGGTGGGGCGGGTGCGGGGGAGTGCGGGTGAGGTGGTGAGGCCGATGGTGCCGATGATGATGAGGGGTGCGCCGGCGGCGATGCCGAGGGAGGGTGTGGTGGTGGCGGCGATGAGTCCGGCGAGGAGGGGGCCGGTGACGTAGAGGAGTTCTTCGGCGACGCCGTCGAGGCTGAGGGCGCGGTGGAGGAGTGCGCGGTCGGGGAGGAGGTCGCTCCAGTGGGTGCGCATGACGACGCCGAGCGGGGGTGCGGTGGCTCCTGCGGTGACGGCGAGTGCGGCGAGTGCGGGGACGGGGGTGGCGGGGTGCCAGGTGGCGGCGGCGAGGGCGGTGAGGACGAGGGCGTGTGCGGCGGTGAGCGGGGGGAGGGCGCGGCGGGGGCCGTGGCGGTCGATGAGGCGGGCGCGCAGGGGGCTGAGGGCGCTGATGGTGAGGCCGTAGAGGGCCATGACGGCGCCGGTGGTGGTGTAGGAGCCGGTGGCGGCGACGAGGGCGAGGGTGAGGGAGAAGGGGGCGGTGGCGTAGGCGAGGCGGCCGGTGAGGGTGAGGGTGAAGGTGCGGCGGGCGTGCGGGGCGCGCAGGACGGCGCTGTAGGACACGGGGGGTGTTCCTCGGGTGCGGGCCCGGGGTGGCGGGCGTTGTGAGGGGACGCTGATGGGCCGCACCGGGTGGGAGCGGGTGCGGCGCGGGGCGTCCTATGCGCACAAGAGGAACTGCACGGGGCGATCTTAGCGTGGCCGGGGCCGGGGGCGGGTGTCAGTCGACGGGCCAGTGGGTGAGGGCGGCGTCCAGGGCGTCGAGGACTTTGCGCCAGGTGGTGTCGGTGTCGCCGCTGTGGGCGAAGCCTCCGGCGGTTTCCAGGGTGACGTAGCCGTGGAAGGTGCCGGCCAGGAGGCGGACGGCGGCGGTCTGGTCGTGTTCGGGGACGCCGTAGCCGCGGAGGATGGCGCGGGTGAGTTCGGTGTGGCGGCGGCCGGCGGTGATGACGTCGGGTGTGGCGGTTGCGGGGGCGAGGCGGGCGCGGGCCGCTTCGACGCGGCCGGGGTGGGTGCGGGCGTAGTCGCGGTAGGCGTCGGCGAAGGCGAGGAGGGCGTCCTTGCCGGCGCGTCCGGCGAGGGCGGCGGCGGCCCGGTCGGCGAGTTCGTTCAGGGCGAGGGCGGTGAGGCGGGCGCGGAGGTCGTCGATGCCTTTGACGTGGGAGTAGAGGCTGGCGGTGGTGACGCCGAAGCGGCGGGCGAGGGCGCTGGCGGTGACGCCGTCGAGTCCGGTTTCGTCGGCCAGGTCGGCGGCGGCGCGGGTCAGGCGTTCGGCGGTCACTCCGGCTCGCGGCATCCGGCACCTCTTCTTAAGGGTTTTAAGGTTTTGCATGATACATGTAGGCCGGGTAGCGTCGCGTCCATGAAACCCCTCACCGAACGTGACATCCGCGGGTCCTTCGTCAACTGTTCCAAAGGGGAGGCCAAGCGCCTCAACCTGCCGAAGGACTTCGCCGAGCTGCCCTGGGACGACCTGGACTTCCTGGGCTGGCGAGATCCGGGCGCCCCCGAGCGGGCGTGGCTGGTCGCCGACCGCGGCGGCGCCCCGGTCGGCGTCGCGCTGCGCGCGGTCAAGGGCGGGTCGCGCGGGTTCACCGCGCGCAGCATGTGCTCACTGTGCATGACGACGCGCAGCGGCGGCGGGGTGGCGCTGATGACGGCGCGGCGAACCGGCGCGGCGGGGCGGCAGGGCAACTCGGTCGGGCAGTACGTGTGCACCGACCTGGCCTGTTCCCTGTACGTGCGGGGGCTCAGGCAGACGATCGCCGGCGGGGGGTTGGACGGGCTGCCGCCGCAGGAGCGGATCGCGCGTGCCCGCGCCCATCTGGACGCGTTCCTCGACAAGATCACCGGGTAGGGGCCGCCGGGGCCGTCCGGGGCGGTCAGCCGGCGGTCCACTCCCGGCGGCGGGCCTCGGCGAGGGCGAGGGCGGCGGCGACCGCGACGTTGAACGACCCGACGCGCCCCACCTGCGGGATGTAGGTGACGGCGTCGCAGGCGGCCAGCAGGGCGGGGGAGCAGCCGTGGTCCTCGCTGCCGACGGCCAGGCACACGTCGCCGTCCAGCGGCGCCTCGTGCAGCGGGACGGCGTCGCCGGTCAGCTCGACCGCGACCAGCCGCAGTCCCTGGGCGCGGACGGCCGCGGCGGCCTCGGCGGCGGTGCCGGCGTGCTCCCACTCCAGGAACCGCTCGGTGCCCAGGGCGGTCTTGGCGACGTTGCGGTGCGTGGGCGGGGTGGCGTTCCCGGCGAGCCACAGGCGTTCGACGCCGAACGCGGCGGCGCTGCGGATGATCGAGCCCATGTTGAACGGCTGGGTGACCGACTCGGCGAGCAGGCCCAGGCGGGACTCGGTGCGGCGCCGCCAGTCGCGGTTGAGGCGCTTGACGTCGGTGGGGCGCAGCTGGCGGCGTCCCTGCGGGGTGGTCATCGGGTCGGGCCTTCCACGGGCGGCGAATCGGAGCCGGATTCGGAGTCGGGTTCGGTTTCGGTGGTGCGGGGGTCGGTCTGCGGGGCGGTGACGCGCAGGACGCGGTAGGACGAGCGGGACGCGACGCGCTCGGCGGGCAGGCCCCGGCCGTCCAGCCACCGCTGCAGCGAGTCCGACCCCAGGTGCTTCTGCACCACCAGGTGGGCGTGCGCGCCGGGCAGCAGGCGCGGCAGCCACGCCAGCAGCAGCTCGTGCAGGGCGGCCTTGCCGATGCGGATCGGCGGGTTGGACCAGATCGCGGCGAACCGCAGCGCCGGGTCCAGCCCGTCGGCGGGCGCGAACCGGGCGTTGGGCAGCGCGGCGGACGCGGCGTTGGCCTCGGCGAGCGCGAGGGCGCGCCGGTTGACGTCCACGCCCCACACGCGGGCGGCGGGCGCGCGGGCCGCCATCGTCAGCGCGATCGGGCCGTAGCCGCAGCCGAGGTCGAGCAGGTCGCCGTCCGGCGGGGGCGGGGGGACGGTCTCCAGCAGGACCCGGGTGCCGGGGTCGACGCGGTCCGGCGAGAACATCCCGCCGTCGGTCTCCAGCCGCAGGTGCAGGTCCGGCAGGACCAGGTCGACGGTGCGGCGCCGGCTCGCGGCGCCCGGCCGCTCGGCGAAATAGTGCTCCCCCACGTCGGCCGACCGTACCAGTGCGCGGCACGGGCCGCGCACCGCCGCCCTCCCGCCGTCCTCCCGCCGGCCGGGCCGGTGGCCGGCCCGGGTCAGGGGAGGCGGGAGAACCAGGCCAGGGACGCGCCGCCCGCCGCGAGCGCGAACAGCAGCGCGAT
Source organism: Spirillospora sp. NPDC052242 (assembly GCF_040679555.1). Classification (NCBI taxonomy): domain Bacteria; kingdom Bacillati; phylum Actinomycetota; class Actinomycetes; order Streptosporangiales; family Thermomonosporaceae; genus Spirillospora; species Spirillospora sp. NPDC052242. The sequence goes on from NZ_JBFAUZ010000056.1 coordinate 56,188, forward strand.
CCCGACGTAGCGGGCCGACACGTCGCGGTGCTCGGTCGTGTAGCCCAGCGACGTGCCGATGTCGGCGTACACCTCGTTCAGCTGGCCGGCGTCCGCGGCCTCGTAGGCGTGCCCCTCGGTGTTGTCGGCCAGGAACCGCAGCGTCTCCTTGTTCACCGACACGCTGGTCGTCTCGCCCTCGATGGTGACGGTGCCGTAGGGGGTGCCGAACGCGATCGTGGACACCGGGACGTCCGCGCCGCGGCTCGCGGTGACGGCCTCCTGCACCGACCGGCCCGTGGTGTTGTCGCCGTCCGACAGCAGCACGATGTGCGCGGGCGGCGGGTCGTGGCGGGCCTGCGCGTCGAACGACCGCACGGCCTGCAGGGACGTGAACACCGCCTCGCCGATCGCGGTCCGCTTGGCCAGCACCAGCTGGTCGATGGACGCGATCGCCGCGGCGCGGTCGTCCGACGGCGCCGCGACGAGGTTGGCGTTCCCGGCGAACGCGACGACCCCGACGTTGAACCGCGCCGGCAGGTCCCGGATGAACTGCTTGGCGGCGGACTTGGCCGCGTCGAACCGGCTCGGCGCCACGTCCCGCGCCATCATCGACAGCGACACGTCCACCGCCACCATGATCGTGGCGCGGTCGCGGGGGACGCGGACGTCGTCGGCGGGCCGCGCGAACCCCACCATCATCAGCAGGATCATCACCAGGAACAGGCCCGCGGCGACGTGCCGCCGCCAGCCCGGGCGGCGCGGCGCGACCTGCTGCAGCAGCGCCAGGTTGGTGAACCGCACCGCGTAGCGGCGGCGCCGCCACTGCAGCGCCACGTACAGGCCCGCCAGGACCGGGACGAGGGCCAGCAGCCAGAGGCGTTCGGGCGACAGGAACGTCATGGGCGCACTCCCGCGGTGGTGACGGGCCGGCCGGCGGCGCGGCGCTGGCGGAGGGCGAACCGGGCGACGTCGGCGATCCAGTCGCGGTCGGTGCGCAGGACCAGGTGGTGGGCGCCGCAGCGGCGCAGCGCGGCACGGGTGCGGTCCCGCTGCGCCGCGGCCGCCCGCGCGTACCGGTCGCGGACCCGGCGGTTCAGGACGATCTCGTGGACGGCGCCGGTCTCGGGGTCGGTCATCTCGACCAGCCCCACGTCGGGCAGTTCGAGCTCGCGGGGGTCGATGACCTCCACGGCCAGGACCTGGTGGCGGGCCGCCAGGCGGCGCAGCGGCCGCTCCCACGGCGGCCGCGCCTCCCCACCGGACCCGCCGAACCCGGCGGAGCCGTCCGGGGCGGGGACGTCGTCGCCGGGGGACGGCAGGAAGTCGGAGATGACGACGCGGAGGCCGCGGCGGGACTGCCCCCGGTCCAGCGACTCGATCGCGGTCGCGAGGTCGCCGTGCGCGCCGCCCCGCAACCCCAGGCCCCCGGACATGCCCCGGGCGGCGCCGTGGCCGGCGCCGTCCCCGTTCCGCGGCCCGGCCTCGGGGTCGTGCGGGGGAGCGTCCAGCACCGCCTGCAGCAGCGCGTAGAACGGCGCCCGGCCCGTCCGCGCCGGCCACCGCCGCAGCCCGCCGCCGTGCAGCAGGTACGCGCCGACCCGGTCGCCCAGCCGCACCGTCATGAACCCCACCGCCGCCAGCGCCGCCACCGCCAGCTCCCGCTTCACCAGGTCCGCGGTGCCGAAGTCCATGCTGGGCGTCATGTCGACCAGCGCCCACGCCTCCAGCTCGTGGTCGGCGACCAGGTCCCGCACGTGCGGGCTGGTGGTGCGGGCCGTCACCGCCCAGTCCATGTGCCGGACGTCGTCCTCGCCCGGCTGGTACAGCCGCGCCTCCGCCAGCTCCGTGCCCGGGCCCGGCAGCAGCCCCAGATGCTCACCGTTCAGCAGCCCGTTCAGCCGCCGCGTCACCTGCAGCTCCAGCCGCCGCAGCGTCCGCTCCGGCGCGAGCCGCGCCGACCCGCCCCGCTCCCCGGACGGGCCGTCCCCCGGACCGGCCGCCGTCATGCCGTGGTCACCGCCGCGGCCCCGTGGTTCCACACCACCCGCGGCGGCGGCACCGCCGCGAGGATCTGCCCGATCACCTCGCCCGCCGCCACCCCGTCGGCCAGCGCGTCGAACGTCAGCACCAGCCGGTGCGACATCACGTCCCGCGCCACCGCCCGCACGTCGTCGGGCAGCACGTAGTCGCGGCCCGACAGCAGCGCCAGCGCCCGCGCCGCCGACACCAGCCCCAGCGTCGCCCGCGGGCTCGCCCCGATCTCGATCACCTGCCGCAGATCCGGCAGCCGGTACTGCTCGGGCTCCCGCGTCGCCATCACCAGCCGCACGATGTAGTCGGCGACCAGCTCGTGCACCGACACCTCCGCCGCCGCGGCCTGCAGCGTCGCCAGCCGCCCGGTGTCCAGCACCTGCGCCGCCTCCGGCGGGTCCACGCTCATCCGCCGCAGGATCTGCAGCTCCTCGTGCGCCCCCGGATGCCGCACGTCGATCTTCATCAGGAACCGGTCCCGCTGCGCCTCCGGCAGCGGGTACACGCCCTCGGACTCGATCGGGTTCTGCGTCGCCAGCACGATGAACGGCCGCGGCAGCGGATACGTCGTGCCGCCCAGCGACACCTGCCGCTCCGCCATCACCTCCAGCAGCGCCGACTGCACCTTCGCCGGCGCCCGGTTGATCTCGTCGGCCAGCACGAAGTTCACGAACACCGGCCCGAGCTCCACATCGAACTGCTCGGTCGAGGGATGGTAGATCCGGGTCCCCACGATGTCGGACGGCACCAGGTCCGGGGTGAACTGCAGCCGCGCGAACGTCCCGCCGACCACCCGCGCCAGCGTCCCCACCGCGAGGGTCTTGGCGACCCCGGGCACGCCCTCGATCAGGCAGTGGCCGCGCGCCAGCAGCGCCACGACCATCCGCTCGACCATGTGCTCCTGGCCGACGATGACCTTCTTGACCTCCGCGAGCGTGCTCTGCAGCAGTGCCGCGGCCTCGTCGAGGTCGTGGGCGGCGATGGTCATGTGGGAGTCCTCACTGTCCAACCGGCACTGTCCTGCCAACCGTCCTGCCCCGTGGGCGCCTTCCGACCCTACGCGATCACTTGTACCCGTTCGTGCGGGAACGCTGCGTGTCCCCGCCGACCTCTTCACCGCCCGCCCCCACGCCCCCGGGCCGCGCGCCGCCGCGCCGTCCCCGGGCTCGGGCGGGACGCCTTCCGGAGCCGATCGTAGGGTGCGGTTGTTAGTGTGGCCGCCATGTCGAGGCCGTTGCCCCCGGGCGACCCCGCGCAGCTGGGGCCCTTCCGCCTGTCGGCGCGCCTGTCGGAGACCCCCGCCGGAATCGTGTTCCTGGGCGTGGACGCCCACGGACGGCGCGCCAGCGTCGCGGTCCTCAACCGCGGCGCCGCCGGCGACGCCGCCGCCCGCGACCGGTTCCGCGCGGCGATCACCGCCGCCGCACCCGCCCCCACCCCCGGACCGCCCGGCCCCGCCCACGCCCCGGCCCCCGCGCCCGGCGCCGGGACGTCGCCCGTGGTCGCCGCCCAGCCCGACGGGCCCGCCCCCTGGGTCGCGACCGCCTACGACCCCGGCCTGACCGGCGCCGAACGGTTCCTGGAACCCGTCCTGCTCGACGGGACCGCCCAGGGCGGACGCGGCCGCCGCGGCAGGCGCCGCGGACCCCAGTTCCAGCCCCACTGGCTCGGATCCGGCGAACCCGCGCTGGCGCCCCCCGCGCCAGCCCGCCCGCCCGCGCCCGTCCCGCCCGGCGAACGCGCCCCGCAGCGCAGCCTGGTCACGGCCGTCCTCACCCTCGCCGCCATGCTGCTGGTGCTGTTGCTGCTGCTGTTCCTGCTGAACATGTGCAGCCCCGAACCCGACGAACCCCCGCCGCTGCCGCCCGAACCCACCCCGTCCGTCGAGGTCCCGCCCCCGGCGCCCACGACCCCCGCGCCCCCGACCACGCCCGGGGGACCGCCCACCACCCCCGGCGGGCCGCCCACCCCTGGCCCCGGCGAACCCACCCCGCCGCCCACCGGCGGCGACGGCGGAGACGACGGCGGCCCCCTCTGACCCCACCCGACCAGCCCGCCCGGCCCGGCCGCAGCCGCGGCCGGGCTCGCGGCCGAGCTCGCGGCCGGGCCGCACGTTGCCGGGCGCGGGCGCGGCGGGCAGCATGAACGCATGCCGCAACCCCTCCCCGAAACCCTCCTCGCCTTCACCGGCGCCGCCGTGCTCATCGCCATGGCCCCCGGCCCCAGCACCGTGGTGATCACGCGGACGTCGATGCTGAACGGGCGCCGCGCCGGGCTCGCCGCCGTCCTCGGCAACGAGACCGGCGTGCTGGCCTGGGGACTGGCCGCCGCCGCGGGCCTCACCGCCCTGCTGGCCGCGTCCCGCCTCGCCTACGACGGCCTGCGCATCGCGGGCGCCGTCATCCTGGTGTGGTTCGGCGTCCGCGCCCTCTGGCAGGCCCGGCACCGCACCGGCCGAACGACCGACCCCCTCGACACGAACCGGCTCGACACGCACGGACCCGGTGTGAACGGACCCAGTGCGGACGGGTCAGGAGCGGACGGGCCAGGAGCGGGCCTCGGCGTTCTCGCGGGCGGCGGGCGCAGCTGGTGGGGCAACTACCGCAACGGGCTGATCACCAACGCCGCCAACCCCAAGGCCGGCGTCTTCGCCGTGTCGTTCCTGCCCCAGTTCGTCCCCGCCGGCTGGTCGGTCCCCGCCGCCCTGGCGCTGCTGTCGGTCCTGTGGGCGCTCATCGACCTCGCCTGGTACACCGTGATCGTGTGGCTGGTCGCCGCCGCCCGCCGCCTCCTGAACCGTCCGGCCGTCCGCAGGCGCCTCGACCAGGTCTCCGGCGTCGTCCTGGTCGGCCTCGGCATCCGCCTGGCCGCCGACACCCGCTGACACCGCACCGCACCGGGCCACGACGGCCGCATCACGGCAAGCCGGACGTCCGCCGACGGGCGCGCGCCCTCAGCGCGAGCCGGGCGCCGCCTGCTCGCCCGCGCCGAAACGCACCCCGGTCTCGCGCAGCCGCCTCCGCGAGGCCACCGCGACACCGGCCCGCGGACGCTCCCGCCGCGCGACCGCGCTCTCCGCCGCGCCCTCCACGGCGCCCAGATCGCGGTCGGCGACGTGGCAGGCCTCCTCGTCGCCCCGGTCGACGACCTCCTTGTGGCAGTCGGGCGGCCACCGCAGCAGCATCCGCCGCCCGCACACCGGGCACGCCCACTCCTCCAGACCGGACTCGGCGACCCGCACCATCCGCAGCCGATGCGTCCTCTGCACAGAGCCCCCCTCGCCGTCCGGTCTCTTCAGTGAATGCCCACGTCAACCCACCTAAAACCGGCGCCCAACCCGACGGCGGCCGCGCGGACGTCCCCGTCCGGCGCGCGCCGCGTCAGGCCAGGGCGGCGCGGACCGCCGCGCCGATCTCGGCGATCGCCTCCGCCGGGCGCCGCGCGAACGACCCCCACCCGAGGAACCCGTGATCCAGGCCGCCGCCCGCCACCACCGCGACCGGCACCCCCGCCGCCCGCAACCGCGCCGCGTGCCGCTCCGCCTGCGGGCGCAGCCGGTCGAACTCCGCCGTGGCGATCACCGCCGGCGGCAGCGCGCCCGGATCCGGATCCAGCAGCGGTGACACCTCCGGCCGCGTCCGGTCCGCGTCCCCCAGATACATGCGCAGCGCCGCGCCCGCCGACACGCCCGCCGTGTCCAGCCCGTCCGGGTCGGGATCGGGCAGCGGCGGCGGCTCCGCCCGCAGGTCCAGCGCCGGATACAGCAGCACCTGCACCGCCGGCCGGTACCGGCCCGCCCCGCGCAGCAGCCCCGCCGCGGCCGCCGCCAGCTGCCCGCCCGCGCTGTCCCCGGCCACCCCCACCCGTCCCGCGTCCAGCCCCAGCGCGGGCGCGCGGCGCACCGCCCACCGCACCGCCGCGACCGCGTCGTCCAGGGGCGCCGGGAACGGGTGCCGCGGCGGCCGCCGGTAGTCCACCGACAGCCACGCCACCCCGCTCGCCGCCACCAGCGCCCGCACCACCGGGTCGTAGGACTCCACGTCGCCCAGCACCCACCCGCCGCCGTGGAAGAACACCAGCAGCGGCCCGCCCGGACGCTCGCCCGCCGGACGGTACAGGCGCGCCCGCAGCGGACCCGCCGCGCCGGGCACCCGCACGTCCTCCACGGCGCCGACCGGCACCCGCGGCGACCGCGCCAGGTCGGCGGCGTGCTCCCGGCGCGCCTCGGCCAGCGACCGCCGCCCGCCCGCATCGGCCCCGCCCGCGGCGGCGAGCCGGTCGCGCATGAACGCCAGGTACTGCGGATCGCGACCCATGAACCCCTCCAGCGCCCCGGCACGGACGACGTCCGGGGCACCCTATCGGCCACCCCTGCGGCCGCCCCCGCGACAGGCCCCGTGACAGGCCCGCCGGACGGGCCGGCCCGGGCGGCGCGCCCGCGATAATGAGCGGATGCACACAGCCCGCGACGCGCGGACGTCGGACGTGCTGGTCGTCACCGGGCCGCCGGGCACCGGCAAGAGCACCGTCGCACGGATCCTCGCCGACGCCGCCACGCCCAGCGTCCACCTGCACACCGACGACTTCTACGCGTTCATCCGCCGCGGCGCCGTCGCCCCCTACCTGCCCGAAGCCCACGAGCAGAACCGGGTGGTCATGGACGTCATCGCCGGCGCCGCCGCCCGCTACGCCCAGGGCGGCTTCCACGTCATCGTGGACGGCGTCGTCGGCCCCTGGTTCACCGGCCCCCTCGTCACCGCCGCCGGACGCGCCGGAGTGCGGCTGCACTACCTGGTGCTGCGCGCCGACGAGGACACCACCGTCGCGCGCGGCACCGCCCGCCGCGGCCCCGGCGAGCTCACCGACCCCGGGCCGCTGCGCGACATGCACCGCCAGTTCGGCGACCTCGGCGAACTCGAGCGGCACGTCATCGACAGCACCGCGCAGACCCCGGCCGAGACCGCCGACGCCGTCCTCGCCGCCGTCCGCGCCCGCACCCACCTGCTGCCCGCCCCGCCCACCTGACCCACCCGCCTGACCCACCCGCCTGACCCACCCGCCTGACCCACCCGCCTGACCCACCCGCACGGCGGGACGGCCGCACGGCGGGACGGCCGCACGACGAAGCGGCCCGCCGCCTACGACGTCCACGCGCATCTGCGCAAGGTCGTCCAGGACATGGCGGACGCCCAGACCGAGACGGGCC